>JBKPSF010000254.1:0-34469 GCA_046734875.1 Actinomycetota bacterium | reverse complement strand
GGGGCTCAACTCCTCCGGCGTGGCGCCGAACGCCAACATCATGGCGGTCCAGGTCTTCCACCGGGCGACGGGCACGGATTGCACCAAGCTAGGAGTGGACCCTTGCACCAAGGGCGACTTGAGAGACGTGAACAAGGCTCTGGAGCGGGTCTACCAGCTGAGGAACACGTACGACTTTGCCGCGGTGAATCTGAGCCTGGGGTTCGGCCAGTTCACCGACTACTGCGATGCGGACGGTCCGGACATCATGGCGACCAAAGCCTTGATCGACAACCTGAGGGCCGCGGGCATCGCGACCGTGATCTCCGCGGGCAACGACGGCTTCACCGACGCCGTGGGCGCCCCGGGGTGCATATCGAGCGCGATCACCGTCGGTAACACGACGAAGCAGGACACCATAGCTACTCAATCCAACATGGCCCCTATGGTCGACCTGCTCGCGCCTGGAACGAACATCTTTTCGTCCGTGCCGGGGGGCGCGTTCGCCTCCGACTCCGGCACCTCCATGGCGGCGCCGCACGTCGCGGGGGCCTTTGCGCTCCTCGACGAGAAGGACCCCAACAGGGGAGTTACAGGGAACTTGTTCGACTTGCAGTGGACGAGTACCCCCATAACGGATACCCGACCGGGAGGCACGGTCACGGGGAACAGGATCAACATAGCCGACGCCGCGCGTGTAAGGCCCCCCGGCGACAGCTTCGGCTCCCCCCAGTCGCTCAGCGGCGCCAGCATTAACGCAAACGGCATAAACGGGGCTGCCACCAGGGAATCCGGCGAGCCGGACCACCTGCCCGCCAACGGCAGCTCGCTGGGCGAGAACTCGGTGTGGTACAGCTGGACGGCGCCCTTCTCCGGCCCGGTGACGATGGACACCTGCATCAGCAGCTTCGACACCGTCCTCGCCGTGTACACCGGCAGCGCCGTCGGCTCCCTGAGCCAGGTCGCCAGCGACGACGACGCCTGCAACGCATTCAACGAGCGAGGAAGCAAGTTGAGCTTCAACGCGGTGGCAGGAACCAACTACCGGATCGTGGTCGCCGGGTCAGGTAGCGCCAGCGAGGGAACGTTCACCCTGGACGCGCCCCACGATCCCCCCTTAAACGACTACTTCTCAAGCGCGCAGACCCTCAGCGGTAGCAGCGCCACGGTCGAAGGGTCGACGCTGTCGGCAACGAGGGAGTTCGACGAGCCGGATCACTACGCCACCTCTCCCGACGGCTTCTGGTTCTACGGGGAGCACTCCGTGTGGTACAGCTGGACGGCTCCTTTCTCCGGCCAGGTGGAGATGAACACCTGCCAGACCAACATAGACAGCATCCTCGCCGTCTACACCGGCTCCGACATAAGCACCCTGGGCCGGGTGGCTGAGGACAGGAACTCCTGTCCCGAAGTCCACGGCAGCAAGGTGACATTCAACGCCACGGCAGGCACCACCTACCAGATCGCGGTCGCTGACACAGGGGCGGAAAACTCGGAGGACGCCTTCACCCTGAAGGTCATCGGCGGGACGCCGCCAATCGACAGTACGGCGCCAAGCGTCACGGGCACGAGCCCGGCCAACAACGCCACGGGGGTCCTTCGGGGAACCAACGTAACAGCCACCTTCTCCGAGGCGATGCAGGCGAGCACCATCAACACCACCACCTTCAGGCTCAGGAAGTCGGGCACCACCACCAACGTTGCGGCCGCGGTGAGCTACGACCCCGCGACCAAGAAGGCCACGCTCAACCCCAACCTGGACCTCAAGGCCGGGGCTACTTACGTGGCCACGGTGACCACAGGGGCCAGGGACCTGGCGGGCGACCAGCTCGACCAGGACCCGAACACCGCGGGCAACCAGTCCAAGACCTGGACGTTCAAGGTGAAGAAGTAGGCGAACCGGTCTAGAGCGAGTTGCGGAGGTTGACCCTTCGCAACTCGCTCTGTCACGCCAAGTCCGTGTGAATGGCGACGTCTGTGTTGGAGGGCCTACCTCTTTTACTACCGGTGGATTCCCGCTTTCGCGGGAATGACGGATGAGGAGGAGGGCTTCCCATGCGCACATAGCCACAAAGCGCTCCCGTTCAGGCGGAATTGGTATCAGCTTTCGGTCATCAGCCGTCAGCCCAGGATCTCTTACCACGCTGCGGTCGCGCAAGCTGCCCGGCTCGATCTCATCTGAGCCTGCTCCTTGCGCCTATCTACCCCGCATGGCCCGAACGGGCCATCTTTCTTCTTGCTCGGAACATGGCCCGAACGGGCGAAGTCGTTTTTCCTCCCGCCCGCTTGAATGGAGTGTGCAAGGCAGAGGAAGCAAACGAGAGGAGAGAACGAGATGTACGGAATGGTTCAGCAGGAGGCCTGGCGGCAACGCCCCGAAGAGATAAGGCAAGAGGTGTCGGCCATCCGCATGGAGAAGGCGCTGCGCGCGAACCGCGGCGGGGGTTTCCGACTGGCGCGGGACCTGAGGTGGGAGCTCGCCAGGTACGCGGGGCTGCTCGGTAAGCGCCTGGGCATCACCGGATAGCGCACCCATCCGGTCGAAGTTTGCGAGATCGAACAGGGGCGGGGCCACGACTAGCCCCGCCCCCTACGGAAGAAAGAGGAGCAAACGATGAACGATTCGATAACCAGGATCACAGGAGATTCGAGGGAAGTCACGACAACCGTTCCGGTAGAAGAGGGGACAGGACCAACTCCCGGGCGAGGACCGCGGACTGAAACGCGGCTCTCCATACGGGTTGCGACACCCTTGGACGTTGAGGGATTGCGGGGAATGTTCTCCCGCTCCTCCGCCGAGACCATCCACCGCAGGTTCCACACGCCGTTTCCCAGCGTGCCCGAGTGGATGCTTGCGCTCATGTTAAACGCAGACCGGACCGACAAAGAATTTCTCGTCGCCGTCGCTGACGGGAAGGTCGTCGGCCACGCCATGTACGCGATGCTCGGCGGCGGCGAGGCCGAGATGGCGATCGTGGTCGAAGACGGCTGGCAGTCGAAGGGCGTCGGCAAGGCGCTGCTGCGCGAGCTGGCCGCGGATGCCAGGCGCCGGGGCGTCGAGACCTTCGTGGGCTCGGTGCTCACGGACAACCGTCCGATGCTAGGCCTGATCGGGGCCACGTTCGCCGGGTCCAGGCGCGCGTTCGACGACGGCGCCTACCTCGTCCGCATGCCGCTGCAGGCGCCAGAGCCGGCTGATCCTCAGCAAGATCTCGGACGCGCCGCATAAGAAGGCGCCAAGCGATCCCGCGAAAAACGAAGGAGACAGCAATGACAACCACAACCAAAACAGCAAGCAGAGGGATCGGTCTTCGAAGCCCGGCCCGTTCCCCGGACCAGGAGACGGCGATGCCCCGCATCTCCGTCTACCCAGGGGCTGTGTTCCTCTCCGGCGCCAGGGCCATAGCGCCGGTCGCGCTCGCCCTGGTCCCGCTCGGGCTGGCCTTCGGCACGGCGGCGGCGGGCAGCGGGCTCTCGACGCTCCAGGCGCTGGGGATGTCGGCGTTCATTCTCTCCGGGGCCGCGCAGTTGGCCGCGCTGCCGCTGGTGTCGGCGGGCGCTTCCGTTGCGGTGGTCGTGCTTACCGTGCTGGTGATCAATCTCAGGTTCGTGCTCTACAGCGCCTCGCTTGCGCCCCACTTCAAGAACCTCTCGGCCGGATGGAAGGCGCTTCTCTCCTACCTGATCATCGACCAGGCCTTCGCCGAGGCCATCACGCGCTTCGACCGAGGGGAAATAGAAGAGCACGCCAGGCACTGGTACTTCCTCGGCGTGGCGCTGCCGCTCGTGGGCGTGTGGTTGGCGGGCACGGTGGGCGGCGTCTATCTAGGCTCGTGGGTGCCCGAAGGGTGGTCTTTGGACTTCGTCCTGCCCCTGATCTTTATCGCCCTCGCCGTTCCCGCCGTAAAGGACCGCGCGTCCGGGGCCGCCGCGCTCATTGCCGGCGTGACGGCGCTCTTCGCCGCCTCCATGCCCCTGAACCTCGGCCTTATAACCGCTGCCCTCGTGGGCGTCTCGGGCGGCCTCGTAGCCGAGAGCGTGATCGAAAGGAGAAACAAATGAGCACCACAACATTCTGGCTGGCGATACTGGGAGCCGGCGCTGTCACCTTCGCGCTGCGCCTCTCGCTCATAGCGCTCCTGGGACGTGTGGAGGTGCCGTCGTTCCTGGAGCGGGCGCTTCGGTTCGTGCCCGCGGCGGTGCTCTCTGCGGTAGTAATCCCGCTGCTCTTCTACCAGGACGGTGCCCTGGACGTTTCCGTGGGCAACGAGCGGCTGCTCGCCGGCTTGATAGCGGCCCTGATCGCCTGGCGCACCAGAAATGTTCTCTTGGTTCTCGGCGGGGGCATGGCGGCGCTGTGGGCCCTGCAGGCCATAGGACAGAGCCTGTGATGGGTGCCCTTAGACAGACGGTTACGAACATCGAGAGACAAGGACGAACGACGCTGGAAAACGAGCAAGAGCGAACGAAACCCTAGCAACAACTTCACGGCGAACGGATCTAGTGAAAGGTACTCGAAAATGACAATCCAGGCGACAACACACAAAGCAGTATCACGCAAGAAGAGGAGCGCCCTGCTCCTGGGCCTCGGGCTTGGGGTGGCGCTGGCCGGCGTGGTGGCTTTGGGGGGTGTGGCGCGGCAGGCGGAGGCGGGCTTTCCCGGCAACAACGGCAAAATCGTCTTCGCGAGCACTATGAAGACCCCCCAGAACCCGGAAGGGGATTCGGAGATCTTCGTGACCCTCCCGGGCTCAGGGACCGTCTCGCAGCTCACCTCTAACGACGCGATCGATTCCGAACCCTCCTGGTCCCCGGACGGCACGAAGATAGCCTTCACGAGCAGCCGGGACAGCAACCCCTACCTCGACTTCGAGGTCTACAAGATGAACGCCGACGGCACGGGCCAGGCCAACTTCACCAACAACCCGGCGGAGGACAGGGACCCCGTCTGGTCCCCTGACGGCAAGCGGATAGCCTTCTCGAGCCGACGGCCCCCCGACTTCGACTCTCAGCCCGTCAACTTCGAGATCTACACCGTAGGCGCCCTGGACGGCTCCGGACCGATGACCAACCTCACCTACAACGTCGCCGAAGACTCCCGCCCCGACTGGCAGCCGCTGTCGAACTGAGCGCCACTGGGCGACGAACCGGAAGAGAGGAGCTCTATGGCGAAGACGTAAGGTCTCAGAGCAATGCAACCTATCCGAGAGGAGTAAAGAGAAAATGACCACACAACAAACACCTGACTTGACGACCATCAAGGGGCGCCAGCAGAAGGCCTGGTCCACCGGCGACTACGGCAAGGTCGGCGTGACGCTACTCATGATGGGCGAGCAGTTGGCCGAGACCGTGGACCTTCGACCTGGCCAGAGCGTGCTCGACGTGGCCTCCGGCAACGGCAACGCAGCCCTGGCAGCCGCAAGGCGCTTCGGCGAGGTGACCGCCTTAGACTACGTCCCCATGCTGCTGGAGGAGGGTAGAAGGAGGGCCGAAGCCGAAGGCGTCCCGATAAATTTCGTCGAGGGCGACGCGGAGAACCTTCCCTTCGAGGACGCCTCCTTCGACGTAGTGCTCTCCACCCTAGGCGTCATGTTCGCCCCCGACCAGCAGAAGGCCGCCGATGAGTTGCTGCGGGTGGTGAGGCCAGGGGGCAAGATCGGGCTCGCGAGCTGGGCGCCCGATAGCTACGTGGGAGACCTGTTCAGGACCATGGGCAAGTACGTGCCACCCCCGGCCGGTCTCAATCCCCCCTTCAGGTGGGGGACAGAGGAGGGATTGGGCGAGCTGCTGGGCGAGGGTGTGTCCTCGCTGGAGAGCAGGCGGCGCAGCTTCATGTGGCGCTTTAGGTCGGCCCGGCACCACGTGGAGTTCATGCTGGATTACTATGGCCCCCTGAACAAGGCGCTCGGAACCCTAGACGAAGAACAGCAAGCGGCCTTCGAGGGGGATCTGATCTCCCTGGCCGAGCGCCACAACCGCTCGAAGGACGGGACGGCCATCTGGCCCGCGGACTACCTGGAGGTGGTCGCGACCAGACGTTAGACACGAAACGCATCGAGGTCGAATCGACGGGGGCGTTTTTCTGAAACGCCCCCGTCGCCTACCGGTACGTATTTGGGCGGTCGCAAACCGCCCTACAGGATGTTGGGGTTACTTGAAACGGTATTGGCGGTACATGTTTGCGCTTTCGTCTACGTCGGCTTCGGTGACGTGGGTGCGCCCACGGGAGGCTACGCGGTCTTCGATGCGCTTGCGGATGAAGCGGCGCATCAGGAAGGGGCTGCGTTTGATCCTGCGGTCGGCTTCGGGGTCCCAGGTGATCTCTTTTGTCTGGGCCATGCGCGATCTCCTCGCCTAGAGTTTGCAGCGGGATTATACCTGCATCGCCCGGTAGACAGCCGCCATGTCCTCTTCGCCGTGCCCGGCCTGTATGGCCTCGTCGAAGCGGGCCGCGACGGCTTCGGCTATGGGCATCTGGAGGTCGCGGGCTTCTGCGGCGCCGAGGACGAGGCCGGCGTCCTTGCGGGCGAGTTTGGCGGAGAAGCTGGTGGGGAAGGTCTCCTCGATCATCATGTTTCCCTTGAGCTGGGCGTAGGGGAGGCCGAGCGGACTGCCCTCGATGGTTTCTAGAAATTTCGACGGGTCGACGCCGACCGACCTGGCGAAGGCGACGGTCTCGGCGAGCACGCCGAGGATGCCGACGATCCAGTTGTTGATCACGAGCTTGAGGCGGCTGCCGGCGCCGGCCTCGCCGAGCCAAACGGTCTTGCTCCCCACGGCGTCGAAGACGGGCTCGCTCCGCTCCCTGACCTCCTCCGGTCCGGAGGCGAGCACGACGAGCTGGCCCTGCTCCGCGGGTTGTTTGGTCCCGAGAACGGGCGCGTCGACGTAGGGGACGCCGTGCTCGTTGGCGATCTCGGCGAGCCGCCCGCTGCCGTCTTCTCCGACCGTGCTCATCTGGAGCCACACGCCGCCTTCGGCGAGCGCGGGGAGGACGCCGTTCCCGACGGCCTCCTGTATGACGTCAGCGTCGGCGAGCATGGTCAGGAGGAAGTCCGCGTCGCTCGCGGCCTCCGACGGGCTGTCTGCGACCTCGGCGCCATCTTCTTCGAGCGGCTCGGCCTTCTCTCGCGAGCGGTTCCAGACGCTTACCTCCATGCCTTCGGAGAGGAGGTTGCGCGCCATCGCGGCGCCCATGATCCCCGTCCCCAGTACCGCCACCTTCGTACCGTCAGCCATCCGTCCTCCTTGCAGCATTTCAGCACTTCAGCATTTCAGCTTGTTGTGTTCGTTTGGGGCTCTCCTCCTCGCCGCGTTCGTAATGTGTAGGTTTGTTGATACCCTTGTTGATCGCTTTAACAACCATCCTGATGGTAGGGCGCTACAATTCTCGTGCCATGAGATCGCATACAGAGAGCATCCCACCAGCCCTGGAGGCGAAGAACGTGGGACGCCTGTACAAGTCCAGCGGGCGCGGGGTCTCGGACGTGAGCTTCTCCGTCGCACCAGGCGAGGTCTTCGGCCTGATGGGACCGAACGGGTCGGGCAAGAGCACGCTCCTGCGCGTGCTTTCTACGGCTATAGTTCCCGATCGGGGCAGCTTCCGCGTGGGCGGGCTCGACGGCCTGGAGGAGAAGCGGAGGGTCAGGGCGCGCCTGGGTTTGATGGTGGACCGTCCGACGCATTACGACGATCTTACGGGGATGGCCAACGCCTACTTTTTCGCCCGCGCCTACGGGATGGACGAGGGCAAGGCCGAGGGCGCGCTCGCCGAACTCTTCGGGTACTTCGACCTCGCCGAGTACGCCGGCGACAAGGTCAAGACCTATTCGTACGGGATGGGCAAAAAGCTGGCCCTGATCGAAGCCCTCGCGCACGGGCCCGAGGTGCTGCTTCTCGACGAGCCCTCGCTCGGGCTGGATTACACCTCGCAGCTCGCCTACCAGCGGAGGATCAGGGATCTCGCTGACGAGGGCGTGGCGATCCTGCTCGCGAGCAACCAGGTAGACGAGGTCGAGTCCCTGTGCGACAGGGCCGCCTTCCTGCACCGGGGCAGGCTGGTCGCCGAAGGTACCCCGGAAGAACTCATCTCCTCCGTAAAGGGCGTAAGCCGGATGGTCGCGACGCTGCGCAACCCGGTGGAGTACGGGTCCGTAGCCGGGGTCGAGGGCGTGCAGCGCATCGTCCCTGAAGGACGGGACCTGGTTATCCACTGCGACGAGCGTCCCGGCGTGGTCGCCGACGTGGTCGCCGGCATCGTGGGCGCCGGCGGGGACATCGTGAACCTCTCGGTCGAGAGGCCGAACCTGGAGGACGTGTTCGTCAAGCTCACGGGGGAGGCCTTGCGGGATGAGGTTTGACCGGCCCGACGCTTACTGGAAGAAGGACGTGGCGCTGTTCTTCTCCAGGAGGTTCGCGCTGCTCCTCAAGATGCTGTATCCCATTGCCATCATCGTGCCCGTCGCGGCGAGCGGCATGCCGGCGAAGTACGCCGCCGCGGTCGTGGGCATCGTGGCCGTGATGGCCGGGACCTTCGGGGCGGGCGAGAGTTTGACCATAGACCTGAACGACGGCATCCTCGCTCGGGTCGCGCTCACGCCGCTCTCGCCGTACAGGATCGTCTTCGAGGTCCTCGCCGTCAACGCGGTCCTGGATCTCGTGCAGCTTTTCCCAGCGCTACTGATCGTCTACGTGCTGCACCCCGTACCCCTGATCTGGGCACTCGCGGCCACCATCGCCGTCTTCGCGACGCTCGTTACGGCAAACTGTATCGGCATCTTTATCGCCAACTTCACCTCGTCGCCAGCCGACGTACTCCTCTACGCGACGGCCATACTGTTCCCCCTGATCTACGTTTCGGGTTTCTTCCGCAACCAGCACCCGACGGGCATCCTGCAGACGCTGCGGGGCTTCGTTCCCTTCGCCTACACGGACGACGCCCTGAAGACGGTCTTCGGCCTGAGCATGGGCACGACACCGCTTGAGATACTCGTCTACCCCACCCTTATCTGCGCCGTCCTGGCCTTCGCCGTGTGCCTTACCGCCCCGAGGTTGCTCTCCCAGCGTCCGTAAGGCCCAGGTTTCTGGCGACGAGCCGGTCGAGCCAGCGGTTGGGGAGGAGCCTTGGGATGGTGAAGTGGGTGAACTTGCCAGGCACGATCGCGTACCTGGCCCTCGGCCGCTCCTTCTCGAAGATGTTTACGACGCGACGGCCGAACTCCTCCGGCGGGAACCCGCTCTTGGCCAGGCCTTCGGCGTAGCGCCGGAAATTGTCTAGCGGCTCGGCGTAGTCGGTGTCGGTGTACCTTCCCGCTTGCGCGGCGCCTTTGTCCCAGATCTCCGTCCTCACCGCTCCAGGTTCTATGAGGATGACGTCTATGCCGTAAGGCAGCAACTCCCTCCTCAGCGAGTCGGAGATCCCCTCGACGGCATGCTTGGTGCCCGCGTACGCGCCGATGAAGGGCATGGCGATCTTGCCGCCGGTCGAGCCTATGTTGAGGATCTTGCCCGGCTCCTCGACCCTCGCACTTCCCATCCCGAGGAGCGGCAGGAAGGCCTGGGTCACGGAGATCAAACCGACCACGTTGATCTCGAAGTGCTTCCCGACCTCACCGAGCGGCTGCAGCGCGAGCGGACCACCGACCGCCGTCCCCGCGTTGTTTACCAGGCCGGCCAGCGTCGAGCCACCCAACGCCTCCCCCACCTCACCGGCCGCCCTCCGCACCGCCTCGGGATCTGTCACGTCGAACACAAGCGGGACGAAGCGCGGACCAAACTCGGCCGCGAGCCTCCTGGCATCTTCCTCCTTACGCACGCTCCCGAAGACCATGTAGCCGCGGCGCACGAACTCCTTCGCAGTACCGTAGCCGATCCCCGTCGAAACCCCGGTGATTACTATGCTTCTCACGTCTGCCTCCTTTCATCTACTTCGGTCGGAGCTGACCAACACGCACCACAGGGGAAACATCATGCCACCGACCAGAGCGTGACGCCTGGCAAACCGCGCTGATGCCTGAAGCCTGACACCTGTTGCCCCTTTCCGCTTTCGGCACGAATTTTCGCTATGATGAGAAGCGCATGCTTCGGCAAGGGTGGAGGAAATATGAATAACGGTCTTCGTCGGTACGGTATCTGGGTCGTCGTCGCGCTCGTTGGGGCCCTTTGCTGGGGGATGCTGGCCCTCTCGCGCGGGGAGACGATCAACGCGGGGTGGCTGCTCTTTGCGGCGATCGCGTCTTACGCCATAGCTTACAGGTTCTATGCCAGGTTCATACAGAACAGGGTGCTCGGGACTGACGATTCGCGGGCGACGCCAGCCGAGCGATTGAACAACGGGCGCGACTTCGAGCCCATGGACAAGCGGGTGCTCTTCGGGCACCACTTCGCGGCCATTGCGGGGGCCGGGCCGCTCGTCGGGCCCGTCCTGGCCGCGCAGATGGGATTCTTGCCAGGGACCATCTGGATCATCGTCGGCGTCATACTCGCCGGTGCCGTGCAGGACATGACCACGCTCTTTTTCTCCATGCGGAGGGACGGCAAGTCTCTAGGTCAGATGGCGAGGGAGGAGATAGGGCCCGTCGGTGGGGCGGCCGCGCTCATCGCCGTGCTCTCCATCATGGTCATCCTGCTCGCCGTCCTCGCGCTCGTCGTCGTGCTCGCGCTCGCCGAGTCGCCGTGGGGCTCCTTCTCGCTCGCCATGACCATCCCCATAGCATTGCTCATGGGCGTGTACATGCGCTACTTGCGTCCGGGGCGGGTGCTTGAAGTTACGGTCATCGGGGTTGCGCTACTCATACTCGCCATCTTCGGGGGAGGTTGGATCTCCGAGTCCTCCGCCTACGCCGGCTTCTGGACCTTCAGTGCCAACCAGCTCGTCTTCGCCCTCATCGTCTACGGCTTCGTCGCCTCGGTGCTGCCCGTGTGGCTCCTGCTGGCTCCGCGTGACTACCTCTCGACCTTTATGAAGATCGGGACCATAGCTTTGCTCGCGGTCGGCATAGCGATAACGCTGCCTCCCTTGCAAATGCCCAAGTTCACCGAGTTCGCCTTCAACGGCGCTGGGCCCGTCTTCGCAGGCGCGCTCTTCCCATTCGTGTTCATCACCATCGCCTGCGGAGCGCTTTCGGGGTTCCACTCGCTCGTCGCTTCCGGGACGACACCCAAGCTCATCCAGAAAGAGTCGCAGGTGCGCATGATCGGGTACGGCGCCATGCTCATGGAGTCGTTCGTGGCCGTTATGGCCATCATCGCGGCGACGGTTCTCGACCCCGGCGTGTACTTCGCGATGAACGCCAACCCCGTCCTCCTCGGCGACACCGTGCAGTCGGCCTCCCAGGCCGTGAGCAGCTTCGGGTTCTCCGTAGACCCCCAGACGCTCACGAATACTGCCAATGCCGTCGGCGAGGAGAGCATCATCGGCAGGACCGGCGGGGCCCCGACCCTCGCCGTGGGGATAAGCCAGATCTTCTCTTCCGTCATCGGCGGCACAGCCCTTCAGGCCTTCTGGTACCACTTCGCCATCATGTTCGAAGCTTTGTTTATTCTGACCACCGTGGATGCGGGGACGCGGGTGGGTAGGTTCATGATCCAGGACCTCGTGGGCAACGTCTGGCGACCCTTCGCCCGCACCTCCTGGCTGCCCGGCAACCTGATAGCCAGCGCCCTTATCGTGGGAGGCTGGGGCTACTTCCTCTACGCCGGCGTAAACGACCCTTTGGGCGGCATCAACCAGCTCTTCCCGCTCTTCGGCATCGCCAACCAGCTCCTCGCCGCCGTCGCCCTGACGGTCGGCACGACTATTCTCATAAAGATGGGCAAGCTGCGCTACGCGTGGGTCACGGGGTTGCCGCTCGCCTGGGATGCGGCCGTCACGCTCACGGCGAGCTGGCAGAAGATCTTCTCCCCTGACCCGGCCATAGGATTCTTCGCCCAGAGGGCCGCCGCAGTGGAATCCATCAAGGCCGATAAACTCAGCGACACCCTGCTGGCGCTCAAGGCCGAGAGCATTCAGGACGCGCACCAAATTTTGGTCAACACCACGGTGGACGGCGTGCTTTCGATCCTCTTCGCGGCCATGATCATCATCGTCATCGCCGACGCGGCCCGCGTTTGGTACGGCCTGATCTGGGGCGGCAAGCAGCCCGAGATGAGCGAGGCTCCCTGGGAGGAATCCCACCTCGACTCCGAGGGCAACGAGGTGGAACGCGAGCCCGTGGGGGCCAGATAGGCAGGGATGAAAGATCACCTCGTCGCCATCTGGGAGTACCTCAAGGAGATCTCCGGCGAGAACGCCTACGACCGCTACCTTGCCGTCCACACCGCGACCCACCCAGGCAAGAAGGCCATGACCCGCGGCGAGTTCTACCGATGGCGCCAGGACGAGAAATACAACAACCCTGGCAGCCGATGTCCGTGATGACGCCCCGCCGGCCGGTCGGCCGGCAGGGCAGAGCCGACCGCATCGCACGACTCGTTGACCGTCGAGGAGTACCTTAAGCTAGAAGAGAGCGCAACCGTTCGTCACGAATACTTGGGCGGCGAGATCTTCGCGATGGTCGGTGCCACCAAGCGGCACAACAGGATCATCGTCAACATCGCGGGGCGTCTCTGGGGAGCCGCGCGCGGTAGTGACTTGCTGACCTATCCGCTCCTCTTCAGCTTGCCGGTCCGCTTGGCGTAGCTCTCCCCGAGGTGAAAGATAAAGATACCGAGCGGTACGAAGACGACGCCCATAACCAGCAGCGGCCAGATGCTGCCCCAGAGATCGGCGACGCCGGTGCCCTGCTGGAGCGCCGCGCGAGAGCCTTCTAGACCGTAGGTGACCGGCGAGAACTGAGCCATCACCTGCATCCACTCGGGGAGCACTTTGACGGGGTAGTAGACGCCCGAGACGAGGAGCAATATGGCCGAGATGATGTACGTCACCTGCTGGCCCTTCTCCGGGGAGAGCAGCGGCATCACGGCAGCGACCACCCCGAACCCGACGAGCGAGATACTGCACACGGCGAGCACCACCAGGGCCGCCCCGTAGTTGGCTTGCGAGAGGTCGAGGTCGAAAGCCAGCATCGCGACCACCAAGACGATCGCGGTGCGAATGATGCCGTAGACGATGGCGTAGACGCCCATGCCCAGGAGGTGGGTGACCCGGCTCGTCGGGCTCATAAACGTATACTCTATCGTCCCCTCCCAACGCTCCCACTGCACCGTCTCGGAGAGCACGTCGAAGATCATCGACAGGTAGCTCCAGATCAGCGCTCCTACGAGCAAGAAGGTCATGACGTAAGGGACGTCTATCGTCCCGTTTCCGCCACCGACCTCATCCACGCCAGCCCCTATAAAGACGATGGACATGGCTTCGACGGTGGTAAACGTCAGCCACACCAACTCCCACATGAAGTAGCGCTTGGTCAGAAAGTAGTTTCGTTGTACGTAGCCCCAGACGGCTACTAGCTCCGTCAGCCAGAGGGGCTTTAGCGTGCCTCTCATCTCTCTATTCCTCCTCCGCGCTGGCTTCCTCGACCGAGTAGCCCGTCGCGGCCATGAACGTCTCTTCCATCGTGGGCACCCGCCCGTTCGTCGCGTAGCGGCGCTTGAGGTCTTCGGACTCCTCGAGGGCCAGTATCCTGCCGTCCATCATGATGCCCACGCGGTCGCACAGCTCCTCGGCCTCGCCCATGTCGTGGGTGCAGAGCAGGATCGAAGAGTCGTGCGCGTCGCGTATCCTCCTGATAAACGTCTGCACGTCTTTCTTGCTCCGGGGATCAAGGCCCGTGGTCGGCTCGTCGAGGAGCATCAGGACCGGGCTCGTGAGAAGCGCCCTGGCGAGCGCTATCTTCTGCTGCATACCACGGCTCAGGTGCTCCATCGGCTCGGTGGCCCGCTTCCGGGCGAAGCCGATGTTGTCCAGGATCTCCGCTATCCTCGGCCGCGCCTCGGCGCTGGTTACGCCGTAGAGCTTGGCCCCGTAGAGCAGGTTCTCCATCGCCGAGAGCTTCTTGAAGAAGCTGGCCTCGACGCTGACCCGGTTCATGGAGCGCTGCACCTGTTTGGGATGCCGCGTCGCATCGATGCCGAAGACCTCGACCTCTCCGTAATCGGGAAGGACGAGCGTGGAGATCACACGCACCAGCGTGCTCTTCCCGCTCCCGTTGGGCCCGAGGATTCCAACGACCTCCCCCTTCCCTACCGAGAGCGAGACCTCATCGAGCGCGCGCACCACCTCCCCCCGCCGCTTCTTGAAGCTCTTCTCTACGTTTCTCAGTTCCAATGCCTTCACAACCACACCTCCTGTAAGACCGGCCCAGGAGGGCGCCTCTGTTACAGCGGTCAGCTAGTCAGCCACAAGCTGACTAGCTGACCGCTGACAGCTCTAAAGGCGTCCCCTGGCCTCCAGCTTCTCCCAGACCAGCCGCCAGGTCTCCTCGCGCTCGGCGGCGACCGCCAGGGCGAAGAGCCTGCGGGCCAGCCTGGCCCGCAGCGAGGGTTCTCCGGGCGAGCGCGCGTATCGGCCGCGTTCGGCCACCCTCTCGGCGAAGTCCCGCTCGCGGGCGGTCCGGTCCTGCAACAACACGTACTG
Source organism: Actinomycetota bacterium (assembly GCA_046734875.1). Taxonomy (GTDB): domain Bacteria; phylum Actinomycetota; class Rubrobacteria; order Rubrobacterales; family Rubrobacteraceae; genus Rubrobacter_D. The sequence goes on along the minus strand of JBKPSF010000254.1, from coordinate 19,915 downwards.
GTAGTCGGTGAACATTTCTTTGTCTCCTTTGCTCTCTCTGTCACGCCCGGATAGGGCAGATGCCGTCGGTTTGGGGGTACGGAGCCGGAGACCATTCACCCGTCGGGCAAAACTTTAGCCCCCGGTCCGCTCGGTCCGGGGGCCTCGTGTGAGAAGTTTTTTCGAGCTAGAAGCTCACGTTCTCATCGCGACCACGCGGACCTCGGGACGCACCTCTCCCCCGAACACCGGAATCCCTATGTTCGTACGAGTGACGTGCATCAAACCTTCAGTCCTTTACGCGACAACAACACAACGCAAGCACTCTACCCTCCCGCAGTGAGCCTGTCAACACCAAAGTCAGCATATCAGCAGGTCAGCTTCTTTTGCGTGCCGCGTTATTGGCTGATGTGGGCGAGAGTTGAGAGAATTATGGGATCGACGCGCGTGGGAGCTCGAAGAAGGGTTTTTGTGGTCGAGATAGAAGCAACGCAGGAGCAACAGGTCACCCGAGTCACGGTCTCCGCGGACGCCGGACTCCTGCCGCCGGTGCTCGAGTTTGTGGAAAGGATAACCCGGCAGCTCGGCCTTGAGGACAGAGAGCAAACAGGCGCGGCCGTCGGGCTAGTGTGCATGAACGTGATCGAGCACGCCTTCGGTTCTGACGAGGAAGGCTCCCTGGATGTTTATGTCCTGCGCGGGGCGGGGCAGGTGGTCGTGGCGGTGGAGGACCGGGGTCTGCCATTCGACTACACGCGTCTGGAGGACGGAGAGGACGGAACAGTGCTGGAGGCGCTGCACGAATCGTTCGACGAGGTCCGTTTCGTGAACCTCGGTCGGCGGGGCAACAGGGTCGAGCTACGCAAGCATCTTCCGCACGCCGACGTCAGGGAGCATCTTTCCGAGGACGAGCACCGCAGGACCGTAGAGGCGGCGGCCGTCTCCGGGGACGTTCCCCTGGAGGTCCGGATGATGCGTCCCGAGGAGTCTTCGGAGCTCTCGCGTTGTGTTTACCGGTCATACGGTTACAGCTACGACTGGGACTCCATCTACTTTCCGGACAGGATCAGGGAGCTCCAGGAGGAGGGCTTGATGCGCTCCTGCGTCGCCGTAACGGCGGAGGGTGAGTTCGTTGGGCACCTGGCCGTCAGCGTCGAACATCCCGATTCGCCCGTCGGGGAGGCCGGACAGGCCGTCGTAGACCCGCGCTTCCGGGGGCACCACCTCTTCCCCAGGATGAAGACCTTTATGGCCGAGCGGTCGGGAGAGCTTGGCATGTACGGCCTGTACAGCGAGGCCACCGCCGTCCACCCGTACAGCCAGCGGGGAAACCTGCAGCTCGGGGCGAGGGAGACCGGGTTCTTGCTCGGCTACATCCCAGCCTCCGTCTCGTACAAGCAAATAGGTGGCGAGAGGGAGGGGCGCCGCGGTTCCGTCGCGCTTTTCTACATGCGCGTGCTCGATGAGCCGGAACGTGAGATCTTCCCTCCCGTCGCCTACTTCGAAGGAGTAGAGCTCGTCGTCGGGCACAACGGGCTGCGGCGCGTGATCGGCGGGTCACCGGAACCGGCGCCACAACACTCGAGAATCAGCGTCGAGGTGCGCCAGGATCACAACCTTGCGTTCGTGCGGGTCGAGGAACCCGGGGCCGACCTGACAGAAGTTGTCCATCGTCACCTGCGAGACCTGAGCCTGCATCGTGTTGACTGCGTCTACGTGGACCTCCCCCTCTCCCATCCCGCGACGCCGGGTGCCGCAGCCGGGTTGGAAGATTTCGGCCTCTTCTTCGGCGGCATCATCCCGGAAGCGCACGATCGGAGAGGAGACGTACTTCGCCTGCAGTACCTGAACAACGTCGAGATACGGGCGGGCGATGTCAGTACGGCGTCGGACTTCGGGGAGGAGCTCCTGGGCCTGATCTTCCGGCAAAACACCTCGGGCTGAGGCCCTGCCTAATGCGCGCCCGGCAGCGCCCCCCTTCCGCGCAGGGCGGCGAAGATGCCCCAGAGGCTCACCAGGGCCCAGGTGCCTTCGAGGAGGATGAAACCGAGTTGCCAATCTATGACGGCCACCACCGTCAGCACGGCAGAACCCAGGAAGTTGGCGACCGAGTACCACAGGTTGGAGGGCCTTATCCAGCCGAACAGGTTGGCGGCGAAGGCACCGAGGATGGCTAGCGCCCCTAGAACAGATATTACCTGCATCATGCGCTTACACCTCCAGGAAATCTATCTGGCGAGCGCGTGGTACTCCTCGTTGGGAATCTTCCCGCAGGCAAGTGACATACGGTTCGTAAAATTGTACATGCTTGCTATCTCCACTATATCCCAGCAGGCGACATCCGAGAGGCCGAAACGTTTCAGACGATCGAGATCTGTGGGTGAACACTCCAGAGGCTCTTTCGTGATCTTGACGGCGTAGTCCAAGATGGCTGTTAGCCTCTCGTCGAGGCCAGCCCTACGGTAATCCAGCGTTATCCTGTCCGCCAGGATCGGGTCTCCGAGAGCCTCCCTCAACGCCGCACCGTGGGCCACGAGGCAATATAGGCAGCCGTTTTCCATCGAGACGACAACGGCGATCATCTCGCGTTCTGCGGCGCTGAGTTCGTCCGTGGGTTCGTGCAGAAGCTTGTAGTGGTTGAACCACGCCGAAAGCCGCTCGGGACGAAAACTGTAGGCCCTGAAGACGTTCGGCACGAACCCGATGCTCTCGCGCGCCTTGCGGAAGAGCCCTTGCAATCCTTCGGGCAACTCTGACTCCTCGGGGACGGGGAACCAGCTTATAGGCACCCCGGCTTCCTTGCGCGAGATGTGCTCCACATCGGTCATGCGGTCCCCCTAGCGGCCCACAGCCTGCATCTGCTCCTCGGAGTAGCGCTCGCCGGCGGCGGAGCCGCGGGGCATGGCCTCTTCGATGCGGGTGAGGTCGTCTTCGGTGAGCGTTACATCGGCGGCACCGGCGTTCTCTTCGAGGTACTTGCGGCGCTTGGTCCCTGGGATTGGGACGATATCGTCACCCTGGGCGAGCAGCCACGCGAGGGCTAGTTGACCCGGGGTGATGCCCTTGCCGTCGGCGACCTCGCGCACCCTATCCGCCAGCTCCAGGTTTTTCTTGAAGTTCTCCTCCGCGAATCGGGGGAAGCGGGCGCTGCGGGTATCGTCTTCGGGCATGTCCTCGATGCTCCGCCAGCGTCCGGTGAGGAAACCGCGTCCGAGCGGGCTGTACGGCACGAAGCCGATCCCAAGCTCACGCACGGTTGGCAGGGTCTCGTCCTCCACGTCGCGGCTAAAGAGCGAATACTCCGACTGGAGCGCGCTGATGGGGTGCACGGTGTGTGCCTTCCGGATGGTCCAGGTTCCCGCCTCGGAGAGCCCGAGATACCTGACCTTGCCAACCTCGACGAGCTCCTTCATCGCGCCGACCGTCTCCTCGATGGGGGTATCGGGGTCCACGCGGTGCTGGTAGTAGAGGTCGATGTGGTCGACGCCGAGACGCGAGAGCGAAGCGTCGCAGGCCTTTTTCACGTAGTCGGGCTTACCGCTCACGCCAAGGAAGCTTCCATCCTCGCCGCGCACGTTGCCGAACTTGGTGGCGAGGACGACCTCGTCGCGCCTGCCTTCGATGGCCTTGCCGACGAGCTGCTCGTTGGTGAAAGGGCCGTACATGTCCGCCGTGTCGAGGAAGTTCATCCCGAGCTCGAGGGCGCGATGGATGGTCGCCGTCGACTCGTTCTCGTCGCCTGTGCCGTAGAACTCGCTCATTCCCATGCACCCGAGCCCGAGCTCGGACACCACGAGACCTTCGCTACCTAGATTCCTCTGGTTCACGGATCTCTCCTAAAATCTCGCCTTCGAAAATTCATCCACTATTCCAGATACCACCAGGCCGCGTTTTTTACACAATCGCACCCATCTACATGCGAAACCTATTGGTGAGCCTGTGCGAAGATAAGGTCTCGTCTGAGCAAGGAGGAGTTGTTTGTGCGACCTGGTCGTCAGGCGCTGCGAACCGGAAGACTACGAGGCTGTTCACCGCGTCTACTCGTCCCCGCGGGCCATGGCCGGAACGCTCGGAGTACCGTTCTCTTCGGCGCAGGAAGTCCGGGAAGCGCTAGAACGAGATGGCAGCTATCCCCTGGTGGCTTGCGCGGGGGAAGAGGTCGTCGGGCAACTCACGCTCAGCGTCTACACGAACCCGAGGACCCTACATTCGGGGCACTTTGGGATCGCGGTCCGGGACGACTGGCAAGGGAAGGGGGTAGGCACCGCTTTGATGGATGCTGCCCTCGACCTCGCCGACAACCAGCTTGGCCTCACACGGTTGGACCTCCGCGTCTACGTGGACAACGCACCGGCAATAGGCCTCTACAAAAGGTTCGGGTTCGAGATAGAAGGGACCCACAGGCGTTTCGCCTACCGCAATGGCGAGTACGTCGACGCCCTCGTCATGGCCCGTCTACGATAATAGCGTCTCTGACGAGGTTCGAACAGGGACCGTCCGCGAACGGCCCTACACGCGTTGGGCCTAGCGGTTGAAACTCCGTGCGCTGCTCCTCCCGAACCGCTTCCGTGGGAAGGCTGTACTCTAGCACAGGCGGTACTGTCGGCCGGCTACGCGAGGCGCGAGTTTGGTAGGATTGGTGGGTCGGAGTTCTGGAGGGAGCAACGTGCAAAGTTCGGATGCGGGAAGGCTGCGCGGTTCTCGCGTCCCGCGCATTCCGCCGGCGGCGGTCCTGATCTTCTGGGCCGCTGGCGCGCTCGTCTTCGCCTTCCTGCCCCAGGACTCGGGGGCGAAATCCCTGATCGCCACGGTCTTCTCCGTCTCCGCGGCAGCTTTCGCCGCCGTGCTTCTCCTGGCCGCACCGCGCGCGGGACCATGAGAGATCCTTCCTTCGGCTCATGGGGGCGGGCATGGCCTTCCGGCTTGCCGGAATCGCTTTCTGGAGCGCGTCCCAGCTCTTCCATTTCCAGGTCACCGCGCCGGTGGCGCCGCAGGATATCGCCTACGCCATCTCCTACCCGCTGCTGGTGGGTGCGATGCTGTACCTGGTGGCGCTGACGACGCGAAGGATCACTCTGGTCAGCGCCCTCGACGCGGGCGCTGTCATGCTCTCGGTCGGGACACTCACCTGGTATTTCGTGCTCGGCCCCGCGGCGGCGGAAGCGGCGCTTTCGGGCGTGCGCGACGCGGCCGTTGCGCTCTCCCAGCCCGTCTGTGACGCCGCCTTGCTCTTCCTCGGCCTCGTGGTCGCCTCGTCGCGGGTGAAGCCCCGTTTCTCGCTTTCGCTGAACGGTGGTTTCTTCGCGCTGCTCATCGCCGACGCCGCCTACCTGGGGCTCCGCTCGGCGGGGCCCTACCAGAGCGGCAACTGGCCCGAGATGCTGTGGGCGCTCGGCATGATCCTGCTCGGCCTCACCGCTACCACCTCCCCCGAGGTATCCGCCGACGAAAGTATGGGCCGGATTCAGCCGTGGCGCGTGATCCTGTACTGGCTCGGCCCGCTCTCCCCGCCGCTGCACTTCACGATCCTGCTCCTCTGGGGCGTATTTCACCCGCCGCTGCCCGCCTACGTGCTCGCCGGATGCACCACGCTACTCCTGTATATGGCGCTGCGCGTCGGCCTCGTCTCCTCGGTCAACAAGCAACTCGGCCGGGAGAGGGAGGAATCGGCCCGCCAGAGCGGGCAGAGCCGCATCCTCTACGAGATGCACGACACGGTTAAGCAGAACGTGCACGGTATCTCGCTGACCCTGCGCTCCGCACTCGACACCGAGCGCAGCGGAGACCACGAGGGGGCGCGGGCGATGGTCGCAAGCGCCCTGGCCGTCTCGAAGGGGGCTGAGTTCCACGTCTCACGCCCCTACGACGAGATCTCCGCCCTGCGCGGCGAGAGCCGGCCGGGGGCCGGAGATTTCCTCCGCCAGCGCCTGCAGAAGTTCGAGGAGTACTTCGGCGTCAAAACCCACGACGACCTCCTTGCCTCCCTCGAAGCGCTAAACCCTGCGGAGGCCGCCGCCCTGAACAGGGTGGCCGTCGAGTCCTTCTGGAACGTCGCCAAGCACTCCGACGCGGACAACATGTACCTGGAGTCCCGTCAGGTGGGCTCGGTGCTCATAGTCCGCATCAGGGACGACGGCCGCGGCTTCGACACAAAAAACCCGCCGCAAGGCCTCGGCCTTCGCTACATGCGCCAGCGCATCGCCGAGGTAAACGCGGACCTGGACGTGATCTCCACCCCAGGCCGCGGAACCTCGGTACAGGCAAGGTTCCGCAGATAGAGCTAGTCAGCATGGCAGCTTTTCCTGGCTGATGGCTGAAAGCTGATGGCTACTTTCGTTCGAAGTAGCGGTTCGTTATGGGCATTCGGCGGTCGCGGCCGAAGGCGCGGCCCGTTACTTTTATGCCGGTGGGGGCCTGGCGGCGTTTGTATTCGGCGCGGTCGACGAGTTGCACGATGCGGCGGACGTCTTCTTCTTCGAAGCCCGAGGCGACGATCTGGGCTACGCCCATGTCCTCTTCAATGTAGGCCTCGAGGATGGGGTCGAGGACGTCGTAGGGCGGCAGGGAGTCGGTGTCTCGCTGGTCCTCGCGCAGCTCGGCGCTCGGTTCCTTGGTAAGGACCGAGTCGGGGATGATCTCGCGGTCCTTCTTTTCGTTGAAGTACCTCGCGACCCCGTAGACAAGAGTTTTGGGTACGTCTCTTATTACCGCGAAGCCGCCGGCGGAGTCGCCGTAGAGCGTCGAGTAGCCCACGCTCATCTCGCTCTTGTTGCCGGTGGAGAGTACGATCCAACCGAACTTGTTGGAGAGGGCCATCAGGATGTTGCCCCTGATGCGGCTCTGCAGGTTTTCCTCCGCGACGTCCTCTGGCAGACCTTTGAAGGCCTCCTCCATCATCTCCCTGTAGGCGTCGAAGGCGGGGCCAATGGGGATGGTCTGCGTGTCTATTCCCAAGTTTTTGGCCAATGAGGCGGCGTCGGTGTTGCTCAGGTCGGAGGTGTAGCGGCTCGGCATGAGGACGCCGGTTACGTTACGGGCCCCCAGGGCTTCGACGGCGACGGCGGCTGCCAGGGAGGAGTCGATGCCGCCGGAGAGGCCGAGCACGGCGCGCGAGAACCCGTTCTTGCGGAAGTAGTCGCGGAGGCCGAGAACCAGCCCTTCTAGCACCTCGCCCTCCTCTGATAGAGACGGCTCGATCTGCGGCTCGACCGGCTCTGTGGTGGACGGCTCGTCGCCCCGTGGGATCTGGATCACCACGGGCTTGCGATCGGGGTTCTCCTTGCGGGGCCTGGGATCGTGGAGTCGTTGCATGAGGGATTGTTCGGGGTACAGGTCCACGAGCAGGAAACCCTCCTCGAACTGGGCGGCCCTCGCCACCAGGCCGCCCTCGGGATCGAAGACCACCGAGTGCCCGTCGAAGACGAGCTCGTCCTGGCCGCCCACGAGATTGCAGAACACGACGTAGCAGCCGTAATCCGAGGCGCGCACGCCGAGCATTCGCTCCCTGAAGGCTCCCTTGTTCCTGTGGTAGGGGGAGGCCGAGATGTTCAGGAGCACGCTGGCCCCCGAGAGCGCCTGCTCACGTACCGGTCCTCCCGGATACCAGATGTCCTCGCACACGCTCACCCCGACGAGGGTGTCGTCGAGGTCTACGATCGGGGCGCCCGAACCCTCCCTGAAGTAGCGGTTCTCGTCGAATACGCCGTAGTTGGGCAGGTAGTGCTTGTGGTAGCGGTGCAGCACCTCGCCGCCCGAGACCACAGCGCAGGCGTTGTAGAGGTCGGTATCGAGGTCGACGAAGCCTGCGGCTGCCACGACGCCTTCCGGAACCCGCCCGGCGAACTCGTCGAGCGCCCGCCTGTTATCCTCGATAAAACTCGGGCGCATCAGGAGGTCCTCCGGCGGGTAGCCGGGGATGGTCAGCTCGGGGTAGGCGACGAGGTCAGCTCCGGAATCCAGCGCCCGCTCCAGGGCGCCTGACATCCTCTCGACGTTTCCCCAGATATCTCCGACGGTCGTGTTGATCTGGGCCAGCGCTACCCTCATGCGCTTAATATAGCACGCTGCCTGCGGCAGCTTTCAGCACGCTACGGCCTTCGGCCTTCGCTTTCAGCACGGCGCTACGCGCCTTGTCAGCACGCTCGGGCTAACGCCCTCGCTTGTCAGGAGATGGGCAACGGGGTCGTTCCGGATAGGAGCTGGTGGGCTGCGTTTGTGATCTGGGCCAGGTAGCCTTCGTCCTGCGGAACGAGCTCTTCGAAGCGTAGCTGTGTTTTCGAGGCTGTGGCTTGCGCGTACTCGCGGGCTGGGGCCGTTCCTGTTTTGTAGAGCGCCTCCACATCGTCCAGGCCCAGACGATAGACCGCTTCGACCTCCTCCTTTTGCAGGCGTAGGCTGTCCGGGGGCGTGTTGTCGGCTATCAGGAAAACCTCGTGGAACTCCCTGTCCCAGCCTTGCGGTATTTGCTGCTCTATTTTGCGGGTTCCTAGCGGGACGAGACGGTCGGGGCCGACCTGCAGGCCTAGTTCTTCTTCCACCTCTCGGAGACCATCGAGCGTCTCTTCGCCTGCTGACAGGTGTCCTGCGGCGGTGATGTCGAGGTAGCCGGGCCAGGTGTCCTTGCTGGCGGCGCGGCGTTGGAGGAGCAGGTAAGAGCCTTCGGCATCCGAGCCGCAGATCCAACAGTGAAAACAACGGTGCCACAGCCCCAACCGGTGCGCCTCGCTCTTAAGGACAACCTCCCCCGTCGGCCGTCCAGCCTCGTCCAGGATATCTATCAGCTCGTCCACACGAACAAGGGTAGCACTTCAGCGGATCAGGACTTGCGCACACGAACGCTGACCTGCTGAAATGCTGACCTGCTAACGTGCTGCAGACGAAGGAGGCACTTTGACCACGGTCGTGATAGCAAGCTACTTCGAGGAAGAGTACGTGCGTCGCATCGAGGAAGTGGACGAACGATTGAGGGTGCTTTACAGCGAGGATCTCGTCCCGCCCCCCCGGTGGCAGGGGGACCACGCTGGACCGGAGGTGTGGGAGAGGACGCCGGAGGACGATGAGGAGTTCCTGGGGATGCTGGGGGAGGCCGAGGTCCTCTATGACTTTCCCCGCGGGCACGTTGGGGATCTGGTAAAGATCGCCCCCAAACTGAGGTGGGTACAGGGGAGCATGGCCGGGGCCGGAGAGGTCGCGGAGGAGGCCGGTCTGGGCGAGACGGACGTCGTGGTTACGACGGCTAGCGGCATCTACTCGGGGCCGCTCGCCGAGTTCGTGCTGATGGCGATGCTGCAACACGCCAAGCAACTCGACCGGTTGCTGAGGGACAAGGCGGAGAAGGTCTGGCGGCAGGGGGCCGTGGGCGGCCTCGAGCGCAAGACGCTTTGCGTCGTGGGGATGGGGAACATCGGGCGGGCAATAGCGGCGCGGGCGAAGCCTTTCGGCATGCGTGTCATCGGGGTCAAGCGCGCGGTGCGCGACGAAGACGAGGCGTGGGGGTATGCGGACGAGCTTTATCCTACGGCGGAGCTGAACGCCGCGCTTCGAGAGGCCGATTACGTCGCCGTCACGCTTCCCGGCACCCCCCAGACGCGGCACCTGCTCGATGAGGAGGCCTTCGCCGCCGTCAAGTGGGGCGCTTACTTCGTCAACGTGGGGAGGGGCGCCGCGGTCGACGAGGCGGCGCTCGTCGGGGCGCTGGAGGACGGACGTCTATCCGGGGCGGCGCTCGACGTGTTCGAGGTCGAGCCTCTGCCTGAAGAGAGTCCGTTGTGGAGGTTGGAAAACGTCATCATAAGCGCCCACACCACCGATGTGGTCCCGGATCTCATCAACGGCGCCCAGACCGACCTCTTCTGCGAAAACCTGCGCCGCTACCTGGCCGGAGAAGATCTGATCAACGTCCTCGACAAACGTCTGATGTATTGAGAGCGTCGAGGGGACACGAGGGCGGTTCGCGAACCGCCCTTACGGGTTGGGGTTACGGGGCCTCGTGTGTCTACTCGATAGTTCGAGAATCCGAAGGGCGCCGTGGGCGACCCGGTTTGCCCAACCGGCGTGGATGGTATATTTGCCGCAACCGTATGGACCTTAGCGAGACACCGAGTTTACGCGCACCCGTCCGTAGTTTTGTCATTGAGGAGTACTCCTGGAAGCCGTAGTATTTCCCGCTCTCAGGATTCTCGCAGCCCTTCTTCTGGTCGTTTTGAACGGTCTCTTTGTGGCTGCGGAGTTTTCGTTCGTCAAGATAAGGGCCACGCAGGTAGATCGGCTGGTCGAGGAGGGCCGTCCTTCCGCCGGTCTGGTCAAGGAGGCGACGGGGAGGCTCGACGCCTACCTCGCGGTCTGCCAGCTCGGGATCACGATCTCCTCCCTGGGGCTCGGCGCTTTGGGCGAGCCTGCCGTGGCCGCCTTGATAGAACCTTTGCTCGAGCCTCTCGGGGTGACGGGGGGCACGCTGCACTTCGTGGCTTTCGTGATCGGGTTCTCCATCATCTCCTTCTTGCACGTCGTCTTCGGGGAGCTCTCGCCCAAGACCATAGCCATTCAGAGCTCAGAGGGGACCTCGCTTTTCGTGGCGCCTTTCATGAAATTCTTCTATTACCTGCTCTTGCCCGCGACGGTGGTTTTCAACGGCACCGCCAACGCCTTCACGCGGCTTCTGGGCTATCCCCCGGCCTCCGAGGGCGACGAGACCCATTCTGAGGACGAGATCAGAACCCTCGTCACCCAGTCGGCCAGGCAGGGGATGCTGGAGAGGGACGAGGAGGGTATGATCAGGGCGGTCTTCGAGCTAAACGACAAGACGGCGCGGGAGATCATGGTCCCCCGCCCCGACGTCGTGGCCTTCCCGGAAGAGACGCCCGTCGGGGAGCTTATCTCGCTCTCCGCGGAAGGCCGCTACAGCCGCTACCCCGTGCACGAAAACGACTCGCCCGACCGCATTATCGGCGCCGTGCACGTGAAGGACGTCCTGCGCGCCATCGCCTCGGGGTCTGCCGGCGCCGAAAGGACGGCCCGCGACCTGATGCGCGACGTGCTGACGATCCCCGAGAACCGCCGCATAGACGACATCCTGGAGGACCTGAGGAGGCAGGACCTCCAGATGGCCGTGGTAATCGACGAGTGGGGCTCCTTCGAGGGCGTCTTCACCCTCGAAGACATAATCGAGGAGATCGTCGGCGAGATCCGCGACGAGTTCGACGAGGAGGAGCCAGCCGTTAAAGAGATGGGCGACGGCTCCTACCTCACAGACGGACGCATCTCCATAAACGAGGTCAACGAGGCCTTGGGCACCGACTTCGAGAGCCAGGACTTCGAGACCGTCGGCGGCCTCGTGCTGGGCCACCTCGGCCGCATGCCCGAGGAGGGAGACGAAGTGCGCATCGACGGCTACCTCCTCCGCGTAGACGAAACCGACGGCCCCCGCATAGCCCAGATCGTGATCCAACACGTCGGGGAAGAGACGCCCGAGGAAGATCAACGCCCAACTCGCTGACAAGCCGCCAAGCGTAGCGAGGCGGCGTGCTGAAAGCGAGGCGAAGCCGGAGCGTGCTGAAAGCGAGGCGAAGCCGGAGCGTGCTGACAAGCGGAGGCGAAGCCGGAGCGTGCTGACAAGCCTGCGCAGCAGGCGTGCTACCCGAAGGATACGTAGATCGCGGCCGCTACGGCCGTCAGGACTATGCTGAGGATGAGCATCTCTCGCAAGGGGTTCACCTCCTACGGTTGGACGGTGTCGCGCTCCTGCAGGGCGTAGAGCCTCGCGTAGAGGCCGCCCGAGGATACCAGTTCTTCGTGGGTGCCTGTCTCGGCGACTCGGCCGTCCTCGAGGACGAGGATGGTGTCCACGCTCCTGACCAACCTGAGTTCGTGGGCGATCACGAAGGTCGTGCGTCCTTCGGTCAGGACCCTCCAGCTCTCCTCTACGGCGGCTGCGGCCTCGGCGTCGAGGCCCGACTGGGGCTCGTCCAGGATCAAAATGGGCGTGTCCCTGAGCATGGCCCGCGCGATGGAGATGCGCTGGCGCTGCCCGCCTGAGAGGCTCTCGCCGCGCTCGGAGAGCACGGTATCATAGTCTTCTGGTAGTTCCCTTATAAACCCGTCGGCCCCGGCGAGCTCGGCTACGGCCTCGATCTCCTCCCGGCTCGCCCCTGGACGCCCGTACGCTATGTTGTCCGCAACACTCGCCCTGAAGAGCAAGGGGTCCTGCGGCACGAAGGTTATGGAGTCGCGCAACGACTTGAGGGTGAAGTCCTTGACGTTATCCCCGTCGATGAGCACCTCGCCCTCCTGCGGGTCGTAGAGGCGCGCGATGAGGCTGGTGACCGTGGTCTTGCCCGCGCCGCTGACGCCCACGAGCGCCACCCTGCTCCCCGCCTCCACATCGAAGTAGACGTCGCGCAGGACTTCCCCGGCCTCTTCGTCGTAGGCGAAGCGCACGTCCTCGAAAGTGACCCTACCGTCGAACTCCGGCGCGGGACGCGCTCCCGGCAGATCCTTGACCGTGGGCTCGGCGTTCAGTAGGTCGATGATGCGCTCGCCCGACACGAGGGAGGTGCCGATCTGGTTTACCTGCCTGCTCAGTGCCCACAACGGAGAAAGGAACAGCGCGAGGTAGGCCACGAAGACGGTAAGGTCGCCCAATGAGAGGGCGCCGGAGAGGACCTGCCTCGCCCCGAAGTACGTCACGAGCGCCGTGCCCAGGCCACCGACGATCCCGAGCACGGTGCTGAACTTGGCCTCTATCTTCGCGCTGTCGACGCTGGCCTTGAGAGATTCTCTACTTTCTGTTCTAAAGCGCTCCATCTCGTCTTCTTCGCGGGCGAAGAGCTTGACGGCCCTTATGCCGATTATGGCCTCCTGCATCACGCTGGCGATTGCGCCCTCCCTCGTCCTGACTATGCGCATCCGCTGCACGAGCGCCTGCCTGTAACGCTTGACGGCGAGGAAGAGGAAGGGCACCGTGAGGAGGGCTAGCAACGTGAGCTGCCAGTCCAGCCAGAGCATCACGACCATCATCCCGATGAGGATGGTAACCGAGGAGAACACCTCGACCACCGAGTCGACGAGCATGGTGCGCACCTCTTTTACGTCGCTGGTGACGCGGGTTATGGTGTCACCGGTGCGCTTGCTGCCGTGGTAGTCGAGCCCCAGGGCGTGGACCTTGGCGTACAACGCCTCGCGCATGTCGAAGACGGTCTGCTGGCCGAGCCTCTGCAGCAGGTAGCGCCGGAACGAAGCAACGCTCCTGGTCACCGTGAAGATAAGTACTATAAGTAGGGCGATCCCCGCCAGGAGCAACGCCTTGTCGGCCAGCAGGTCGGGCACGACTTCGGGCAGCTCCTTCTTGTCGGTCAGCACGTAGTCGATGGTCAGCGCGAGCGGCCACGGCGCGGCGAGGCTCGTCACCGTCTCCAGGAGCAGCACGCAGAGCGCCAGTACGAGCCCGGCGCGACGCGGCTTCAAGAACGGCGTAAAGTTGGATAACGTCTCTTTCGTGCGCCGCAGCCCGGCGCGCACTTCCTTAAATCGTCTCACCCGTATATGATACCGCACCCACCGGGGATAGAATGTGCACGCATACCCAACCTTAGAGGACGGAGGCAGGCGTGACGAGAAGGATACTCGGGGCCGTGGAAGACCTCTTGTTCAAGAGCAAGATCTCCGAGACGGCGTCCCAGCTAGGCATCGAGGCGGCGTTTCCAAGAAGCCCGAAAAAGCTCCTCCAGGCCCTCCAGGAGTCCCCGCCAGACCTTCTCGTCCTCGACTTGAACTCGGCCCGCTTCGAGCCGCTGACGCTCCTGAGAGACATAAACGCCGACGAAACCATGCGCGAAGTCTCTACGGTCGGCTTTCTCTCGCACGTCCAGAAGGACCTGGCCGTCGCCGCGCGGGAGGCCGGCTGCGACCGCATCGTCGCCCGCAGCGCGTTCACCAGAGATTTGCCGAAGATACTTGCCGGCCGCACACCCGACACCATCGACGAGGCCGGCGTTGGCTGAAGGGTGGGAGCGGCTCGGTAGCGAGCGGCTGCTCACGACCAGGTACTTCTCGCTACGCGCGGACCGGCTGCGGCTGCCCGACGGGACCATCAAAGACCCCTACTACGTCCTGGAGCGTCCCGACGCCGCGATAATCGTCCCTATCACCGCCGGCGGCGAGGTCGTCCTCGTCCGCCAGTACCGCCCGCCGCTTCAGATGATGGAGCTGGCCCCCCCGGCAGGCCTCGTCGAAGCGGGCGAAAGGCCGGAGGAAGCGGCCCGACGCGAGCTCACCGAAGAGACCGGCTACGCCGGCGGCGAGTGGGAACTCTTGGGCTCCCTGGCCTCCTCCCCAAGCCTCAAAGACAACTGGGCCCACCTCTTCCTGGCCCGCGACGTCGAGGAAACCACGCCGCCCGACCCCGACGAACACGAGCTCATCGAAGTAACAAAAGTGCCTGTGGAAGACCTTCGCGACCTTGTCCACTCCGGCAGGATAGTAAGCTCTAGCGGCGTCGCCGCCATCATGCTAGCCCTGGAGAAATTACGGGAATACAGATGATAATGAAAAGCCCGGGGCGTGAGCCCCGAGCTTCATGCACCTACAACTGAAATACTGAAGTGCTGACTGGCTGAATTGCTAACACGTAAACGAGCTGCCGCAACCGCAGCCGCCCTGGACGTTGGGGTTGTTGACGGCGAAGCCCGCGCCCATGAGGCCGTCGACGTAGTCGAACTCGCTTCCCATGATGTAGGGAACGCTCATGGCGTCTACGAGGACCCTTACGCCTTTGGCCTCGAAGACCTCGTCGTCGTCGGCGATCTCATCGTCGAAGTAGATGCTGTACTGGAAGCCGGAGCAGCCGCCGGGCCTGACGCCGATGCGCAGCGCGAGGTCTTCCTCGCCTTCCTGGGCCATGAGGGCCTTTACCTTTTCAGCGGCGTTGTCGGTGATGGCGACGATGGTTGTCTCTTCCTTCTGCTGCATCAGCACCTCCCGTGCTGTAGTCGGCCTGTGGGTAGGGAAATTATTACACCGGAAACCGTATACTTCAACGCCGCTCCCGTAGAGCGGTCAGCATTTCAGGAGAATCAGGCGTTTCGACGGAGCTTTGCGCGTAGTGTCTTGGCGAGGTGCGTCCTTCGGACGGACAGGTACTTTCTGGAGCGGACTAGCAGCGAGGCCGGGTTCATCACCCCGAGCGTCCTGCGCCAGCGCGGCAAGTGCCTGTAAGCTCCGAGCGCGTCCCGGTAGGCGGAAGCGACCCGTTCCCCTTCGCCTCGGTTCGAGGAGTAGAGGTGGTCCGAGTAGGCCAGGGCGAACCGCGCCACGGGGGCCTCTTCTACGCTGGCGGCACCGGCGAGGAGCAGTATCCTCTCGGTGGGGGTAAGCGCCGGCGAGTCGGCGATGGCGCTCTTGCCCGGCGGTAGCACGTCGCGCAGCCTGCCCGTGAGGTCCCTGAAGAGGTCCTCGGGCCTGCCGCGGGCCTGGAGCGCCCGCTTGGAGAGGGGTACGGCGGCAACGAACAGCACGGGCAGGACGACGAGCAGGGGCCACACCGGTACGCCGTTTTTACCGAATCTATCGGTGGAAGAGCCTGGCCCGGCGGGGTTCGGGTCTTGCTGCTGGGGCGAATCCTGCGCGCGCCTTTGCCCGGACCTGCGCTGGTCCAGGTTGTTTTGCTCGGATTGCTGGTTTCCGCCGGCCAGCGGAAGTTCGGGGCGTGGGGCGTTCGCCTCCATGGCGGGCGGCATGGAGAAGCCGGGGGTCGGGTTGAAGGGGTACCAGCCGACGCCGGGGAAGTAGGCCTCCACCCAGGTGTGCATGTTGCTGCCCCTGACCAGGTACTCCTCTGGGCCGGCGTCTTCTCCCGCTGTGGCCCCGTAGACCACGCGCGAGGGCACGCGCATGTCGCGCAAGAGGAGCGCCATCGAGGTCGAGAACTGGGTGCAGAAACCCTCCTTGCCGTCGCCCAGGAACTCCTCCACCGCTTTGTCCGCCCGGCGGTAGCTCACGTCCAGGTTATAGGTAAAGCCGCCGTCGTAGGTCAGGTACTGTTCGATCGCGCGCGCCTGGTCGTAGGGCGAGGTGGGGTCGTATTTGCGTTGGATCTTCTGGGCCGTCTCGTGGACGATGGGGGGTGTGTCGCCGGGGAGCTGCAGGAACCTCTGCACCACGGCCGACGGGTAGTCCGTGCCCGCGCCCCTCAGCTGCGCAATGGTGGGCTGCGGCACCTCCGAGAGCACCTGGTAGGAGTCGCCCTCTTCGAAGGGCCTGTCCATCGACCAAGAGCCGTCGGAGTTCTGGGTGGCGATCCCGTACGGCTCGGAGGTCTCTACGATCTTGTACCCCCCGAAGATTATGTCCGTGCTGGCGTTTAGCACCTGAACCCTCTGCAGCACGGTACGGGTCTCGATGCCGGCGGCGATCTCCTCCCCGTCGTCGGTCCCCGGCTGGGTTGTGTCCAACCACCTGATGCCGTCGAAGTAGTCCATGGTCCCGCCACGCCACAGGAGCGGCTCGGAGCTCCTCACGCGCATCAGCTCGGCGTCTCTTCCGGCCGTAAGGTAATCCCCCACGTCGGCCTGCACGTCGAGCCTGGAGGTGCCGCCAGTCCCGATGCGCGTCCAATCTATCATCCCGGGGCTGACCGTCTCGTCGGAGAAGGGCAGCCTCGGCACCAACAGCACGAGCGCGACCACGACGGCCCCAGCCACGACAGCCGGGCGGCCGGGGTCTTCGGGACCGGCCTTCTCCAAAGAGAGGAGTAATCCCACGCTGCACACCAGGAACACGGCGAAGAACACCCCGGCCCCGTCCTCGAAGCTGATGGTCGAGAGCACGCCAATGGTAAGCCCAAGGACGGCCACTGAGATGATGGGGCTCTTCTCGTAGATGGTGGCCGAGGTGGCGAAGGCGACCAGGATCATGACCACGGGCATAAGGATCAGCAGGAGCCCGGGTGCGAGGCCGTAGGGTATTGGCTCCGCGTACATGATGTTCGCCGCCTCGTAGATGTCGAATCCCAGGACCCGCAAGATCTCCCGCCAGCCCGAGAGGGAGAAGAGATCCGAGACGAAGTCGATGCCGTACACCGCGACCACGGTGTAAACGACGGTCGCCGGGACGATTAGCAAGAACCGCCACCTGCCCGCCGACCCGACCGCGACCGCCACGGCGGCGGCGAGGAGCAGGGGCAAGAAGGCTGTCTTACCGGCGATGATCGCGACCACGGAGAGAGCCCCGAATCCGCCGTCGCCGCCCCTGTAGGTCTCGCCCGAAAAGAGCATGCTGAACGCGCCGCCGGCGGCGAGCGCCGAACCGTAGAGCCACCACCTCGCCCCGCCCATCAGTGGACCTCGACCGCCCGCGCCCCTGAGAGTCCTTCGACCCCCTCGGGGTGGCCCACGACGCGCACCTTGGCCCCCGCCGCCTCCAGACGGACGATGCTCGCGTGGAACTCCGCCTCCCTCTCCCGCACGACGCCACCCGGCGCGCTCCCAGGCACTGACGGTGTCCGGTACGTGTGGGTCGCGAGGGCGACCACGATCACGGAGAGCCCCGCCTCCTTGAGCTTGCGCACGCAGTGGGGCAGCTTTTCGTCGCGGGTTCGCGAGACGAGCACGACGCCCTCCCCCAACCGTTCTCTTTCGGCGAGCACGGTATCCCCGAGCGACCGCCTTCCGTTCGCGCGCGCCATCGCGAGGGACCGCATCGCCTCCCAGTAAGCGGCTTCGTCGGAGCCGAAGTTAGCCTGGGCAGCGTCCGCGGTGAGCAGCCTGAATGGCAGCCCCTCGCGCATGAGGTGCGTCAGGACCGAGGCGGCCACCGAGACGGCGTCCTCGACCTCCTGCTCCTGGATTCTCAGGCCCTCTCTGCGCAGGTCCAGGGCGACGGTGTGGCGCCTCGGGGCCTGCACGGAGAACTCCTTGACGAAGAGCTCACCCGTGCGCGCCAGCCTCTTCCAGTGGATGTGGCGCTTGTCGTCGCCCCTGCGGTACTCCCTGAGGTTCGCGAACTCCTCGCCCCGCCTGCCGCGCGTCCCCCTGGTGCCTGCCTCCACGTTCCCGCCGAGCAGGGGGATTCCCCTCAGCTCGCAGACCTTCGGGTAGACGACGACCTCCGTCCTCTCCTCGAACCTCCTGGCGAAGGCGAGGAGGCCGAAGGGATCGACGATGCTGACCTCGGCCGGGCCTAGCTCGTAGACGCCCCTGCGGGCGAAGGAGAGGGGAACTTCGATCTTTTTCTTCTCCCTCCACCCTGGAAACGCGAACTCGCGCCGCCCCGGAAGCTGGTCTACGACGTCAACCCTCGCCGCGCCGAAGCGCGAGCGCTCGAGCAGGAGCCGCAGCCTTGCCTCTTTGCCCGCCGTAATGCGGGTACCAGGCGGAAGAGAGCGCGAGTAGTCGATGCCCCTCGAACCCAACACCCCGAGGACGAGGGAGGCGAGCGGCAAGGCCAGAAGTGTGTAAGCGAGCTGGTGGAACTGGGTCGTGCCTATAAGACGGGCCACCACCAGGACGAGCACCCCGAAGGCGAGCGCCTGCCAGCCGCGGGCCGTGGGTCTCACGGTAAGCCGCGAGGAACCCCCTGGCGGCAAGGGCCCTTACACCGCCTCGGTCACGGGCACGGAGCGCAGGATGTCCTGCACGATCTCACGGGTCGTCTCGTCGGGCCCGTCTTCGGAGACCGAAGCAATGATCCTGTGCGAGAGCACGCTCTGGGCCATCGCCTTGACGTCGTCGGGGGCGCAATACGAACGCCCGTTCGCCGCCGCCCGCGCCCTGGAGGCCGCCAGAAGCATCCTGCTGGCGCGCGGGGAGGCGCCGAGGTAGACGTCCTCGTGCTCGCGGGTGGCCGAGGTCACGGAGACCACGTACCTAAGGACGGCCTCGCTGGTGTAGATCTCCTCAACAACGCGCCGCATCTGAAGAAACTCCTCAACCCCGACCACGGAAGAGATCTCCGCTACCGGGTCCTCGGAGAGCTTGAGCATCTCGCTCTCGGCATCCTCGTCCGGATAACCGACCTGCATCTTGACCATAAAGCGGTCGAGCTCGGCGTGCGGCAAGGGATAGGTGCCCTCGTGCTCTATCGGGTTCTGGGTCGCGATCACGCAGAAGGGCTGGGCGAGATGCCGCGTCACCCCGTCGACCGTCACAGACCCTTCCTCCATCGCCTCCAGGAGCGCGCTCTGGGTCTTCGGGCTTGCGCGATTGATCTCATCGGCGAGCACCACGTTGGCAAAAACGGGCCCTGCCCAGAACTCGAAGTCCCCCTCGCCCTGGTTGTACACGTTGAGCCCCGTCACGTCCGCAGGCAGGAGATCCGGGGTGAACTGTATCCTGCGAAACTCCGCCTGCAGGGAGCGGGCGAGCGACTTGGCGAGCAGCGTCTTCCCGACCCCTGGCACGTCCTCTATAAGAATGTGCCCGCCGGCAAGCATCGCCACCACGGCCAGAAAAACACCATCACGCTTGCCGGAAACGGCGCGCCCCACGTTCCCGACGATGCGTTCCACACTCTGGGCGAAATCGTTGTGGTCCAAAGAATTCCCGTCCATGTCCGGTGACGCAGAGAATTATATCTCAAAGCCGTCAGCACGCCGCTTCGCGGCTTGTCAGCACGCTCGGGCTGACGCCCTCGCTTGTCAGCACGCTTCGCCCTTCGGGCTTCGCTTTCAGGGAGTCGTCCCTCTGCGCTGCTTCGAGCGTGGAACTCGGGCGGCGGTCCGTCGTACGCTGCCGGGCGAGGCCGCAACTACAAGAAAGCTGACAAGCCTGCGAAGCAGGCGTGCTGACAAGCGAGGCGAAGCCAAAGCGTGCTGACAAGGCGCGAAGCGCCGTGCTGACAAGCGGAGGCGAAGCCGTAGCGTGCTAGGAGGCCGAAAGGCCTCCGTAGAACTGGTCAACGTAGCGGCGTTGGATCTCGTTGAGATCGCGGGAGTACCAGACCATGA
>JBKPSF010000253.1:0-4299 GCA_046734875.1 Actinomycetota bacterium | reverse complement strand
TCCCTGGAGCGTCGCGAGATCGCCGCGGTTTCCACGAAGGCTTCCACGTCCACCCAGAGCTGCCCGTCCGGGCACAGGATGAGCTGTTCGTCCCTGAGACTCAGGTAGCCCTCACGAGAACCCGAGGAGGGATCGAGTACCTTGCGAGCACCGTAGACGACTTGGCGCAGGTTGTTCGATGCCGCCCTCTTGGCCGAGTCGGGCCAGAGCAGGTCCATCGCCCGCTCTCGGTGGAGGCGGTGGCCGGGGGCCAGGGCGAGGAGCTTCACCAAGGCGGCCGCCTTCCTGAGGCGCCAGGCATCTAGGGGAATGGTTCTAGAACCTGCGCTAATCCGAAAGTCTCCGAGCAAGCGTACCCTTACGGCCTCGCGTTTCCCACCCGTCTCATGACTACTCACAAGCTTCGAGCCAGAAAACCCCATCCTCTTCCTTCCCCCCTCTTAGGGGTAGCGCTTTCTTACACTCTGCTTGCTCATTTTCCTAGAACATCGGAGCACACGCCAATGGATCGAGGATGACTGGAGGTAGGAGTGCGGTATCAGCAGCTATTCCAGTGGCGCATAGAACCGGTTTCAACCTCGTATGAAACACGAGGTGGCCGGCGTCCTTGTAGGGGGTGTATGTCGTCGCTGACAAGGTGCATCGGCATGGCGTCCCTGCAGAAGGATACACGCAGAGCGATTAGGAGCACATAGGTAAAGGTCGGGAAAGTAGCGACCGCACCGACCGCGGTGACCATTACCGGGGAGAAAGCCCTGGAAAACGGCTCATTTCCGGGCGGTCGATAAGCGGGCGATACCTGTCGTGGCAGTCGGTAACCATCCCTCGAGGGTCGATCACCCACGGTAATACCGCCCGCAAGGAAGACCTGCAAACCGGCGCATTAATGAGGGTGCGGGCGATGCGGTCGGTACTTTGAGATGTTTGTTAGGGACATCGTTCTTCTTGCCGAGGCCTCCTTACCGACCGGGCCCCTTCAAAGCCGCCTTGAACGCGTTTGTAGCCGAGGAGAGGACTCTCGAGGATCTCGGGGGCCTAACGAGGTTCCACGAACCTTCAAAGCGGCTTCTACGCACACCTCGGTCAGGTCGACCGGACCTCTCTAGAGGACCCGGGCCCGAAAGCCCTGCTACCCCTCCCCCGCTTATCTTTGCGCCGCTCCAAAGGGAGGGGGTTGCGGCGGAAAGAAATCCCTTGCCAGTAATAGGCTCTTTAGGTCCTCAGAGAGTTCTTGACACACCCTGCTTGGACAGTATCCGCCTGACTCGTCAGTTCGTCACTTTCACTCCTCCACGACTCTAAGGACCACCTTCCCGCGCCCGTGGCCCGAGTCCAACCGCTCGTGCGCTTTGCCTACTTCTTCCAGAGGTAGCACCTCGGCAACGAGGGGCCGTACCTGGCCCCGCTCGATGAGCGTACTCAGCTCCTCCAGTCGTGCTCGCTCACGGGTGAGAAACACGCCATAGAGGGTCTGGTTCTTCTGGTAGAGCGCCGTGAGGTCGCCCTGCGCGCCGAGGATGGTAGCCAGGCGCCCGAAGTGCTTCGTGGCAGGGATGCTCTCAACGATCGTTCCGCCGCCCACGGCGTCGAAGACGGCCTCCACCCCCTCCCCATGCGTCTCCTCGAGGGCGATCTCCGTCGGGTCCTGGTCCCGGTAGTCTATCGCCACGTCGGCGCCAAGCTCCGTAAGGAACTCCTGGTTGTCGGAACTCGCCGTAGCGAGGACGCGGGCACCGGCTGCCTTGGCTATCTGGACCGCGAATGACCCAACTCCACCAGCGCCACCGTGGATCAGCACCGTCTCCCCAACCCTTACGGTGAGTCTCCTCACTATCGCCTCGTAGGCAGTCCCTCCGGCGAGCGGCACAGCCGCGGCTTCCTCGTGCGAGAGCAAAGCGGGCTTCTTGGCCACGATGTCAGCCTTTGCGACGTGGTACTCGGCGTAGCTACCGTTCGAGCGCGGACCGAAGACCTCGGGCGTGTAGTAGACCTCATCGCCCGGGGTGATGTCCGTGACCCCAGACCCGACCTCCTCGACGACGCCAGAGACGTCCGCGCCCAGGATGATCGGCGCCTCGAGCCCGATGGAGTCGCCTTCTGCGCGGAATTTGGCGTCCACTGGGTTGGTCCCGGCGGCGACCACCCGGACCAGGATCTCCCCAGCTCCGGGTGCCGGTCGCTCTACGTCGCGCTCCTCGAAGAGGTCCGCCCCTCCGAACATCGGTGTGACCATGGCTCGCACGATATCGTCGCTCCTTTCCTTTTGGACTCGGGCTATCTTACCCCATGCCCCATCCGACACTTCCTAGAGGCGAAAATCGATGGCACATGCGGTCACCACGTCACCACGGGCTCTGCCTTGCCAAGAGTCCCATCGCGGCTGCACCGCCGCGCGGAGGTAACATTGGGTGCCCCGAGCTCGCCAAGCGAGCACGCCGCACAAGCCTTAGGATTCGGTTATGAGCAATGGCGAACCTCGCCCCCGGCTTGCGGGACTCGCCGACTCGCATCCCTTGCGAGCCGGGGGCATCGGCGTGTTGCTCGGCCTGGCGCTGGCGGATTTCGTGGCGCACATGCTGGTCTCGAACAATTACGGCTACTTTCGCGACGAACTCTACTACATAGAGGCCGGACGCCACCTCGCTTTCGGCTACGTGGACTTCCCGCCGTTCATAGCTCTCGTAGCCAAGGTATTGGACGTGCTCGCGGGAGATGCCCTGTGGGCCATACATATCGTACCCGCACTAGCCACCGCGCTGATCGTATTCGTTACGGGGCTTATGGCACGCGAGCTGGGAGGGGGGCGCTTCGCCCAGTTCTTGTCGGCCGTGGCCAGCCTCGCGGCCGTCACCTTCCTGGCCGTGGGCTCGCTCTTCTCGATGGACGCCCTGGACGAGCTTTGGTGGGTTCTGGCCTCGTACGTCCTGATCCTAATCCTCAAGCGTAACGACGGCAGGCTGTGGCTCTTGTTCGGGCTGATCGCGGGCGTGGGCCTCGCCACCAAGGTGACCATGCTCTTCTTCGGCCTTGCGGTTGCGGTGGGCCTGCTCATTTCCCCGGCCCGCGGCCACATTCGCACCAAGTGGCCCTGGCTCGGGGGCGCGATCGCCCTCGCCTTCCTCTTGCCCTACTTGCTGTGGAACGCGGCCAACGGCTGGCCCACATTGGAGTTCTTCGCCAACTACGAGGGCTCGGGCGGACCGTTGGAGTTCCTGCTCGGCCAGGTTCCGGGGATGAACCCCTTTACCCTCCCGCTCTCTTTAGCCGGCCTCTGGTTCTACCTAGGCACCCGGGAGGGCAGATCGTACCGGGCTCTCGGATGGACCTTCGTGATCCTTGTCGTCGTCCTGGCCCTCCTCGCGGCCAAGCCGTACACCCTGTCCCCGGCCTACCCGACGCTCTTCGCCGGCGGAGCGATCGTCTTCGAGCAACTCTACGGTCGAGCCCGGAGGATCCTCAGGCCCCTCTACGTCGTACTGCTCTTTATAAGCGGCGCCCTTCTCGCGCCGCTCGCGATGCCAATCTTGCCCCCGGCCACCTTCGCCTCCACCTACGGGTCCTTGAGCGGAACGACCAACGCGGCGGCCGGACAAGAGGCGCAAGGCGTCTTCCCTCAGCCCCTGGGGGATCGGTTCGGGTGGGAGAACATGACCAAGACCGTCGCCAGGACCTACGATGGCCTTCCCGCCCGGGAGCGCTCCGGCGCCTGCATCTTCACCTCCAACTACGGGGAAGCCAGCGCGCTCAACTTCCTGGGCGCTCGGTACAGCCTTCCACAGGCCGTAAGCGGTCACAACACCTACTTCCTGTGGGGCCCGGACGGCTGCACGGGGAAGACGATGATCACCGTCGGCGTGCCCCGTGAGCAGATCGAGCGGGGCTACGCGGCCGTGGGGAAGGCCGCCACCATCACTTGCCGGTACTGCATGCCCGAGGAGAACGGCGTGCCGGTTTACGTGGCCACGAAGCCGAAGGCCCCGATAGGGCGGCTGTGGCCCGAGACCAAGCACTACGAATGAGGTGTGAGGGTTCGGGCTCTACAAGCCAAATTGCGACGCGAGCGGGCGACGCCATAGCCGCCCGGATCCCGGATCGCCCTCGGGTCGTAGGAGTCCTTGAAACGGTTTCTCACGCGTGTGCTAACCGTCTCTGATTCATTCCGCCGCCCTAAGGGAGGGGTTGCGGCGGAATGAATCGGCGTGATGCGTCGGCCCCGCGCAGGGTAAAAGCAGTAGACTAGCCGAGCAGACCTGGGGCGTCATTCCGGGCATGCTTTCCGCCGCTCTCTCAAGGGCGCTG
>JBKPSF010000252.1:0-4624 GCA_046734875.1 Actinomycetota bacterium | reverse complement strand
GGCGTGATGACCGACGAGGACCGCCACAACCTCCTAACCTCCCTGCACGGTGGCCCCTCAGAGATCGCCCCAGCCTTCCGAGACGAGTCGAAGACGCGCATCATCGCGGTCGTAAGCGGCAAGGGGGGCGTAGGCAAAAGCACCGTCGCTGTCAACCTGGCTGCCGCCCTCGACCGGGCAGGTCACTCGGTCGAAATACTCGACGCCGACGTGCACGGTTCCTCTATCCCCGTGATGCTCGGCGCTTTGGGCAAACCCAACGTGGTTGACGGGGTCATCTTCCCGATAGAATCCGCCCAGGGCCTCAAGTTCATCTCCATGGGCAACTTCGTTGAGGAGGGGCAGGCGATCATCTGGCGGGCGCCGATCGTCAACAAGGCCCTCACCCAGCTTATGCGAGACGTTTACTGGGACGAGCCCGAATTCATCATCGTCGACATGCCCCCAGGCACGGGCGACGTGGCGCTCACCGTCGCACAGATGATCCCCAAGGCCGAGGCGCTGGTCGTCACGACCCCGCAGGCCGACGCCGCCCGCGTGGCCGTAAAGGCAGGCAAGATGGCGGTTCAGGCGCATCTGAAAGTCTGTGGGGTGGTAGAGAACATGGGCTACGCCGAATGCCCGGACTGCGGCAAGGAACTCAGGATCTTCGGCGGCGACGGCGGCGACCGGGTGGCCGGCGAGCTCGGTACGAAGATCCTGGGCCGCATCCCGATCCTGCCCGACGCCTCGGGCGAGCCGGGTCGCTCCCTTTTCGACCCGGAATCGACCCCGGCCCGCGCCTTCGACGAGATCGCCGCCTCCCTCGCAGCGACGAAGGTGCGCAGGCGCATTAAGGTTCTTTAGGCTTCGGCAATCAGCCGTCAGCGATCAGCCCTCAGCTCTTTTCTTTTGGCTGACGGCTGACAGCGCGGTTCGTAAAGGGTTGACCCTTTGCGGACCGCTCGACCAGGAGGTTGGTCGTGAGGATCGCGGTCGTGGGTAGCGGTGGAACGGGCGGTTTCTTCGGTGGGCTTCTGGCCCGGGCCGGGGAAGAGGTGACGTTCATCGCTCGTGGGGCCCACCTCGAGGCGTTGCGCTCCAGGGGGTTGACGGTCGAGTCCAGGCTCGCAGGAAAGTTCGCGTTGCCGGTTCGGGCAACGGATGACCCGAACGAGGTGGGACCGGTGGATCTCATCCTCTTCTGTGTCAAGACCTACGATACCGACTCGGCGGCGGAGAGTATTCTTCCGCTGCTGGATACTCACACGATGCTCCTGTCCCTGCAGAACGGCGTGGACAACGCCGAGCGCATCGCCCGGATAACGGGACACGAAGCGAACCTCGGCGCGGTAGCCTACGTCGTTTCGGCCATCGAAGCGCCGGGGGTCGTCGCGCAAAGTGCTGGCCCAGGAAGGATCGTACTTGGGGATCTGGAGGGGGGAACTAGTACGCGCACGCGACGGCTGCATGAAGTGCTTCAAGGCGCCGGAATTGCCGCGGATGTTCATCCCGAGGTGCGCATCGCTATCTGGCAGAAGTTCTTGTTCATCTGTGCTTTCAGCGGTGTCACGGCCGTGACCCGGGTTTCCATCGGGCCCATCCTGGCTGATCCGACGACTCATGCCCTGTTCAGGGGAACTCTGGAGGAGGCCGAGGCGGTCGCGCGTGCCGGCGGTATCGAACTGCCCGACGACTGCGTCGAACAGGCTCTGGCAGTGGCAACTACCGTCGAACCCTGGGGACGCGGCTCGCTGTACCATGACCTCGCCCACGAACAGCGCCTGGAACTGGAGGCCCTCAACGGCGAAGTGGCCCGCCGCGGACGCGAACACGGCATCCCGACGCCCCTCAACTTCGCCATCTACGCAGCGCTGAAACCCTACATCGACGGCGCACCACCAACGCCGTAGCGATACAAAGGCCGGCGCCCGACCTTCCACTTCTTTATCTCCGATCACCGACGGCCGTCGGCGTGCCACGCATGCAGCTTGCCAGACTTCTAGAAAAACGTTACGAAAAAATCTTGATTTGTATTTTCGTAACGTTTTTCGTAACGTTTGGGAGACGTTCGGCCGGTATGTTGGTGACGGTAACGCTGGCGGAGAGAGGAGAGAGAACCTTACGAGGTTGAGGCGATTTGGTTGGGCGGTCGGAAGACTGTGATCCCGGCGCCAACGCGAACCCACGAGAAGGAGGAACTGCTGTGCAAACAGGTGGAGCGCTACAAGGAGCGAACACGATACCCCGAAGCGGCCGGATGTACGCGCTGCTGGCCGGCGTGGCTGTGCTGGCGATAGCCGCGCTGGTGGCGTTTATGGTTTGGGTCGGCCCCCTCGGGCCCGCCGGGGTCCAGACGAGAGACGTGGTTCCCGCGGCGGGGGCTGGCACGGCTGTCATCCACGACGATGCGGGAAGCGTGCACACGGGTCTAGCGCCGGGGTACGCTGCGGTCCACGATGATGCGGGAAACGTGAACCCCGCGACGGGGACGGCAATCGTTCATGACGACGCCGGCAACGTGAACCGCTAGCGTTGGCAGACACGTTACGGAGGCCCGGGGCCCGAACTGGGCCCCGGGATTTGCTCTCGCTTTGGTCGCCACGCTCCCATGTCGTCGCGCTAGTCGGCCAGGAACACGCCCATGGAGATCGCCACGCCGACCACCGCCAGGGCGACCGAGAGGTAACCTATGCCCCGCGATCTATTGGCAGCGCCGCTGGCCACGATGCCCCCGAAGACCGCCAGGCAAGACCAGGAGACGGCCATAAGCGTGTCGCGGTCGATAACGGCGGCCACCGCCGCTATCAGCCACAATACGGCGGCTATCCCGATAAAGACGCGGATGCTTTCGATTCCTGAGGACCTGGATCTACCCATCATCTCACCCCCTTGGTCTGATTGCCCTTCAGGCTCTCATTATCCCACCACCCGTGACCAGATGGGACAATGACTTTCCTTAACCAGGGCGCGCCGCACAAGAGGAGGAGCGATGGACAACCCTGCAGAAACAGCAGATCGGGTATTCGACGCCTACGATGCGCGGGAGTCCGGCTGTTGTGCGCTGGACGTGTCGCCGCGTAGCAGGAGGTAGAGGCCGGCGAGGACGACGATGCCGCCCAGAAGGGTTGCAAGACCTGGCTGCTCGGACAGTATCAACCACGCCAGGAGGGCGGCGATAACCGGCTCGGCAAGAATGGAGCCGGAGACGATCGAAGCCGGAACGTACTCCAGCGCCCAGTTCAAGACCGTGTGGCCAAGTAGCTGCGGCCCCAGCGTTATGACGAAAAGCCAGAACCATGTCGCCGCCGAATACCCCCACAACTGAACGCCCGAGACTAGAGAGACCGGCAGCAGGGCGAGCGCGGCGGCGGAGTAGCCGACGATCGAGTAGGTGAGCGCCCCGACCCCGCCTGTGCGCAGAGAACGCCCGATCAGGACGTAAACCGCCATCGCGACGGCCCCGAGGAGGGCCAGAACGTTGCCGAAGAAGTCTGCGTTGCCCGAGCCTGGTCCTCCGCCCGCGATCGCCGCCGTGCCGGCGATGGCGAGCAGTATTCCGACGAGTGACACGACGGACGTACGCTCGCCAAACAGCACGTAGGCGGCGACGGCCACGAAGACCGGGGTCGTGCTCACCAGCACGACGCTCGCAGCCACGCTCGTGTACTCCAATGAGGCGATCCAGGTCCCGAAGTGCGCGCCCAGCGCCACACCCGCGACGGCACCGACCCACAGATCACGCCTTCCGGGTACGCTTTCCCGTCTGTAGGCGGCCAGCGGCAACAGCGCCAGGACCCCGAGGGCGCAGCGCCAGAACGCTATCCCCAGGGCCGGGGCGTCGGCCAGGCGTATAAAGATCGCCGCCGCCCCGACCGCTAGAACCGCAACGAATACGGCGGGCAGCGCGAACCGGCCATACGGGCTCTCCGCCACCATCCGCCCCTCCCTCGTCATAACATGGGACGTGGCGACGCTACCGGCGGTCGTCTAGGCGTGGAGCACCTGGACGAGTTCTCTCACGGCGTCGGCGCTGCCCTTGAGGTCGGCGAGTTCGTCATCGCGGAGCTCCAACTCCACGATGTCCTCGATGCCTGAGGCCCCGAGCTTGACGGGGACGCCGACGAAGAGCTCGTCGAGGCCGTATTCGCCCTGCAGGTAGGCGGCGCACGGAAGCACGCGCTTCTGGTCTAGCAGGATGGCGTCGACCATCTCCACCGCGGCCGCGGAAGGCGCGTAGAAGGCGCTCCCGCTCTTGAGGAGGCCGACGATCTCGGCTCCGCCGTTGCGGGTGCGGTCCACGATGGCCTCGACCCTGTCTTCGGGTAGGAGCTCCGTGATGGCCACGCCGCCGACCGTCGCCATGCTCGGCAGCGGAACCATGGTGTCCCCGTGGCCGCCGAGGACGAGCGCGAAGACGTCGCGCACGGAGACCCCGAGTTCCTCGGCGATAAACGTGCGGTAGCGGGCGGTGTCCAGGATGCCCGCCATGCCGACGACCCTCTCGCGGGGGAAGCCGCTCGTCTCCAGCGCCACGTGGCACATCGCGTCAAGCGGGTTGGCGACCACCACCAGGATCGCCTCCGGCGAGTGCCTGACAACCTCCTCGGTGACGCTGCCCACGATGTTCTGGTTGGTCTTGAGA
>JBKPSF010000251.1:0-5339 GCA_046734875.1 Actinomycetota bacterium | reverse complement strand
TCCCAGCGGTAGCGAACCCACCCTTCTCGGAAAAGGCGCCTTACGATGATCACCACCACCGAAAACGCCACCCAGAAGTCGATCACCCTCCCCACTCGCTCCGTGCACCAGAAGAGCTTCTTGTGGGCGTTTTGTGCCACGAACTCGTCCTCTCTACCACCCACCGAAACGTAGCCCAATAAGGCGCCGGCTTGCCCTTCCCCGAGATCTCCCATCCCAGCCCCAGTTCCTCAAGACGCTCGCGGGTGAGAAGCGAGTCGTAACCGCGGTCTCGAGGTGTACGCTCGTCCCCTCCGGCAGCGCACCCAGCGCCCCCGAGCTCGCTCCCAGAGTAGGAACCAAAAGCGGCGAGTCGTGGCGGCTGGCTGGGGCGGTGATGGTGCCCAGCGGGATGCCTGAAGCGTCCACCGCCATGGAGCGCTTGAGGCCCCGTTTGCCCCTATCCACCGGGCTCCTTCCCGCTTTCTCTCCTCCGCAAGGAGCCTTGGTGATGCAGCACTCGACGGCCACCTCCTGAAGCTCCAAGCCGATGAGGCGGTCGTAGGCATCGAAGCAGATCTGCCTGAGTCGCTCCATCACCCCCAACTCGATCCACTCGTCGCGCCTGCGGCGCATGGTACTTTCCGAGCAAGACGCGTCGGCGATCCTGTGGTAGGCGCAGCCGAATACCAAGACCTGCACCAGCTTCTCGAAGGCGATCCTCTCGGGGATGCGCGAACGATGGCATCTGAGCGGATGGTCGGTCTCGTGCTCCGGAAGTAGGGCTTCGAACTGTTGCCAGATGGGCTCGATGAGGTAAGGTTCGAGTGCGGGCACGGGGCATGCTCCTTCGTCGGGAAGCTTAGAGGACTCCCCGCATGATGGAACATCCCGTGCCCGTTTTACATGCGACTTCCATCCCTGTTGACGGAAGCTCTAAGTCGCTTAGATATTCGGCGTTTGCAATCCTCTGCAACGCTTGATGGATCACTCGTAAAGAGACTAGGTCAGCGGTTCGAGTCCGCTCGTCGGCTCTCAAAATTCGGCCTAGATACGCCGAATACTCGGGAAGTGAAAAGTCTCTGATAGATCGCCAGGACTTATCTACATCACCCATACATCACCGTGGCGCAGGGGATATAGATCCATGAGTTGCTGCCCCGTAACGGTTATCGTAACGATTGGGAGACGGCGGTGCTGTAGAGTAGGGCTGTGACAGAAGGGTCAAGGGAGCAGAGTTGAGTAAACGGTAGGATGAGCACCCGTACCTCACCACCCGCCATCACTCTGCGCGAACGCTGGCTCCTCCCTGCCCGCGTTGCTTGGGTGGTGTTGGCCATCACGGTGCTTGCGATAATCCTCTTCAGCATTCCGAGCAGCTTCGAGCACTATAGTAGCGTGTGCACCGCCGCATCCGAGGTATGTTCCTCCGAGCGGGCGGTGCATCAGGCCACCCCCGAAGGTGTGCGGGCGTTAGGGGAGACCGGGCTGTCGTTGCGTTCGTATGCGCTCCTTAACGTCGTCGTGGACAAGGTCTTCCAGTTGGTGTGGTTTGCGGTTGGCGCGCTCATCTTCTGGCGACGCTCCGATGATCGGATGGCGCTGCTGGTCTCGGTGTTTCTGGTGTCCTTCGGGCCGGTTGCGGTCGACCCGACGGCTGCATACACCTTGATCTCCTCCCAGCCAGCCTGGTGGTTGCCCGTCCGGAGCGTGGACATAGTGGGCAGCGTCAGCCCCGTGCTGTTCTTCTTCCTCTTTCCCAGCGGACGGTTCGTGCCGCATTGGACGCGCTGGCTCGCAGTCGCGTTTATCGTCAATGATGTTCCCGACTTGCTCTTTCCGCAGTTGTACTCCCGTTCGCCCTCGCTGGAGACTGTTTCGTACTTGGTGTTCTTGGGGGGCGTAGTGAGCCTGGTCTGGTCCCAGCTCTATCGTTACCGCAGGGTCTCTTCTCCGGCGCAACGACAGCAGAGCAAGTGGGTCGTATTCGGCCTGACCCTGGGTATCGCGGGAACCTTCCCTTCCCAGCTGCCGGTGGACCTCTCGTTGGTCGGCGGGGATACGCCCCTCACTCTACTGCTTCTCAAAGTGGGCTTCACGTTGTCCTTGATGCTCATCCCGTTGTCCATCGGCGTAGCCGTGTTACGCTCGCACCTGTTCGACATAGACCTACTCATAAACCGCACCCTCGTCTACGGTTCGCTGACGACGGAGCTGGTTGCACTCTACTTTGGGGGCATCGTGCTATTGCAGCGGCTCTTCGTGGCCTTGACCAGTGAGCAGTCCACTCTCGCAGTCGTGGCATCTACCCTCCTGATCGCCGCACTGTTCAACCCCTTGAGACGGCGCATCCAGTCGTTCATAGACCGCCGCTTCTATAGGAGCAAGTACGACGCCAGGAAGACCCTCGAAGCGTTCTCGACCAGGCTCAGGGACGAGACGGACCTAGAGGCACTCAACGGCGAACTGACGGGGGTAGTAAGGGAGACGATGCAACCCTCCCACGTCTCTTTGTGGCTGCGTCCCGATACAGTACCGAGGAGAAGCGAAGAGGGCTCTTAGTCGAAGGTCGATACGAGGACGATGTTGATACCAATCTGATACCACCGGGAACGCAATACGGTGCAACACTCGGCAAGCCAGGGCAAAGAAAATCCTTTAGATATGCGGTATTTGCAATCCCCTGCACATCCCTGCAACGCGTGACCGATCACTCGTAATTAGCTAGTCGGAGGTTCGAGTCCGCTCGTCGACTCACTTGGCTATCGCGGAGCGACTCTACCGATCGCAAGCGTCCCGACTGCTGAATACTCTGAGGTAGCGTCAGGGGCCATATCCTTGTAGGAGAAGTCTGGACGACCGCGACTACGCCGCTGTTGACGGATCGATTAGAATGCTTCTTACCCGCCGTAGGGTTGTAAGGAGAAGAATTGTGGACCGTTTTATCCCAAAGGGCGACCGATACATGCGAGGCGGGCGACCAAACCTCGATGCAGCCGACGTACGCCATTTGTGGGACAAGGCCAGGACATCGGTGAAGGGAGACCCGCCGCCGGAGGACCCGAAGAAAACGATTGCCCTAGAAGCGCGGCCGGAGGAGGTCAAGGCCCACTACGCACGGGTCCTCGCCTTGCAGTCCCTCGTCGACGGGAGGTTGGACCCCCGAGAGATCGAGTACCTCTACGTTTTCATGTCTAGGATCGGTGTGTCCCCCGACTCCAGGGAGGAGGTCAGGCAAGCCTTGGCAACCAAAGGAGTCTCGCCCGCGGACGTGGTCCGCCTGTTCGGGGAGGCAATCTCCGCGGTCCCCGACAACCGGGAGGAGATCGCTGCGTCCATGATCAAGGACCTGGTCCAGCTCTCACGCGCCGACAACACGGTGCACCCTCACGAGCAGGCCACCATAGAGCTCGCGGCCGAGGCGCACTTCGGCGAGCGCGCCCCGACGGTCATCGAGCTAGCAGAAAAGTCCGTGAAATACGAGCAAGCCCTCCTCGACGGAAAGGTTGGCGCGGGCGAGCTGGAGGCGCATGCCAAGGACATGGTCGCGGTCGCCGCGGCCGCGGGCGTCCCCATCACCGCGATCTTCTTCAGCGGCAGCGTGGTCGGCCTGAGTGCGGCTGGGATAACCTCCGGCCTTGCGGCGCTAGGGCTGGGCGGCATCCTGGGCCTGAGCGCGATGGTGACCGGGATCGGCGTCGTGGTAGTGCTAGGCGTGGCCGCGTACACCGCCACCAGCTGGGCCCTGGGCGCCAAGGAAAGGGAGCTCGCGAGGCAGCGGGAGCACATGATCCAGGAAATCATAAAGAGCCACCAGGGAGCCATAGAAGACCTCGCCGAGGACCAGAGCGCCATCGCCACGAAGCTCGCCGAGTACGTCTCCCGGTCCGACCAGAACGAGGCAAGGCTCGCCCGCCTGAAGGAAGAGCTGCAGATGTTCACGGCCGCCCTCGCGGAACTGAAGCAGGAGAAGGACAACGTGCAGGCCCAGAGCGCCTAGAGCATGCACGCCAGCGCCCCCGAGACGGTCGCCTACCAGAGGCTGCGGCTCAGGGAGATCAGGGAACGCTACGAGGAACTGACCCCGGACCTCGACCGCTACCTGAGAGTCGAGGGCAACGTTTCGGAAGAGATCGACGCCTTGGACTCGGAGTTCGACGAGGTCAGGAAAACGTTGATCTCCCTCGGTGTAGATCTTGATGCGAAGGGTGCCATCCGTGCGCCCGGTCGTCCGGTCGCCCCCATGCGCCCGAAGTCCCACGCGAGCGAACCCCCGCCCTCCGTATCGATAAGGGAGAGATTGGACGACGAATGGACAAGCACGTACCGGTCCATGCCGAGGCCCCTCGCGTGATTATCACGATCGAAGACCCGGCATCTCGGCCCTTCGAGGCACGGGTGCGCAACACACGAACGAGTACCCGTTCCTCTGTCTACACGCGCCAACCGATTCTTGCCGGCGTGCCGGATGCGGCTCGCGTGTGGCTACGGTATCCGAGCCACGACGTTAGAGTCCCCATGGGTGTGGGTCTTGAGGAGGTGCGATGACGAAGATCGGAGGTGGCGGGTTCGGCACCACACTCATACTGGCCGTGTTGCTCGTAATCGTGAGCGTAGCGGCGGGGGCAGGGCTCGTCTACCTGATTTGGAATCCAACAGAGCCCCAAGAGCCAACCGTGGTGCAGGGGATTCACCGGCTCAACGAGCTAGCGACGGTGAAGTACACGACCCAGGTCCTGGTTACCGAGAAGGAGAACGTCAGGATCTTTCGGCAACCCCTGCCCGAGTTCCTCACGGGAGAAAAGATCCTCCTCGTGGCGGCGGGCGAGGTCGAGGCCGGGGTCGACCTGGACGAGCTGGGTCCCGAAGACGTGCGGATCGTGGGAGATAAGGTGTTCATTAATCTTCCCGAAGCCCAAATAATCGACTCCAGCCTAGATGAGGACAAGACGAGGCTCTACGATCGGGACCGGGGACTGTTCAGGATCAGGGGAAACGACGAACTGATCGAGGAAGCCCGTCGCGATGCCGAAGACAGGATGGTGGAAGCCGCAAAGGTAAACGGCATCCTGGACAAAGCGCAGGACAACGCCGAGACTAGCATAAGGACCCTGGTCACCTCCCTGGGTTACAACGAGGTCCAGTTCACTTGAGAGCGGCTATTTCACCGCGAGTGAGGAACAATGAGTCAGATGGAGGAGCGTTTCCGTGACCATTTCGCCCCTTGGGGAATCACCATCCCGTCCGGACACGTCCAGGAGAGGAGGCGAGGGAAGATAGTCGACGGCGGTTGGGCGATATGGTACCTCTACGGAGAGGACGAGGGGGGAGAGTACCTCGACTAGTAGCATGCGAAACCC
>JBKPSF010000250.1:0-3192 GCA_046734875.1 Actinomycetota bacterium | reverse complement strand
TCTGGTTCGGGCTGCATCTCTCGCTCGAGGCCGGGGTGCTGATCCATCTGAGTCTGCTCCGGGTACTCCGGCTGCGGGTATTGCTCTGTCGGGTTTTGCCGGGTGTGCTGGTCTTCCGTCATTTCGGCCGTCCTTCCTGATCTCGAGGTCAGGCTGCCTTTCCCTTTCTCTACTTTCGCCAAACTGTGGAGACCTCTCCATGTTTAGGCGGCACGAGGCCGGGGGGATATCCAGGGGAGCGCATACGGACGGGCATATATCAGCAGGGAGCGAACATGAGCGACGGCAAACCGGCCGAGGGAGCCTTCGAGGGGTACAAGAACGGCGAGGACGTACCGCTGTTTTCGTACGGCGTGCTGGCGGGGACGTTCAACCTCCTGTTCGCGCTCTTCCTGCTGGCGGCGAAGGTTTCCGGAAAGTCCATACCGGAGCGCATCGATGCGAGGGACATAGCGTTGCTAGGGATGGCGACGCACAAGCTCAGCCTCCTCGGCTCGCAGGACGCGATCACGAGCCCCTTGAGGGCCCCTTTTACCGAGCTCGAAGAAAAGAAGAGCCCCAAGAAGGTCGACGAGAAACCAAGGGGCGAGGGCATCCGTAGGTCCGTGGGCGAGCTCCTGACGTGCCAGTTCTGCCTCGGCGTCTGGGTGGCCTCCTTCTTCACCTACGGGTTCGTGCTCCTGCCCCGCACCAGCCGCCTCGTCGCCGCCGTCTTCGCCGCCGTAACCGTCTCGGACTTCCTGCACCAGCTCTACAAGGCGCTCACGAAAAGGGCATAGTAGCGGTCAGCATTTCAGGTGTTCTTGCTGAAGTGCTGACTAGCTGAAGTGCTGACTAGCTTTCTTTATCGTTTTGCCTTCTTTCATGATGAGCTTTATATTGTCGGGGTTCTGGAGGAGGGCGATGTCTTCCAGGGGGTTTCCTTCGACCACTAGCAGGTCTGCGAGCTTGCTCCTCTCGACGGTGCCTATGTCGTCTTGCATGCCGAAAAGTTCTGCGTTGGTTTTGGTGGCTGACATGAGGCTTTCCATGGGGCTCATGACTTCGGTTTTGATCTCGAGCTCGCGCGCCTTGCGGTCCTGCAGGGGTCCGAGCAGGTCGGAGCCCGAGGCGATCTTTGCGCCTGCTTCGTAAGCGTAACGCAGCGCCTTTATGCCGAGGGCGCGTGCCTCGTCGATCTTGCGGGTTACGTTTTCGGGCACCCCGTAGGCATCTCCTTCTTCCGAGAGCGCCTCGTAGGTGACGAGCGTGGGCACGAGGTAGGCCCCGGTACAGAGTACAAAACTAATCTCCGTCGCGGCCTCGCGCAACCAGGTCAACGGGTTTGGGGTGTGCGTTGATGCGGGCCTTCAGCGAGGGTGGAGTGGAGAGAGATACCTCCCTTCCACAGGCGCGTCCAGAGAGCGATCAGGGAGATCCCGAGCAGCATGAAGATGGGGGCGAGCAGGCCCGCCTCAGGGCCGAAGGAGCCGCCGGTCCAGAGCTGTGGACCGGTCTGCCTGGTGGCGAGAAGGGTGGCGCCGAAGGGCCCGAAGCCGCTTACGGGAAAGCCGTAGACGCCGCCCTGGAAAAAGTTCCAGGTTATGTGCAGCCCGATGGGGATCGCCAGCTCGCCCGAGACCACGTACCCGAACCCGAGCATCAGGCCGGCGAGGGCTACGTTTAGCGTGCTGGCAACCGTCGCGCTCGGGTTGTCGGCGTGCAAGAGCCCGAAGAAAACCGAAGAGAGAACCCACGCGACCAGGACGGCGCCACGGGGGCCGAACGCGGGATAGTCCAGCCCCTCGGCGGCGTTCTTGATCTGGTAGCCCCTGAAGACGGTCTCCTCGTAGATGCCCACGCAAAGGTACATCGCGACCGGCAGGAGCAAGGAGAGCGCGAACGGCGCGCTCGTCCCGAAGGTCTCGAAAGCGCCGACGACCTCCACCCAACCGAATCCCAACTCGACAAGGAAGATCGCCGTGATCAAAAGCGCGCCAAGGACCATACCGAAGAGCAGGTCCAGCCACCACCCGCCCGCGAGATGGAACCCGAAATCCGAGAAAGGACGCCCGTCGAGAAATCGGCCGGCCAGCCACACGCTCAGAACCGCCCCCACAAGTCCGGCCACGCCGCTTGCGAGCGGTATGGCGGGCGAGTCCGCCACGACGGATCGCCCGCCCGAAACGCCAAGCAACAGCACAACCGCGAACACGTTGAAAAGCAGCGCGACGAGCACCCTGAAGAGGAGGTACTGGACAGCCAACCGCCAAAACGCCCGGATAGCACGCTGCGGCCTTCGGCCTCCGCTCGTCAGCACGGCGCTTCGCGCCTCGTCAGCACGCTACGCCCTCCGGGCTTCGCTCGTCAGCACGCTACACCCGGCTTCGCCGGGCTCCGCTTGTCAGGAAGTCGTCTCGGGGCGGTACTAAGTGCGTCGATCCTGGCTGCCGCGTGGGGCGTTTCGTCGAGTGCGACCGGGCATGGCCGGCACGGCAAGAGCTGACAAGGCGCGAAGCGCCGTGCTGACAAGCGAGGCGAAGCCGAGTGTGCCGACAAGGCGCGAAGCGCCGTGCTGACGAGCGGAGGCCGAAGGCCGCAGCGTGCCGAACTCACGCGCTCTGGCGCGTGAGTTCGAGCGTGTCGTCGAGGGCCTTCATGTAGTGGCGGGCCATCTGTTGATGGGCGTCGAGTTCTTCGG
Organism: Actinomycetota bacterium; assembly: GCA_046734875.1. Classification (GTDB taxonomy): domain Bacteria; phylum Actinomycetota; class Rubrobacteria; order Rubrobacterales; family Rubrobacteraceae; genus Rubrobacter_D. The sequence continues at coordinate 512 of JBKPSF010000250.1, read as the reverse complement.
AGGGTCTCCTCCCGGTGCGGCCCCAGCTTTCGAACCTCGCTTTGAGGACGATGGTGGTGAACAGGACACCTCGGTAGTAGGTGGTGAGCTGGTCCAGGTCCATGGCACGTTCGTTGGGACGGACGGTGTTCTCCCTTGCCTGGGTCGCGCCGATCTGGAGTTCGGGTCCTCCCGTGAGGCGTTCTATCCTGCTTTCGAGCCCCCGCAGGCCGGCGAAGACCTGTTCGTCCGTTGGCCTGTCGGCGAAGTCGCCACCCTTGTAGAGGTAACGGACTTCCCCGGTCTGGTCCACGACGACGATCGAAGGCACGGCCACGCCCTCGCCGACGTCCCACAGGCCGAAGTGGCGGGTGAGCTCTCCTTCTGGGTCACTTAGCAGGGGGAAGGGGAGCTGTAGTTTCCCCACCATCCTCGCGTTGTGGGAGGGGGGATCTACGCTGATGCCGGCGAGCTGGACTCCCCTACTTTCGAACTCTTCGAACTGCCTGGCGTAGCTGGCGAGCTGCCCGTTG
>JBKPSF010000249.1:0-18748 GCA_046734875.1 Actinomycetota bacterium | reverse complement strand
ACTCTACTCTTGATAGAACGTTCAGTCAAGTACTAAAGACGGGAAGATCGGGTACGGGGGATGCGTGGGCTATTCCTACGACGGCGTGGACCTGAGGGAGCATCCCGAGGAGTACAGGATCGGGCGCGGAGAGCAGGGCGTCTTCCACGCCGAACCGTACAAGGGGGAGCTGTTGCCCCTGTGGAAGTTCGAGGACGAAGAGGCCGCCGGGGAATCTTCGCGGGCCATCTACCAGAAATTCCGTGAGTACCGTTCGGACGATGACTTCGTCGGGATGGACTTGGCCAGGAAATACTTGCAGATGGGGTGGACGAGGAGTTTACGGTACGCCAAGTACAGGGGCGGCAAGAAGAGCCAGCCTCTAGAGGAGCCGGACCAGGAGAAGCTGCGATGCGCGTCCATCTTCAAGGCCCTGTTTGACCGCGCGAGAAGCGACGAAAAATATCTGGCGATGAAACAAGAGCACAGGCGCCGCAACGAGTAGCGGTCTCGGACGTATACCTCCTTGAGGGTCGTAGTCCAAAGCGAGGAGAAAAGATGCGCAATCCCGTACTCGCCGCCGTTCTCAGCCTCATCGTCGCCGGGCTGGGCCAGATCTACAACGGTCAGGTCACCAAGGGCGTAATCTTCATAATCGTCCAGATCATAAACGCCGCCCTGACGGCCGTTCTGATCGGCTGGTTCCTACTGCCGCTCGTGGGCCTGTGGTCCATGATCGACGCCTACACGACCGCGAAACACAACAACGAGCGCTATGGCTTCAGGTAATATCCGCCCCATGGACCAACGAGATTTACTCACGCTCGAGAGCGCCGTCACGGCCATAGAAGAGGCAGCCTCCGCCGTAGCCCGCGAGGTCGAGCGCGACCGCCTGCGCGAAACCTCCCTCGCCCGTCTCTCCACGGTCGAAGCCGAGCTCAACCGCAGCCGAGTCGCGCTGGAAAAGATCATCCGGGAGGAGAGGAGTTAGGGTAGCAATCAGCTGTCAGCCAAAACGCTGACAGCTGAAGTGCTGACAAGGCGGCGCAGCCGCCGTGCTGACAAGCGAAAGCCGAAGGCTTGAGCGTGCTGACAAGGCGCGAAGCGCCGTGCTGACCGGCTAATTCGCGCATCCTCCCGTGCTGACGGGGGTCGTGCGACTTGCTGCTGCGTGGAGGTGGCGTTGTACTATGCGGGATGGAACGCCGAAGCCGGCGTTTTCCGAGTCGGTGCGGCTGGCGAAGATGGTCGAGACCACCCGTCCGTCTGAGTCTACGGCCGGGCCGCCTGAGTTGCCCGGTCTTACGTAGACGCGGAAGCTGGTAACGATGCGCTCCACGGGGCCGTTATCGTAGGCGTCGGTCGAGAAGACGCGTTCGGTGGGTCCCGTGCGGGCCGGTCTGATGTCCAGCGGGCCGTTTTCGGGGAAGCCGATTACGGCCGCAGGTTCGCCGGGACGGGCCGCCGCGACGGGCAGCGGGTCGAGGCCGAGGCCGTCAACGCGCAGGATGGCTATATCGTTTCTCTCGTCGAAGGCGACGACATCGGCGGGGAGGGGTTTTCCCACGCCCCCGATCTGGACCCGCGTCGACGTCTCTCCGGCGACAACGTGGGCGTTGGTAACGGCGAGGTTCTGGCCTGCCACCCAGGCCGAGCCCTCCACGCCGTAGCCGCAGGCCATGCCCGTCACGCGGAGCGTCCGTTCGCTCGCGGCCAGCACGTCGGGGTCTTTCTTGATGTTGCCTTCGGGGGCCGCCACCTGCGGTTCGGGACCGTGGATCTTGGGCAGCGCCTGCACGCCCCTCTCGGCCACCACCCGCGGCAGGAGCCCCGAGGGCATGCGTTCCTCGAGGGATTGCAGGATTTTGGAGTCCCGCGCCACGGGTTGGACACTGGCGAGGTTCGGTGACTGGAGCGCGAAGACGCCGATGGCCCACACCAGCACGAGTGAGAGGGCGAGGCCGAGCGCAGCGCCGCCCAGTTTGTCCAGCGTCGCGGAAGCCGGGCCGGCGAGGCGGTTCCTGATCGAAGCCCCCATCGACCTGGCGATGACCTCCCCGAGTACGGAGAAAGCGAGGATGCTACCGAGGGTAATCCCGGCGCCGTAGATGGGGTTTCCGCCATCGGGCATGAGGGAGGGCGCAATCCGCGAGCCTACGGAAGCGCCGACGACCACGCCGACAAGCGAGAAGACGCCGGCGAGGAAACCCGTCCTCGCCCCGCGCAGCACGGAAAGCAGGACGAAGACGACGATAAACACATCCAGAACGCTGAGGCCGGCGAAGTCCATCTACAGATTCTACCCCCCGGTGCAAGCCTTTTACCGCCGCCGGCCTGGCGCGGCACCACCCCTGCCCGAAGATGCCGTATTCGGACGCAACCACAGGGAGGCGTGCTCAGGTTGCATCGTCTCCCGGACGACCGTTATCAGTTCCGCGTTCAGGCTGTCCAGGTCCGTCTCGTCGCGAAGCCTGGCCGAGAACGCTTCCAGGGTCTTTCTCGCGTCGTAGCGGCTCCTGTAGAAGCGCCTGTCGATAAAAGATTGGATGCGCCTCCTCAAAGGGTTGAACAACGCCGCTATGGCGAGCGTAGAGGCCACCACGGCCAGTTGGGGTTGTTGCTCCTGGCCGGTAAGCGTTCGGAAGAACGTCTCGGTCGCCGTCACGCCGCCGAAATACACCAGCGCGAGCATCACCGTCAGAGATCCGTAGACGAGGGCGCGGTTGATGATGATGTCTATGTCGTAGAGTCGGTACTTGAGGATCGCGAAGCCCACGGCCACGGGAATCCCGGCGTAGCCCAGGAAATTGATGTTCCACCAGAGCGAGACCCACGATGGCGGCGTCTCGTTTGCAGCCAGAACGTCGGGCGCGAAGAGCAGTATGGTGACGAGGTTCCCGAAGAACACCACCCCCACGAACGAGGCGGCGAAGGCCAGCCACTTGATCTGCTCGCGCACCTCCCCACCGGAACGCCGGTAGCGCAATACCAGGCTCACCGCCGAAGCCAGGATGCACAAGGGAAGCAGCGGGAGAACAGCTAGCGACGCATACCCCAGCCAGGGGTATTGCTCCAACCCGAAAGGATTGCGCGCTCCCGGATGACCCTCAAGCGGTCCGGGAGTAAAGACGAAGATGACCGGGATGAGCACCATCAGCGCGCCGGCGAACCACGCGAACGGGCGCCACCTCCTGGAGGGAAGCCTCCCGTCCGGGAAGAGAAGGATCATGTAGACCCCGAGAAGCCCAACGGGCGGTACCCAGATCCCCTGGGTCAGCGCGTCGAGCTCTAACGAGGACGTTACCGTACCGGTCCTGGCGAGCTCGTAAGCGTCGGACGCGTCTCCCAGGGCGAAGGCCATCCAGAACAGGCCGGAGACAAGACAGATCCAACCTATAGGGTTCTCGGGACGCCTGGAAGCTACCATCGCTCCGACGACGGGGAAGGCCAGGAACAGCGCGTACACAAACAGACCGCTGAGGGGTGCGCCGGTCGAGTGGTCGCCGGGGTCCTGCGCAACCTGGACGAGCACGAACAGTACTATGCTCCCGACGTACATGGCCACGGAGAGGCCCGCGAGCGACCAGGCAAGCCAGGCGGTGACCCGGCGATTCATTCCGAAGTCTCGCCGCTCATGAATTGCTCATCTCTCGCTAGCAGGCATGTCCCACACAAGTCTACGGGAAGACCGTCTGCTTGGCGTTACGAAAGGGCCCGGCACGAGAAACTCGTCAGCACCTTTGTCTAGTGGCGACCGCCGGTATAATCTCTCGAGCATGAACGTTGCTGAGTTCTTACCCGGGGTGCGTGCCGTCCTCGAAGAGAGGGACGAACCGTCCTACCGTCTCGACCAGGCCTACTCCGCCCTGACCGGTTCGCTGGTCAGGGACTGGGAGGAGGCCACGAGCCTGCCGCAGAGCTTGCGCGCGACGCTCAACGAAGAGGCTCCGGCTGCGGTCCTGGATCTGCGACGCACCTGGAGGGCTTCGGACGGTACGAGGAAGTACCTGTTCTATACGCATGACGCTCACGCCATAGAGACGGTCATGATCCCCGAGAAGGGACGCCACACCGTCTGCATCTCGACCCAGGTCGGGTGCCCTATGGCCTGCAAGTTCTGCGCCACCGGGCTGCTTGGGATCAAGAGGAACCTGAAGACGCGCGAAATCGCCGAACAGGTCTTTGTCGCCGCGAGGGATATCGCCCCCGAGCGGGTCTCCAACGTGGTAGTCATGGGGATGGGCGAGCCGATGCTCAATTATAAAGCGACGCTCGGGGCGTTGAAGGTTTTGAACGATCCAGGCGGCTTCGGGCTAGCGGCGAGGCACATCGCGGTTTCTACCAGCGGGCTGGTGGACAAGATCCGGCGTTTCGCCGACGAGCCGGAGCAGTTCCACCTGGCGATCTCGCTCCACACCCCGTTCGCGGACGAGCGGCGGGAGATTATGCCCGTCGCCGCCCACCACACCATCCCAGAGCTGATGGACGCGGCCCGCTACTACGTGACGAGCACGCGCCGCAAGCTCTTCTTCGAGTACACCCTGCTCGCCGGCGTCAACGACCAGCCGCGCCACGTCGATGCCCTGGCAGAGCTCCTCGACCACCCGCTCTACCACCTGAACCTGCTCCGCTTCAACTGGACGGACACGGGCTTTTCCGCGACCTCGAAGGAAGACGCGAGGGAGTTCTTGCGGTACGCGAGGGAGCTCGGTCTTTCGGCGACGCTCCGCCCGAGCCGGGGCCAGGACATAGACGCCGCCTGCGGCCAGCTCGCCGCGAAGGACCTGCGTGGGCGTCTCGCCGTTCCGACCATCTAGGCCTTGAGGGCCGAGCCCGCAGAGAGGTTGGACCCGCGGGCGATCACGTTGTGGAGGATCACCGGCCTTCTCAACCTGCTCCCGCTCCTCCTCGGAGCGGGTTTTGCCGGCTGGGCACTCGTAAGGTACGGCGACGTTTCCTCTTTCGTTGCCGTCCTGCCTGCTCTCGCGGTGATCGTACTTGGCGCGGCGGTCGTCGGGGTGGCGCCGGCGTTGCGGTGGAGGAGATGGCGGTACGAGATCCGGCCGGATGAGATCGACCTGCAAAGGGGTATCCTCTGGGTAGGACGTACGTTGGTGCCGCTGGCCCGCATCCAGCACGTTGACACCAGGCAGGGGCCACTGCAGCGCCGGTTCGGGCTCTCTACGGTGGTTTTTTATACCGCGGCGGGACCGAACCAGATCCCCGAGCTCTCCACCCCGCTCGCCGCTGAGGTAAGGGACCGCATCGCTGTGCTGACGGGGGAGCAGGATGAGCTCTGAAAAACGTCTCCACCCGGCAGCCATGTTCATCGGGGCCGTAGCAACGCTCCGGCGTTGGATCGGCGGCCTCGTCTTCCCCGGCATCGTCCTCCTGATGAGCCAGGGGTTCAGCCTGCGGACGGTGGTACTGTTCCTGTTCGGCGTCCTCGTAGTCGCGATCCTGGCGGGCCTCTGGGGGTTCCTCTCCTGGCGGGCCACCACCTACGAGGTAACGGGCAACTCTTTCCGGCTGAAGCGGGGCGTGCTCCAGAAAAGCGAGCGGACTATACCCCTGGATCACGTCCAGTCTGTGGATGCCGTGCAGGGCGTGATCCAACGCGCCTTCGACGTGGTCGAGGTGCGCATAGAGACAGCCGGCGGCGGCACGAACGAGCCCGACGCCTCGCTCTCAGCGCTCGACAGGGTGGCGGCACAGGCGCTGCGGCGCGAGATCGAAGGTTCCCGCAAAGCGGCACAGATCGAAGAGAGTGCTGGCCCGACCGTGATCCGGGAGCTTTCGACGCGGGAGTTATTCCTCGCTGGTGCCACGAGCGGCCAGATCGGGGTAGCCTTCTCGGTCATCGCCGTCGGGTTCCAGTTCTTCGACGACTTCCTCTCTGACGCTTTCGTGCGGCGCCTTATCGAGACCCTGGCGCCGAGGTGGCTTATGGTGCTCCTGATCCTACTCCCCGCGGGTCTCATCCTGGCCTGGTTTCTGGCGATAGCCGGTACCGTCCTGGCCTACACCGGCTTCACGCTCTCGCGCGAGGGAGACTTCCTGTACATCAAACGCGGCCTCCTGGAACGCCGCGAGGCGACCATACCGCTGGCCCGCATACAGGCCATCCGCGTCTCCGAAGGCGTACTGCGCCAGCCCTTCGGCCTCGCCGCCGTGCGCGTGGAGAGCGCCGGCTACGGTGAGGACGCCGGCGTCTCGACCATGCTGTTCCCCCTCGTGCCCCTCCGCGAGGTACAACACTTCCTGGCCGAAGCGACACCCGAGTTCGCCGTGAATCCTCCCCTTCGACCGCTCCCGCGCCGCGCCCTCAGGCGCTACGTCTTCAGGGCCGTCGTCGGGTACCTGATCATCGCCCCCGCCGCCGCCCTGGTCTCCTTCCTGATCTTCGGGTCCGTCGTTGGCCTTCTCGCGCTCTTGCTGGCGCCGCCCGCCGCCCTGTACGGATGGCTCTCTTACAGGGACGCCGGCTGGGCTTTCGAGGAGGACCGGCTGGTCGTTCGTTACCGGTCTTTGGGCCGCAAGACGGCCATCGCGCCCCGGCGACGGCTCCAGTCCCGCGAGGTGTTGCGCAGTCCCTTCCAACGTCGCGTACGGCTCGCCACCTTCCTGGCCGAGGTCGCATCGGGTTCCGGCGGGTCCTCCCTGCGGGTCACCGACCTCGACGCGAAATCGGCCGAGACCCTGGCAGGGGACCTGGGGCCACACGGAGCCGGCGCGTGACCACCCCTTACCGTCGGGCGTCGCGGCTGCGGGATCGGTGGAGTAAGATGCCGGGAGAGCATTACCGCGCCTTCAGACTGGGCGTGCGGTGTCGGGTGATGAGACGGCAGGACCCCGAGGCGAGAGGATGCGAAAAATGGCGGAAGCCCTTGGACAGGTCACGGGCACCCTGCTCTTCATGTTCCTCGTGATGCTCGTCGTCGGGGGCGTGTATTACCTGGTCCGGCGTCCCAGGGTAACCTTCTAGAGGGCGGTCTTCAAATGGTGGGTCATACTCGTAGCCGTGCTCCTGGTCGTTGTCAACGTCCTCGGCCGGCTCGCCAGCGCTTGACCCGCCGGCGATCCCGGCCAGGGAAGAGGCGAGGTCCAGTATCCCCTCGGCCACCGTTCGTTATCTGTTTGTCGAGATCGGGAGGACGCGTATGAGGAGACTGGTCGGGTCGCGTTATGTTCTGGCGGTGGTTTTCGGGCTGGTGTTGGGCCTATCTGCGGCGGTGCCGGTGTTCGCCGCAGAAGGGGGAATTCAACCCAGGGTCGTGGGCGGTGAGCCGGTACCGAACGGCGAATTTCGTTTCGTCGCCTCGCTCGGCAACACGAAGGCTGGTTCGACGGCGTACAGGAGGCACTTCTGTGGTGCGTCCCTGATCGACCGCGATAGCGTGCTGACGGCAGCGCACTGCGTGAAGGGTGCCTGGAAGGGGCCTTTGCGCGTAGTCGTCGGACGGACGGTGCTCTCCGGCGACGGGGGCCAGACGCGGCGCGTTGCGAGGATCTCCATCCACCCGAGGTTCAAAGGCGTATTTAGCCTGAGGTACGACGCCGCGGTCCTGACGCTGAAAAACCCCGTGAGGGGGATCTCGCCTATAAAGCTGGCGGGCGCGGCCCAGGACCCGCTCGAGAGGCCCGGGCGCCCGGCAACGATAGCCGGCTGGGGGAACACCATCAAACAACCCCCGCGTGGTAACAACGGGGTAGATTACCCCGCCCGGATGCGCGTGGCGCGTGTACCCGTAGTCTCCGACACCAGGGCCAGAAAAGCCTACGGCTCGGCCTACGACGGGCCGCTGATGGTCGCCGCCGGCAAGGGAGGGAAAGACGCCTGCAGTGGCGATTCCGGCGGACCCATGTTCGCCAGTATCGCCGGCAAACGCTACCAGATCGGGATCACCAGCTTCGGCAAGGGCTGCGCCGTCCGCGCCTATCCTGGGGTCTACACCGAGGTGAACGCGGGCGCGATAAGACGCTTTATCGTGAACGCAGCAGGACGTTGATAGCTGGTCAGCACTTCAGCACGAGGCTCTTGCTAGGCGCTGTGGGCTGTGTCGGTGAGGGCTTCGGGTATCTGGGAGTCGGGTGGTAGGGAGGTGTCGATGCGCCTGACGGTGCTCTTGCCTTCCTCGTCTTCTTCGAGCATCCAGACTTCGTCGACGAGGGCCGATTCCTGGACTTCGGCGACGTGGGAGATTATGAAGATCTGGCCGAACGACCGCTTGAGACGCTCCAGCGCGAGGAGCACGTTGTTGCGCCGCCCGGCGTCGAGGCTCCCGAAGACCTCGTCGAGGACGAGGAAGCCTACGGTGTTGCCGCCGCGGGAGGCAACTATGCGCGAGAGCGCGACCCTGGCACAGAGGCTCGCGACGTCCGCCTCGCCGCCGGAGAAGCGTTCGATGGCGTAGGAGTCGTCGAAGCGATCGAGGAGCTTGACGCGGAAGTTGTCGTCGAACTCCATACGCTCGTAGCGGCCGTCGGTGAGCTCGCGCACGAGGTTTGACGCCTCGACCTCGAGCATGGGCCGCGCCCGCGCCGTGAGGCTGCGGAAGAACTGGGTGAAGAGCCCGTCCATCTCGTCCATGCGCGAGGCCGCCTTCGCCTTCTCGTTGGCGAGCTTCCTGTCATCGTCGAGACGCTTCAAATTCGCCCTGGCGACCTCGAGGCGGTGGTCCGCGTCCTTCCACTGCCCACCCAACCCCTCCCGCCTGTCCCGCAACTCGTCCAGCCTCTCCTCCGCGGCCGTCACGCGCTCGACGGAGGCCTCGTAGGCCGACTCGTCGAAGTCCAACGCGGAGATCCCCGCCCTCAGCTTCTCGGCCTCCGCCCTGGCCATCTCTCCGAGCTCGCGGGCGGCCTCCAGAGCCGCCTCTACCTCGGGGCGCGTCGCGATGCGCCTCTCGAGCTCCTCGACCCTGCCGAGTGCCCGCTCCAGCCTGTCCTTCTCCTCCCGCTTCTCCCTGTGCGCTCCCGCGTCGTAGACGAGATCGGATAGCTCTTCGAGGCTCTCGGCGAGGTCCGCGATGCGCCTGGTCAGCGTCGTGTGCTCGTTGGTGAGGCTCTTTAAGTGCGGCCTGGCGTCGCGCAGCTCCCGCAGGCGCTCGCGGCGGGCCCCCGCCGCCGCAAGCCCGGCCTCCGTGGGGGCTTCGGTGCCGGCGATGCGGTCTTCGATCTCCCCCAACTCGGCCCTTGCCTTCTCCAGCGCTTCGAGGCGAACGGCGACGCGGTCTTCGGCACGGCCCTTCTTCTCTCGCAGATTGCGCCAGCGGTTGAGATTGGAAGTGACCCTCTCCAACTTCCCCGCGGTCTCGTCGGCCGAGGCGGCGAGCTTCTGTGCCTCCTCGTTCTCGCGTCCGGCTAGGCGGCGGAGGGCGGAGGCCTGTCTTCTCAGGGTGTCGGAGATCTCCGCCTGCTCCCCGCTCTCGAACTCCCTGTGGCAGGTGGGGCATTCCTCCTCCGCGCCGCTGTCGATGGCCTCCCTCGCCTTGTCTATGTTCTTCGCCTCGTGCTCGTTGGCGTTGGCCTTCCCCCTGTGGAGCGCCGCCAGCTCCCGCAGCTTCTCCTCCTGCTCGCGCAGCTCGCGCTCCGCCCTTTCAAGGTCCTCTCCCCCGAACAGGTCCTCGAGCTCTTCCGCCAGTTCGCCGGCCTCCCTCTTCGCCAACTCGAACGACCCTTCCGTCTCTCGAATCTTCCCCGTAGCGGTCAGGAATGCGTCGTGATCCCCGGCTAGCCTGCGCATATTTTCGTAGCTCGTCTCCGCCTCTTCCAGCTCTCCCGCTGCCCTTTCGAGCACCGCGAGGGTTTCTGTTAGAAGCTCGGCTCCGTCCAGGTCGAAGAGGTCGTGGAACCCGGGCAGGACTTCGTCTTTGCCTCCGTCCAGGGATTCGAGATCGTCGTAGACCTCGCCCTCGATGTCCGAGATGCGCCGCTGGGCCTGCAGGTGCTCCTTGCGCTCGCGGTCACGCATCTCGGAGCGGCGCCTGTCCTCGTCCAGCTTCTCTAGCTCGGCGGCTACCTCCGGAAGCCTGGCGGTCTGCGGTTTCAGGCGACCCGATTCTTCTTCAGCGGCGGTGAGGTCGGCGAGGTCTTTCTCGGCCTCCTCGCGGCGGTCCCTGGCGCGGCGTCCGTCCGCCTCAGCCTCGCGCAGGTCGGATGCGAGGCGCGAGTGTTCGCGGTAGGTCTTCTCCAGGCGGGCGCGGACCTCGCGGGCGGATGTAAGCTGCTCTTCGGCCGCTTCGTGCTCTTCGGAGACCTTCCCGAGCTCGGTTTCCAGGCGTTGGCATTCCTTGCCGGCGTCCTCCAGCGTAGTTTTGAGGGCGTCGAGGTCGGCTTCGGCGAGGCGACCTTCGAGGATTCTGGCCTCCGAGCGGAGGTCGTTGCGGTCGTCGCGCAGAAAGGACTGGGCGGTCTCCACGCTGCTGATGCCGAGGAGCCTGGAGATCTTACGCACCCTGCTTATGCCCTCGTCGTGGGCGAAGAACCGGAGCTCCTTCTGGCGGGCATAAAATGTTGCCTCGAAGGCCGTCCTGTCCATGCCGAGCAAATTTTCTTCGACCCAGCGCGTCACATCCGCCGTCCCGCTGACGAGCGTCCTGCCCTGGTCGTCCAGCGCCTCCGCGCTCGTCGAGCCGCTCCTCAGGCGGCGACGGACGGTGAAGGAGCCGGCGTCGGTCGCCAGGGTCACCTCGACCGTGGTCGGGTCCCTGGTCGTGCCCCCGCTCCAGGGTATGGACTCGTTGGCAAAGCGCGGGCCGCCGCCGCGGGAGCCGAAGAATGCCCACAGGATGCTCTCGAAGAGGGTGGACTTCCCAGCACCGTTGGCGCCCACGATGCCGATGGCTCCCTCGGGCAGATAGAGCTCCAGTGGGTCTCTCAGTTGCTTGTAGTTCTCGACGAAGAGTCGCTCCAGGATCACGCGGCGCTTCCCTCCGGGGCACCCGGTTCCTCGCTCGCCGCCCGCGTCAGGTAGGCCCGCCCCTTCTCCAGGAACTCCTCGGCGAAGGCGGCCTCGAGCTCGCCCCGCTCCCTACGCTCTTTGACGAACGCCGCGAACTCTTCGCCCAGCGGTCCGAAGACGGCTGTCGCGGTGGCGTCCCGCTCCGCGTCCTCCGGTCTCTCTTCGGCGTGGATCTCCAGAGAAAAGTTCAGGCAGCGGCGCCCGAGGTCGCGCAGCAGCTCGCGGTCGAGACCACTCGCGACGCCGTGGCGCACGTCGTAGACCCTCTGGCGTACGATCGCATCATCGAGGACTACCTCAGATGTACGCTTGCGCACCTCCTCCGTCAGGTCCGCCGCGTCCATGTCACGCGCGCTGATCTTCTTCAGATCCATCATCGGGCGGGCCGCGATCTGGACGTGCTCGACGCCCGTGAGCCCGTTGTTATCGAACTCGACGATGGCGAAACCTGGCTCCGAGTCGACCTCCCCGAACCCGAACCGCTCGGTGGCGCCCGCGTAGTAGGCGTTCGGCTTGTGCTCGTGGAAATCGTGGTAGTGGCCGAGGGCGATGTAGTCGAAGGAGCTGTTGAGCATGCCAGGCTGCAGGTTCGCCTCGCCCATCTCGTGCTGCCGCGCCTCCAGGCCGGGTACCATCCCGTGCGTCACGAGGATGTTTATGTCCGCCTCGCGCGCCGGCGTCACCGCGCCGGTCCCGAAGACCGCTCCGTGGGGGACGAGCGTTACGCCCACGGCCGTGCCGTTCACGTCGACGGGCTCGTAGCCTATATCGAAGCCGTGGGCGGAGATCGCGTTCACCAGGTTCGCGTACTCGAGGGCGGCGGTCGTGGAGCGCAACCTCGGCGTCTCGTGGTTGCCGGCGGCCACCAGGTAGGGGATGTTGGCCTGGAGGGTGATCCTGGCCGTATGTTTCAGGAAACCGATGATCACATGCGTCGCCGGGCGCACGGAGTCGAAGACGTCGCCCGAGTGGATGACCAGGTCCACGTCCCGCTCCAGGATGGTATCGACGGCCCGTCCGTAGGCCTCCTGCACGTCGACCTCGCGCTGGTTGCGGCTGGTCTCGGGGTGGAGCTTCGCGTACCTCGTGTACCCCAGGTGCGTATCCGAGATGTGTGCTATCCGGACTATGTTCGGGCGGTCCTTTCCGTCTTGGGTCTCCGCTATTCTAGCTATAGATTACACGGAATCGTTCGCATACCAGCGGCATATCCACGGTCGGCTCTCGGCCTATGGTCGGTAGCGTGCGCGAGAAGAATTTCCAATGTGCGTCTCGCCAGTACTCGAGCGAACGATCGCCCTCTCCCTCATCGTATGCGAAGCTCGGATCGACCTCGTCGTAAGGCCGCACGACTACTTCTGTCGTTTCGACGATACACAAAGGATCGCCGTTTCCGTCGAGGACGATGGTCTTCAAGCCGACTTTCGCCAAACGCTCCCCTTCGGCCTCGTACTCCCAGAGCGCAGAGCAGGTCGCCGTCTTGGTACCGTTCACGATCAAAGCCCCAAGCTCATCCGCCAGCCGGGGAGAGTCGCCCCGCGCTTCGGCCACGTATTGCTCGTCGCGTACCGGCGAGTCTGCCGGCAGCGTCCCGAGAAAACTGCTCCAGTAAGCTTCGATGCGCCCGTCGTCCACGTCCGTACCCCCGCCTGGTCGAATTCTGGCTATCCCGGCGCAAATCGCTCCTTAGGTTCGAGCCATCGTATGGTTATATCTCTTTTCGGATGGCGCGCTGCCATCGCCGCATCCTACAGAGATAGAAATGGACATAGAGGCGGCGAGGGCGGTTCGCGAACCGCTTCAAACAAACAGCGTGATCACGCCAGCCACAACCAGTGCCGCCGCCCACAGGAGATCTACGTTGAACCAGGTGCGCTTGAGGATCATCAAACCCAGCCTGTCGTAGACGACCAGCGCGACCGCCGCCATCACCGCGAACATCGACAGGGTGTGCACGGCGACCGCAGCGAGGTCGGTTAGCGCCCCGGGGTTTGTGAGGAAGAGGTGCACGCTGTGGCCCCAGTGCTCGTGCGCTTCGTGCGCTTGATGCTCCATCTCGTTCATCGTTCCGGAGAGCTTCAGCAGCACGGGGACGAGCATGAGCCCGGCCCCGTGCGCGCTCGCCATCAGGAACGACCAAGCCGTCAGGTCCCTGAAACCGACGCGCATCCCTACCCAGCGCGGGTGCTTGCGCCTTACGAGCTTGTAGAGCCCGAAGAGGATGAGCACGCCCGCTGCCAGGTAACGCAGCACCTCCAGCGGGACCACGACTTGCAAGCCCAGCACCGCCGTAACCACGAGGGCGACGGCGGCGGCGTGGCCGAGGGCGATGGGCCAGAAGGCCTTGACGACGGCCTCCCGGCTTCCTTCTTGAAGGCCGAGGGCAACCGCGAAGAGCCAGCCCATCGCGGGGTTAAGGCCGTGGTAGGCGCCCAGCAGGATCAGGGCCAGCCAGGGCCAGTTCTCGTGGGCCATGGTGCCCATGTGGCTCATGACGGGTAGCAGTAGGAATCCGAGGACGAGTCGCCGCCTTCGAGCCTTATCTGGTGTGGCCTCTCACCCTCTTCGAATTCGATGAAGAAGTCGGAATCTACCGTGATGCCGCCCTCGGGGTTCACGTCCAGCTTGGCGATCCAACCTCGGATTCCCTCGGGGTAGAACTGTGCGTCCCACGCCGCGTACAGCGAGTTGCTGAAGTACAGTCTGCGCCCGTCGCGGCTCAGCTCCACCATCTGCGGCCCGCCGTTCAGGGGTTCGCCGGTCCTCGGGTGCGCCGTCTTGCGGACGATCCCGCCGAGGTGGACGGACCCCGTATGCCTAGGGTTGAACGGGTCCGAGACGTCGTACTGGCGCATCTCGCCCGTCCCCCAGCACGAGACGTACAGGAACCTATCGTCGAGCGAGAGCACGATGTCGCTGACCAGGGGCGGTACCGCGCCGAAGTCCTTCAGCGCTGGCGGTAGCAGATCGGCATCGGCCGGCTCGGCAGGGATGTCTATGACCTTCCGGATGTCCCACCGGCCGTTTCCGTGGTGCCAGAGCCAGATTGACGAGGAGAGGTCTTTCAGGTTCACGACCGTGTTGACGAAGCCGTAAGGCTTGCGCGGGTTGTGGGCGGGACGCAGTTCCAACACTATCTGGTATTCCTCGCCCAGGTCGAGGGCCTGCAGGTGGCGCCGCTTGCGCAGGTCCCACAGGTGCAACTGGTGGCCGTATTCGCTTGCGAGGAGCTTCTCGGGGTCGAGGCCGCCTTCGATCATGTTCGGCGTGCCCCACTCGCTGGTGATCATGGTGTCGTACCCGAGGTGCCACCAGAAGTCGTAGGCCAGATGTTGCGGTCCCCGGTCTACCTCCCAGGGTCCTAAAGGCTCGAAGCTCTCGTGATCCATGACGAAGGCGCCCCCTGGCCCTCCGCCTTCGGGGTTCCCAAGCGTGCTCACGTAGAGGCCTTCGGGGCCGCAGTGTACGGTGTGGGGCCGGCTGTAGCCCGTGCGGTCGTGCAGCACTTCGGGCTCTATAGTCTTGACGATGCGCGGCTCTCTCGGGTCGGGCTTGGTGTCGATGATGTGCATCCGTGAGGAGCGGATGCCTGGCACCACCAGGTAGCGGCGCTCGATGTGCGGGTGCGGTGCGTAGGGGCACAGCGCCGAGCTGCAAGCGTTCCAGCCGAAGTGGTGCAGCTCATCGCCGGTGTTCGGCAGGTCCACGCGTCCGATGACCTGACCGTAGCTTTCGGAGGCCGCATCCACGTCGAAGACGGCGATCGCGTCAGGGCGCCCGTCTCCGTTTAGGCTCAAGGCAGCATCGGGGTTCAAGACCGCCACGTAGGCGAGCTTCTCCGGCGGTGCCTGCATCGCCATCTTCGGCGAAGGGTAGAAGCTGGGATCGGGTCTCCAGGTTGCCATCGGCATCCTCTCCTTCAGGTCGGGAAGATCGCGGTCGGGTCTCCGTTCAACGTCACGCCATTTTCTCACTTCCTTCGGTTGGGGAACAGGCCAGGTCGGAGTTCTTTACCGAACTAGAACGAAGCTTTGGCCAGGCGCTCCTCGAACGATTGCCGCCATCCGGGCGAGAGCGCACGGATGTGAAGCGCCTTTCTCGCCCCTTCCAGGTTCTCGGGATCGAAGTAGAGCAGGTGGCACATCTCCCGAACCGTCGTCCGCCCGGGATCTGCCCTTACGCGATACACAACGTCGCCGGCGCCGACCTCGCCTTCTTCCAACACGCGCAGGTAGAAGCCCACCCGGCAACTGGCGAGAAACATCTTCACGAACTTGGGCAGTCCCATCTTGATGCCGAGCTTGTAACATGGAACGCGAGGCTGCGTCACCTCGACGAGCGCGTCGCCGACGCGAAAAACGTCGCCGATGTGAACCTCGTCTTCCACCATCCCCTCAACGGTGAAGTTCTCCCCGAATTGCCCGTAAGCGAGATCGGTCCGGCCGAGCTCACGCTTCCAGTACTCGTAGTTCTCGACCGGGTATGCGTAGACCGCCTTGTAGATTCCGCCGTGGCCCACCAGATCCGCCTGCCCGTCACCGTCGAGGTTCAACGTCCCGAGCATGACCCGTCCTTCGACCGGCTTCTTGAAAATTCCCGTCGTTAGCGTCTCACCTTTATGCACGACTTCCGTAGGCGGCGAGACGTTTATGGAGAGCAGCTTCATCCTACGATTCCCTTTCCTTCACCCCGTATCGGCCAAAGCTCGTGTGTCGCTATTCCTGTTGGGCCATCGCGAGTACCTGTTCTCGGGTGACTTCCATGTCGTGGACTTCCCTCGCGTGCTTCTGGACGTTGGCCACCAGTTCGTCGTCGGTTTCCCCCCGAACCACGTGACCACAAAAGCACTGCATGATCCTTGCCACCGTTGCCACCTCCTTTCCAGGCCGCATATTACGCCATCCCCATTGCTAGAATGTTGGCGGCACGTTGTGAAGGGGTTGGGAATGGGGCTCAGGATCTACTTGACCGGCCGGGTGCTGGTCGAGGACAACGGAAAGATCCTCCTGGATGAACGACGGTTGATGGGGAGGCAGGGCCGCCTCGCTTTCGCCTTACTGGCCTACGAGCACCTCAGGATGGTATCGCGAGACGAGCTGGCCGAGGAGCTTTGGCCGGGTACCGTGCCCCCTTCCTGGGAGCGGTCGCTCAGCGCTATCATCAGCAAACTGCGCGCGCTTCTCGCAGACGCAGGTCTCGCCGATGTCGTCCTCGACGGGTCGTTCGGCCACTACCAGCTCTCGTTGCCGGCCGACGCCTGGATCGACGTGGAGGCGGCGAGCGAGGCCATAGATCGCGCGGAGAGCGCGTTGCGGGGGGACGAACCCCGGGAGGCCTGGGGATGGGCACACGTGGCCCACCGGATCTCCCGGAGACCTTTTCTGATGGGCGAAGCGGGGCCCTGGGTAACCCTGAAACGCTCCGGGCTGCGCGAAATACTCGTGCGGGCGCACGAATGCCTGAGCGAGCCCTCCATCTGGCACAAGGAGCCGGAATACGCGGTGAGACACGCCAAGGAAGCGGTTGCCCTCGAACCCTTCCGCGAGACGGCCTACCAGCTCCTCATGCGGGCCCACGCCGCCGTGGGCAACCGGGCCGAGGCGCTACGCGTCTACGAGCGTTGCAGGAACCTCCTCTCCGAAGAGCTCGGCGTAGCCCCATCCTCCCAGACCGAGGCCGTGTACCTCGATATCCTCAGATCCTGAACACGGCCTTGTACGCGGCGAGTGATCCGGATAGCTAGTCCCGTCTACACGACGGACACGCATCCGGCATACTTGGTCAGTCCCTCATCCGATCCAGGCCGGAGAGGATCTTGGATGCGTCACGGCGTCCCGAGCCGGTTCTCGCGGGGCGCTTGAGGTTCCATCGGAAGTTTCTGTAGGGGTCTGCGGCGCCGTGGCCGGTGCGGTGGGCGGCTTGCACGGCGTCGAGGGCTTCGTAGATCTGCTCTTCCGGGACGCCCTCTATCTCGGTGCGGATGGCGGCTATGGCCGGTGGTTTGGCCGTGAGGTTGCGCATGACGGCGAGGACCGAGGAGGCAGGGTCCTGTCTTTGCGCGCCGAAGATGTCGGTGCCCTGCTTGCCCATGAGGACCGGCGGACGCGGGAAGCGCCCGAAGACGGGCACAGCGTAGTGGGCGTGGCGGAGAAGTAGGCGACCTTTTTCGAGCTGGAGCAGCTCTTCCCTCGTCGTTCCCGAGAAGGAGCGGTAGCTGGCGTTGGTCAACTCCTCGTCGCCGATGCGGCCGTAGAGGCTGGTCGCGGCGTTGCCTATCACCTCGTCCTCTACCTTGCTCCTGAACTGCTGCGCCCCGAAGAGCGTGAGGTTCAGGTGCCTGCCACGTGCCGAGATGTCTACCAGGGTATCTTTGAGGGACGACGTCCGTGAGTTGCCCGACGGGGCGTATTTGTTCAGCTCGTCCACGAAGATGATCAGCTTGTCGACGCCGAGGTTGCCCGTCTCGGCGAGCTCCCAGATCCTGGAGATAACGCTCGTAACGATGAGGTCCTGCGGAACGCCCGTGAGCTGGGAGATATCTACGACCCTCATCTCGTTGTCCTCGAAGGGTCCGTCGGCGCGCGGCAGGTCGCCGTGCTCGACGCGACCGTGCGCGAGCAGGCCGCCGCACTTGTTCGGGAGGACCTTGAAGCGGTTGCGGACCTTGGCGATGGTCATGTGGTTGTGGCCGTTCCAGGAGGAGACGTTCTTGCCGTCCTCGCGGGCCGCCTCGAAAAAGTCTTCGATCTCATCCAGAAGTAAGTAGAAGTCCGCCGTCGTCCTGATGCCCCTGTCACGTAGCTCCTCGATGAACCCGCGGAACTTGTCGTCCATATCAGAAGGCTCGAAGACGTAACCGGCGTAAGGCAGCACATCCCCAAGTTCCCAGATCACAGGGTACACGCAAGAATCCTCCCCGCGCGCGCTCCTCAAGGTGTTCAGCTTGCGGGCCGGTATGCCCTCGGCGTACACGATGCGCTCCCCCGACTCCATCCCGTAACGCAGGGGCGCGAAGATCTTCAAGTTCTCGAAAGGCCTGACCTCGAGCCCGAGAGACTCGTACATCTCCTTGTCCTCGGGTGGCAACCCCCGCTGCCTGGCCCTCTCGTAGCGCCCGGCGAGCTCGGGGTCGTCCTGTGGGGCTTCGACCGGTTTGTCCAGGAAGAGGAGGTCGGCGCCCTTGACGTTGAACATCAGGGCTGCGACTTTCTTGTCCTTCACGGTCTGGAAGGTGCTGGCTATGGTGAAGAGGGCGTGGCTCGTCTTGGTGGAGAGCCCGCTCATGCCCGTGATGTTGAGGTGGCCCGCCTCCGGACCTAACAGGTACTCCTCGTCCACGTAGAGCGGCGTGCGTTGCGGGGTCCCGTCCATCTCGTTGCCGTTCTCGTGCAGAAGCATGGGGATGCGGCTGCCCGAGAAGTCCTCGGTCCCCAGGGCGAACTCGATGGCCTCGTTCGTGGCGAAGAAGACGGGCCCCGTGCGTACCGGTCGTTTGGACTTCTTGCGTACGTGGCGGTGTTTCGTGGCGAGGACGCGGGCGCGGAAGACGAGTATTTCGGCACGCTCGGAGAGGGCTTCTAAAGAAGGATCTCCGTCGAAGGCGTAGAAGTCGTCCAGAAAACTCTGCAGGTCTGAGTAGCGGCGGGGGTCGTCGAGGACGGCTACGGCGGTGGCGTCTTCGGACTCGGCGGCGACGATGTGCCCGATGTCGAGGTTCTGGGCCGCTTCGGTCTCCGCGGTCCAGAAAAAGAACTCGTGGGCCGTGGCCGGGCTCTCCTCGCTGGTAACGACGCGGCCTATGGGGCC
>JBKPSF010000248.1:0-2852 GCA_046734875.1 Actinomycetota bacterium | reverse complement strand
GAAGGTCATCCGCTGGCCATTCTCGTTGGCGGGGCCGGCAGAGATGGCCTTAGCCCAGTTGGGAACGCTGTGCGCCCCTGAATCCTCGTTGACCTTCTGGTCGTCGCCCTTGGTGAAGCTCGGGGCATCGTTTACGGCGCCAATGTTGATGGTGAAGGTCTGCTCGGTGCTCTCGTCCTGTCCGCCGTTGGTCGTGGTGCCACTGTCGGTGGCTTTGATCGTGACGGAGGCGGAGCCGTTCTTGTCGGCAGCAGGCGTGTAGGTAAGCGTGCCGTCGGGGGCGACCGATGGCTGCCCTCCCGAGGCGAACAGGTCGTTGTTGTCGTTGGTGAGGTTGAAGTCCACCGTCTGGCCCGACTCTTTGGGACCACTAGAGATGGCGGTGGCCCAGCCCTCAACCGTCTGCGCTCCCGAATCCTCATTCCTTCTTTGATCCGGACCCCTGGTGAAGCTGGGGGCGTCGTTTACGGCGTCGACCGTAACACTCACGCTCTTCTGGGCGCTGATCCTGGCCGCAGCGCAGGGAGGGTTCGCGGCACTACATTTATCCGGATCGCCGCGGTCGGTGAGCGTATAGCCGATATCCACGGTGCCGTTGAAGTTGGCAGCCGGGGTGAAGTTGCGAGTCGATCCCGTGCCATCAAGCGAACCCTTGGCGGGGTCGGGAGGATTGGTGATGTCATAGGTGAGGTTGGCATCCGAAGTCTCCACATCGGAGAGCAGGGCACCGAAGTCTATGGAGATCGGGCCGCCGTCCTCGCTCATCGTCCTGGTTTCGTCGGTGGCAGAAGGAGCGTCGTTGACCGGATTGACCAATATGGACATCGGAGCGGGGAAGCCGGCCTCGGTGCCGTCTGAGGCTTTGAAGCTGAAGAAATCGAAGCCGTTGTAGTCCTCATCCGGCGTGTAGGTGACGTTCGCCCAGCAATATCTTGGTGCCGTACCCGCGCACGTGAGTCCTCCGATCGGACCGAGGGTCCCATGAGTGGGAGCTGTGACGATAATGAAGGAGAGGTTGTCGCCGCCCTCGTCGGTGCCGCCCAGGGTGATCGTCCTGGCGGTATCCTCCTCGGTTCTTACGATCGGCTGGAGTTGCGCCTCCGGAGCATGCTTCGCCGGCTCAAAGTGCGCGATCAGGTCGTTAGTGTTGCCTTTGGTGCCGCTGTTATCTGTACTGCCAAACGATACGTTGGATACGTTGCCCCCGGTGAAGGACGTCGTCGCCACGCCGGACTGTGCGCCCATGGCGAATACCTCGTAGGTTGCCGCGAACCACTCAGGGAGCTGGAACTGGTCCTCTATCCGACCACTCGCATCGGCCCTCACGTCTACCCTGCGGCTCCAGCGCTTGGCCTGATCGTCGTTTACGTCGATGCGGACGGACTCGCCTGGCTGCCAGTTGGATCCATTGAGGGTTACTCTCGCACCGGGCGCATACTCCGCCTTGTTGCTCCGGATCGCCTGCACGGGCAATGTACTAGCGCTCGGGTTGGCTATGTCCGACTGGTCGCCCTGGATCGCAGGTGCGGGCGATGTGTTAGCGCGCGAGTTGCCGTGCGGGTTACCGTGCGGGTTAGCGCTCGGGTCGGCTGTGTCCGCCTTCTCGCTGTGGCTCGTCCAGAACGCAGGCAAAATGTTACCGCTCGGGCCGGCCACGAGCGCCATCACCATCGCCGGTGCGGCGAGCAGCACAGCACCAACAAGGAGCAGGAGCGTAAACTTGCTCCTCAGCCTCAAAAGCCTTCTCCTCGTTTGGTGCACACGCTACTCACCCATTGGCGGAGCCTCTTAATTATCGTGAGGTTCCTACAGTCCGCTTCTCATTTGCAAGTACAGGCTACCGGGTAGGCAGAGCCGGGTCGTATGCCAGGTGGCCATTTTTTCGGAATTTTTGGGATTCCGTGCCCCGGGGCGCGGCGGGGAGCCGGCCTCGGTGGTGCGACCCGTGCCACCGAAGCCGATGGCAAGAGGGTGAAACCCGCATACCGGAGACGAACCGGAACCCGCGCGTGGCATAATGGAGGGGTGTATAGACAAACCCTGCGCGGGCGGTCGCGCGACGCTCGCGCGATGTTGCCCGCGCGGGCGGGGGGAAGACAGGCTTACTGGTTCCCATGAAACGCTCCATCGACAGTCCCTTACGCTACGGCGTGGCGGCCCTCGTCGTCGGGGCCGCAGTGCTCGTCAAGCTGCTGCTCGATCCCCTGACCGCGCAGGACACGCCGTTCTTGCTCATCCTTGGCGCCATCATGGTCAGCGCCTGGTACGGCGGCCTGGGACCAGGGCTCCTGGCCACGGGCCTGAGCGCCCTGGCGACCGACTACTTCTTCCTCAACCCGAAGGTCTCCTTTACTACACTCGGCCCCGAGCTGCTGGACCTGGCCGCGTTCGTGCTGGAGGGGGTGCTGGTCTGCGTGCTGACTGCCTCGCTGCGCACGGCGAGGGATCGGGCCGAGCGGAGCAAGTTGGAGGCCCAGAGCCATCAGGAGAATTTGCGCGAGAGCGAGGAGCGCTTCCGACTCATGGTCGAGGGCGTCAAGGACTACGCCTACTTTATGCTGGACCCGAAAGGATGCGTGAAGACCTGGAACGAGGGCGCCCAGCGCGTGGAGGGTTATCGTGAGGCGGAGATCCTGGGCCGCCACTTCTCGGTCTTCTACACCGGCGAGGAAGTTGCAGCCGGCCATCCGGAGGAGAAATTGCGTGCGGCATTGGCCGAAGGCCGCTACGAAGAGGAAGGGCCGAGGGTCTGCAAGGACGGCTCCACGTTCTGGGCGAGCGTGCTTATCACCGCCCTCAAGGATAAGGATGGAGACCTCAGGGGTTTCTCGATGCTGGTGCAAGACATCAGC
>JBKPSF010000247.1:0-2150 GCA_046734875.1 Actinomycetota bacterium | reverse complement strand
GCCGTCCACACGACGCAGCTCGCCAACGTGCTGCTCAGGGGCATCTTCAGGCCTTCGCCGCCCGGCAGCGACCCGTAGGAGGTAGGCGATGGCGGGTAGGCGCAACAGAAGTCGTGGGTGGCGACGACCCGCAGTGGTGCTCGCTCGCTCATCAGCTTACCTTCCCTCTATCTTAGCAAGCAACGCCGTGAGTGTACGGGGTTTACGGGGACTGGCTACACCAACCTTGTAGGGAGCCGCATTGCGCCAAAGGTGTGATCGGAATGTGCAGCGGCCACGGCTGAATTTGTTGCTAGAACATGACCATTCGCCAGAGTGCGTGGCTAGAGCACTACTCCAATTCCGGTTTGCCGTTCGCCCCGATCTTCGCTTGGAACGCCACGCTCGCCGTTGTCCCAACTTGCGTGGGCCCACCTGAAGGCGGTAGGAGCAAGACGTACGCTTCCTCGGGGGTCCCGTGCCTAGGCAGTGAGCCGCAGCTCCATCCCACCCTCGGCATCCACCAGTATTACGAAAGGCAGCGCCGTTGCCCTAGTCGGCGTTCGCCGACGCAGTGTCGGTAGCGACAACGGCGCCGGTGGGCGCCTGCCCGTGTAGCGCGCATCACGTGTCTCCTATGCTCCCGAGACGCGCTGTTCTTGCTTTTGCATTCTATCTTCGGCGGGGCGCTACCAGCACGGTCGCGCCCCCCTGGAGGACGAGGCTGATGCGGTCGGCGTCGAGCAGGATGGCTGGATCGGAGTGCGGGTCACCGTCGAGGACGAGGGGGTCGGCCACCGCCCCCGGGAAGATTGCCCCGACATCCGTCAGGCCGATGGCCTTGGCGGCGTTAGAGGTGGCGGCGACGATCCCCTGCATCGGAGTGAGGCCGCCGCTTATCATCCTGATCAGCTCCCGCGCGTTCCGGCCCAGCGGATAGGAGTCGAAGCCCATAGCGATCCTTACTCCGGCCACCTTGGCGGCGGCGAGCGTCATGTACGCCTCCTCGCGCTGGCGATCGGCTTGCTCGACCAGCGCGCACGGGTACTTCTCGGCATGGTCCTCGGAGACGTCGTGGAAAGTGGAGAGAGTGGGGACGAGCGTCTGGCCGTTGTTGGCCATCTTCTCGAGTAAGGTCGGCTCGCGGTGCAGGGAGAGGCCGTGCTCGATCGTGTCCACTCCTTCCTCGATGGCAAGGCGCGCGCCTTCGAGGCCCTCCGCGTGGGCGGCGACCCGGTGGCCCAGGCGGTGGGCCTCGTCCACAACGGCGCGGACCTCCTCGCGGGTGAGCTGGGTGGTCTCCGGATTTTCCAGCACGACGCTGCGAGCACCGGTCGCCATGATTTTGACGAAGTCCGCGCCCGCCGCCAGTTGTTCCCGGGTGGCCTTCCTCACCTCGTCGGGGCCATCGGCGGGGCGGTACATGGAGCCGAAGATGCGGCAGCCGGGGCTGGTGGCCGAGACGATCCTCGCGCAGGTCAGGATGCGCGGGCCCGGGCAGAGCCCATGAAGGACGGCCTGCCGAAGGTGCAGGGCATGGTCTCCCTCACTGCCGACGTCACGCACCGTAAGGACACCCATCTCCAACAGGTCGCGGGCGAAATTGGCGAGTTCGAAGTAGCGCAGGGCGTCCGTGCGGGGCTCCTCCCCGCGCAGTGGTGTCGGGAGCGTCGGATAGGAGGAGAGATGGACGTGGGCGTCCACGAGCGCTGGCATCAGCGTCTTGCCGGAGAGGTCTACCACCTCGAAGCTGGGTCCGCCCTTCTCTGCTTCGGCGCCCTCCGTGACCTCCGCCACTCGGCCTCCGGCCACGCGCACCGTCGCCCTCTCCACGATCCCACCCCGTCCGTCCAACAGACGTGCGTTCGACAGCACCAGGTCGCCCAACCGACCTCCCCTATGACCTCGATGGTTCTTCCGGCCTTGTGCGGCCGGCTGTATCTCCGAAGCCGCAGTATAGCGGCTTCGAAGATATCGTCCCCGTTATGGTAGGCGTAGCGGTCTATTCATCCAAGATCGTAGAAGAAACGTTTCTCGGAAGTCCGTCCTACTAGAGGGTTCTGTGGAGTTCGCCATAGATGACGCCTGTGAGGAAGTGTAGTCTAAGGCCAACCTTTCGACATATGAGGCATTTCATCACGGCGTGACGCTCTTGTTGAGGAGGTTGACTA
>JBKPSF010000246.1:0-13953 GCA_046734875.1 Actinomycetota bacterium | reverse complement strand
GCAACCCCTGGCCACGTCCACGCCCCCGACGGGACGCGTGTCTCCTCCTCTTCGAGTCGGACAAACATAGCATCCGTGGACCCCTCGACCTCCCTGCGCTGGAGAACAACCTACGGCAACACGCTGGTGAAGGGCACCGGGGAAGAGCCGCTGGAGATAGTTTCGTAGGTATCGCCCTAACGCCGATATTCTTTGGAGGATCCCTCTTCGGATTTCGACGACCGCCGTCTCAGATCCCGCCAGACACCGCGGCCGACCAGGAAGAAGGCGAACCCCGCCGCCGTGGCGACGACGACCTTGAAGATCCTCTCCATACCCTCAGGTTGACCGAGGGCAGAGACGCCGAAAGAGAGGATGAGGGCCGCGCTCAGCGCGGCGAGCATCGCCGCGGCGGATACCACGCCGATCCTCACCACCAGGCTCAAGCACCCAGAACGCACCCGACTCCTCTCCGTACCGCTTTCGTCAACCGCCTAACTATATACTTCCGAACAGGTGAATAGGACCGGGGAGAACGTTCTCCCCGGCCCCTATGTGAAGCTAGCTACTGTACGGGCTCAGTCGTCCAGGACGAAGGTGACCTCGAGGTTCACCTTGTGGCCGGTGATGTCCCGGCGCCAAACGGCGCCAACTGCCCTTGACAAACGGTCTCGGGTGTGTAAACTACTAGTTTGGCGCAAGCCAAAAAAACGCCTGCATATCCCGCATCCACGCAATTTCGAGTAGAGAAGGGTGAGGCCCGAGCGGTGCACCTTTGCGTCCTTTGCGTCCGGGAGTGGGGCTGTAGTGCGGGTTTTTCGGAGTGGTGTCGGTTTATACAGGAGTAAGGAGCAGTCTGATGGAAACCATGGGGACCACAACCAGGCGGAGTGAGCGACCGGCGGAGACCCCCGATCTCATCCCCGGGTACTTCGCGCGCATCGACAAGGGGAACCTTCTCACGCACAAGGAGGAGATCGACCTCTCCAAGAGGGCGAAGGCCGGCGACGACAGGGCCCGCAAGAGGCTGGTCGAGAAGAACCTCAGGCTCGTCGTTAGCGTGGCCAAGCGCTACCGCGGGATGGGGCTGCCCTTCGAGGACCTCATCCAGGAGGGCAACGTCGGCCTCATGAGGGCCGTCGAGAAGTTCGATCCCGACCGTGGGTGGAGGTTCTCCACGTACGCGACCTGGTGGATCCGTCAGGCTGTGCAGAGGGCTGTAGCGGACAAGGGCCGCACCATAAGGGTTCCCGTTCACATGGGGGACAAGATCCGCAAGATGGCCCGCGCCTACAACGAGCTCTCCGCCAACCTGAGCCGCGAGCCCACCGACGAGGAAGTCGCCCAGCGCCTGGAGTGGACGGTCGATGAGGTACTTGACGTCAAGAGCGCCATGCCCGACGCCACCAGCCTCAACCAGACCCTCTCCTCCGACGGAGACGGCTCCGAGCTCGGCGAGCTCATAGAGGACGAACGCGCCTCCGAGGTCGCAGGCACGGTAATAGGCGAGATGGAGGTCGGCTCCCTAAAGGAAGCCGTCGGGCGTCTCCCCGAGCGTCACAGGCACGTCCTCATCCGCCGCTACGGCCTCGGCGACCGAGACACCTCCACCCTGGCCCAGCTGAGCGACGAGCTCGGCATCTCCCGCGAGCGCGTAAGGCAGCTGCAGCGCGAAGCCGAGCGGATGCTCGGAAGCGGCGAGCTAGGCATGGTCCTGCGCGGCGCCGCATAAGCGATTTGCTCCGCAAATCGCGCTAGTCAGCATTTCAGGTGGTATCGCTGGAGAATCCTCCGCTGATGGCCTGACTGCGAAAGGGAGTTCCTGCCTGGGACTCCCTTTCGCTTTCGTTGTAGGAGACGGCCTAGCTTCCTGACATGCTGAAATGCTGATATCCGCCACGATCGGGTAGTGATCGCTCGGATAGAGTCCCGAGCTTTCGTCGGCGTCGCGGATGATGGTGTGAGACGTTATTCGTAGTCTCCCTTCTAGGTCTTTGAGGAGGATCCAATCTATTCGGCGTGGTCCGCGGCCGGGGTGCGCGTCGCGGTAGCGCTTTCCCTCGAAGGCGTGGAACGTGTTGGCGCTTTCGTCGTCCTGGTTGCCCGCGGCCAGGAAGGTGTCCACGAAGCCCGACCCCGTGAAACTTTTGTGGGTCGCGCTGCCGGGCCTGGCGTTGAAATCCCCCGTCAGGAGGAACACCGGGTTATTGTGGGCGGATATCCCCGAGATCTTCTCCACGATCAGTTTGCTGCCTTCCCTGCGCGCGGGGGCGCTGATGTGGTCGAGGTGGGTGTTGAGGTGGAAGAGCGAGAGGTTTGTGTTCTTCAGGGCGAAGAGCGCCCACGTGGCGGAGCGGGCCACCCTCGTTCCCCAGCTTCTGGAGTGCCTCTCCGGTGTCTCGGAGAGCCAGAAACCGCCGGTGTCCAGCGGTAGAAGCTTTTCGGGGTCGTAGAGGATCGCGTTCGAGTCGTAGGGGAAGGCGTTGCCGTATCTGGGGCCTTGAATAAGGACGTAACGCGGCAGGCTTCGGCGGTAGGTGGTGAGGTTGCCGCGCTGGGCCTCCTGGAGCCCGATCACATCGGGCGCGTACCGCTCTATGGTGGCAACGTTGAGCTCAGCCCGGTTGCGCCACGCGTTCTTCCTGGTCGCATCCCGGAACGATCCCCTGACGTTGAAGCTCATGATCCGGATGCTGTCACGCAACGCGCCTCCTGTAAGATACGCTTTGATGAATGGACCACGCCTACTATACTCCGGGCATGCTCAGGGAGAAGGACGAGATGCTGGCGGGGCGGCTGCACTCTGCTCTTGACGGTCGACTAGAGGGTTACCTGCGCACGGACGATGCCTCGCTCGCCCTGTGGTCCACCGACGCCTCCATCTACCTCCGCAAGCCCCTCGGCGTCGTGGTCGCCCGCTCCGAGGAGGACGTAAAGCTCGCCCTCTCCGTGGCCAGCGACCTGGGGCTCTCCATAACCCCCCGCGGCACGGGTACGAGCCTCGCAGGACAGGCGACGGCCCCCGGCCTCGCCCTCGACGTCTCCGAGATGCGCCGGGCGCTGGAGGTAGACCTCGAAGGGCGGCGTTGCGTCGTCGAGCCCGGGCTGGTCCAGGGCGAACTCAACGCGATGGTCGAGCCGCACGGGCTCGTGTTCGGGGCCGACACGTCTACTTCCGACGTGGCGACCCTCGGTGGAATGGTAGGGAACAACTCGGCAGGCATGCGCTCGCTCGTCTACGGCATGACCTCGGACCAGATCCTCGGCTTGCGCTGCGTGCTGGCCTCCGGCGAGACGGTAGATCTCAGGCCCCTCCGCAGGGATGAGGCCAGGAAGCGGGCCCGTCATGCGGATGCTACGGCGAGGTTGTTACGGGGTGCGATGGAGATAGGGGACCGGTACGGGGAGGAGATCAGGCGCCGCTTCCCGCGCATGATCAGGCGCGTCTCGGGCTACGGACTGGACGCCCTCGTCGATGACGAGATGCTCGACCTGACGCGCCTGGTGTGCGGCTCGGAAGGCACGCTGGCCGTCGTAACCCGCGCGGAGTTCCGTTTGCACCCGCTCCCCGAGACCCGCGCCCTGGCCTCCTTCGAGTTCGACTCATTAAGAGGAGCGGCCCGCGCTACGGGGCAGTTCCTACAGATGGGCCCGTCTGCGATAGAGTTGCTCGACGACGTGGCGATAGGCCGCGCCAGGGCGAACCCCGCGTACAAGGATTCGACCCGCTTCGTGCGGGGAGATCCCAAGGCCGTCCTCATCGTGGAGTGGAGCGGAGCGGAGCGGGAGGTCGAGGATCTTTTCGCTGGACTGGAGGACCTGGTGGGGGAGGTCGGGGCCGCGGCCGCGACGCCGCTCCGCAGGAAAGCGGAGATGGCCCAGACGGTCAAGCTCCGCAAGTCCACGCTTCCGCTCCTGCTAGGCACGACGGACAAGGAGAAGCCAGTCGCCTTCGTGGAGGACGCTGCGGTGCCGCCCGACCGGCTGGAGGAATTCGTCGGCCGCTTCGAGGAGATCGTGGAGCAGAACGGTACCTGGGCCTGCTTTTACGGGCACGCCAGCGTGGGATGCCTGCACGTCAGGCCCGCGCTCGATACCTCGGACCCCGAAGGTGTCTCGCGCATGCGCCGCATCGCGGAAGAGGTGGCCGGCCTCGTCGTCGACTGCGGTGGATCGATCTCGGGCGAGCACGGCGACGGTCTCTCGCGCTCCGAGTTTCTCGAAGAGATGTACGGGGGGGAGATCCTGCGCGCCTTCGCCGAGGTCAAGCGCCTCTTCGACCCCGAAGGGATGATGAACCCGGGCGTGATCGTGGATCCCCCGCGGATGGATCGGCAGCTGAGAATAGGACCCGGCCGCAAACGCCTCCCCATAAAGACGAACCTCTCCTTCGAAGACCAGGGCGGTTTCGCGAAGGCCATCGAGCTGTGCAACGGCAGCGGGCTCTGCCGCAAGAGGACCGGCGGCACGATGTGCCCCTCGTACATGGTCACCCTCGACGAGCAGGACACCACGCGGGCGCGGGCGAACATGCTGAGGTCGGTGATCGAAGGCACCCTCCCCCCCGAGGAACTTACCGGAAGGCGCATGAAGGAGGTGATGGACCTCTGCGTCGGCTGCAAGGCGTGCAAGACGGAATGCCCCTCCGCCGTAGATGTGGCCTCGATGAAGACAGAGGTCCTCTACCAGACGGGCAGGGAACGCGGCTTCAGCCCGCGCCAGAAGGCGGCCGGGCACATCCGGCGCCAACTTGCTCTCGCCGCCCTGATGCCTTCTCTCTACAACACCCTCGCAGGGACGCGTCTCGCCCGCAGAGCCGCCGCCATCGCCGGTATAGACCCCCGCCGATCCCTGCCGCGCGTGACGGAAAGGACCTTCTCGAAACGCTTCCCCAAACTGCCGCAGGGAACCGGTCCGGCGGAGGTCGCCCTCTTCAACGACACCTGGAACGAGTACCAGCGGCCCGAGGTGGGGGAGGGGGCCGTAAAGCTCTTCGCCGCCGCGGGCGCGAGGGTGCACCTGCCGAAGGTGGTCTGCTGCGGCAGGCCGATGCTCTCCGAGGGGCTCGTCGAAGAGGCGCGCAAGAACGCGAAGCACAACCTGGACCTGCTGATGCCGCTCGTCGAGCGTGGCGTTCCCCTCGTCGGCCTGGAGCCCAGCTGCATCCTGACCATGCGCGACGACTACCGCAAGCTCCTCCCCGACGACGGACGCGTCGAGAAGCTAGCGGAGGCCACCCACCTCTTCGAAGAGGCGCTGCTGGAGCTCGACTCGAACCTTCCGCTCGGGGAAGGCCGGCCCGTACTCTTGCACGGGCACTGCCACCAGAAGGCCCTCGTCGGGACGGGGCCGACGGAGCGGTTGCTCGGGCTCGCCGCCGACGTCGAGGTCGTGGATTCCGGCTGCTGCGGGATGGCCGGGCTCTTCGGCTACGAGAAGGGCCATTATGAAGTCTCGATGCGGATGGGAGAGCGAAGGCTGTTTCCGGCTGTGCGAAATGCGGGGGAGCGGGTCGTGGTTGCGCCGGGGACCAGTTGCCGGGAGCAGATCCTGGACGGAACCGAACGCCGGGCCCTCCACCCCGCCGAGTACCTGGCCCCGCTCCTGGACGACCCTGTTGGCTGACCAGGCGCTGTGGTTCGCCTTCGAAGGCGACAAACTGCTCGTGTTCGACGAGGAACCCGTCCGCGTGCCGCTCGCAGAAAGCCCCGAAGAACTCGACCTCAGCGTCACGTTCAGGTGGGAGATCGGTGACCTCGACGGGCATACCTGCTGGGCGGTCGAGACGGATTCCGAAGCGCCCGAGGGAATGGAGTTCAGGGATCTGCGGAGCTTCTTCTTCGGGGTGGACGAGGGCTTCTTCAGGATGGCCGGGCGGGCCAAGCAGCTCGTGGGTTGGCATGCTACGCACCGCTTTTGCGGGCGCTGCGGCGAAAAGACGGAACCTGTTTCGGGGGAGCTTGCCAAGCGGTGCACACGGTGCGGGATGATGCACTATCCGCGTCTCAGCCCGGCGGCCATCATCCTCGTGGAGAAGGGAGACCGGATCCTGCTGGCGCGTTCGCCTGGTTTTCCGGAGGGGCTCTACAGCGTGCTCGCCGGTTTCGTCGAGCCGGGCGAGTCGATCGAGGACACCGTCGCCCGCGAGATCGAGGAAGAAGTGGGCATCGGGGTCAGGAACGTAACCTACTTCGGGAGCCAGCCCTGGCCGTTCCCGCACTCGCTCATGATCGGCTTCACCGCCGAGTACGAGGACGGCGAGCTGTCTCCCGACCCGGACGAGATCGAAGACGCCGGCTGGTACACGACAAGAAACCTTCCGCAACTCCCGCCCAAAACGAGCATCGCCCGCGCCATGATAGACGACTTCGTGAAACGGAATGAGCCGGACGTGACCACGTAACCCGCCGGTTAGCATTTCAGCAATAACAAGAACCTGAAGTGCTGAAGTGCCTCCTCGCGTCGTCCGGGTGGCCGTTGGCGTGCGTATAAAATCGGCGTAGGAATGGTGATCGGCGAGGACGCCGGGGGCAGGATCTCCCTGGTAAGGTTCGGTGACTTACTATCGGGCGGATGAAACGGCATTACAGGGGGAGGTGGGGTATCGGTCCTGGCGTGAGGGACGCGAGGGACGAGGACCTGGTGGGCCTCGTGGCGGACGGGGACGAGCGGGCGCTCGCCGAGCTCTACGATCGCTACTCGCGGCCGGTGTACGCCACGGGCATGAGGCTGCTCGGCGACGCGCAGCTCGCAGAGGAGTTGGTCCAGGACGCCTTTACCAGCGTCTGGCGCAACGCGGCGTCCTTCGACCGGGCCAGGGCGAGCTTCGCCACCTGGCTGTACCGCATAGCCCGCAACAGGGCGACGGATCTCGACCGTAGGCGGCGGGTCAGGCCGAGGCCGGCGGGCGAGCGCGGGCTGTACGCCCTCGCCGGTGGCCCGCGTCCCGAGGAGGCCGTGGACGAGTGGGACGTCGCCGCCGCGCTCTCCAGCATCCCCAGCCAGTACAGGGAGGTGCTGGAGCTGGCCTACTTCGAGGACCTGTCCCAGCGTGAGATCTCCCGCCGAACCGGCGTCCCTCTGGGGACGATCAAGAGCCGCACGACCGCCGCCCTGAAAAGATTCCGTCAGGCCATCGCAAACCCCACACCGAAGGAGGCCCGCGGTGAGTGAAGACCGCTTCATAGATCTCCTCGGTCCATACGTGCTGGGGGAACTGACGGACGAGGAAGCGCGGGAACTGAAACGCCACCTCGAAAGCTGCTCCTCCTGCCGAAACGACCTCGAAGTAGTGCGCCACGCCCACGGCGTGCTGCGATCCGCTGCGGCCGGTCCACCGCCGGAACTCAAGGAATGGGTGCTCGCCAGGGCGCGAAGCGAGAGGCGCCATCCTCCCGCGGGTAGGTGGAAGTTCTGGCTCCCCGTGGCCGCCGCCGTGCTGGTGGTCGCGATCGTTGGCTTCGGTGTGCTCCAGACCCTCACAGGACCTTCAGACGGCCTGGCCCTGACCGCCACGGGCGCTGCCCCCCGGGCCGGCGGGGAGCTTCGGGGGGAGCAAGTCGGGGACAACCTCAAGGTCGAGCTTGACGCGTGGGGGCTGCCCGACCCGGGGAAAGGCGGATATTACGAGATGTGGTACGCCAAAAAGGGCGGAGAACGCATCAGTTGCGGCACCTTCACCGCGGCGCCGAACGGCAGCGCGAGCGTGAGCATGTCGGCGCCGGTCAGCGCCGTGGCCTACCCGGAGATCGAGATCACCCAGGAGCCCGACGACGGAAACCCCGGCTCCAGCGGGAAGGTGGTGTTGAAAGGCTCGCTCAACGACCTCGAGTCCGGGTAATTCACGAGCGTCGCGCGGCTACCAAGGCCGGTCGTGGTCCTCCTGTATGATACGGGAGACACCAGGAGATCGCGGTGAAAAGAACGCTTACGCGCGGGAGGTTCCTCAGGCTCGCCGGGGCCGGCGCGGCCGGAACGGCTCTGCTCGGTGGGGCGTGCTTGTTATGGAGGAAACCGGACCAGCTCTCCGGCGCCATCGCCGGGGTGGCGGGCGCCGTCTCTGCTGGCTCCTACCGTGTCGGAAAGTTTACCGTCGGGTTAAGGGTCGGCCAGGGTCCTTCAGACGTCTCTCTCAGCGTCGCGCACGATTCCAGACCGGGCAGGGTACTCTGGCAGAGCGTATCCGGGGAGAGTTTCGTCTCTGCCGCCGAGGGTAAGGAGACGGTCTGGCAGTCGAGGGCGCACATCACCCTGAAAGACGAGATCTCGAACCCTCATCCAGACCAGACCATAGACCGGGTCGAGAAGCGGGACGAGCAGCTGGCGATCTCAGGCCGGCTCACCGGCACCGAGGACCCCGAGGGGATCGGATACAAACTCACCTTCTCGCCAGTTGCCGAAGGGAGACTCGGGTTCGAAGCAGAGGTGGATAGACCATTCAATCGAGTCTACCTTACCTACGCTTCTTTCCCTGAGGAGCGCTTCTTCGGCTTCGGGACCCAGTTTACGTACTTCGACATGAAGGGACGCGTCGTGCCCATCCTCATCCGGGAGCAGGGCATAGGCAGGGGCGAGCAGCCCGTAACCTGGGCCGTCGACTGGAAGGCCGGCGCCGGCGGCGACCCCTTCACCAGCTACGCCAGCGTGCCGCACTACATTACGAGCGAGGCAAGATCCCTCTTCCTGCAAAACTACGAGTACTCGACCTTTGACCTCAGGGAGAAGGATAGGGTTCAGGTCTGCGTCTTCGGTCCACGGATGAGGGGCCAGATCCTGAGTGCTGGCTCGCCGGAGGGCTCTATCGAGCAGTACACCCGATACTCGGGCAGGATGCGCCCGCTCCCCGGGTGGATAAACGATGGTGCCGTGGTTGGGTTGCAGGGCGGCACGGAGAAGGTCGACGAGGTACTGGAAAAGCTCGAAGCCCTCGACGCGCCTGTGGCCGCCGTCTGGTTGCAGGACTGGGTGGGTCAGAGGGAGACAAGCTTCGGCACCCAGCTCTGGTGGAACTGGGAGCTGGACCGCGATCACTACCCGGGGTGGGACGTGCTAAGGGAAACCCTGGAACGGAAGAACATCAAGCTCATGACCTACATAAACCCTTTCATCTGCGACGACGTAGAGACGAAGAAGAACCACAACCGGAACCTCTACGAGGAGGCAGCGGGGCGTGGTTACCTGGTCGAGAATCCTGAGGGCGGGTCGTACAGGATCAGGATCTCCAGCTTCTCCGCTGGCCTCGTGGACCTTACGAACCCAGGGGCGAGGACCTGGATCAAGGACATAATAAAGAGGGAGTTGATCGGCAACGGCGCCTCGGGGTGGATGGCCGACTTCGGAGAGGGACTTCCCTACGATGCGGTACTGTTCTCGGGCGCCGACCCGAAAACCTACCACGACCGCTACGCCGAGGAATGGGCCAGGGTGAACCGCGAAGCCATCCGCGAGGCGGACAGGGAAGACGACATCGTCTTCTTCAACCGCTCCGGCTACACGAAGAGCCCCCGCTCCGGCACCTTGTTCTGGGTCGGCGACCAGCTCGTGAATTGGTCCTCAGAGTGCACAAGAGATTCCTCGGGGAACCACCTGCCGGTGATGCGTACCCGGCCGTCCGCTTCGGCCACGGCCCGCACGCCTAGGTTGCGGTAGGTGCGGACGCGCCACTCCGGGGAATCCTCCCCTTTCTGGAGGAAAGGCCGCCGTCCGGCCGCCCGTGCGGCCGCAGTGTTGCGCAGGTGATTCTCCCTGAGCCTCTCCAGGACGGCGAGCCGGTCGCCAGAATCCCGTATGGACTCCAGCCGCTCTCGGGCCTGGTTGACCTGCTCGTCTATCTCCGCTGCACGCGCCTTGAGGTCGTCCAGTGTCATGACCCCCTCGGCATAGGCGTGCTGAAACTTCGCTCGCTTCGCCTCGGCCCCCTCGATGATCCCTACCAGCCTCCTGCGCTCCGCTTCGGGGTTTGCGCGCTCCTTCTCGCGCCGTATCCGGCGCTCCAGGTTGGCGAGCACCGCCTCAGGATCCTCCAAGAGCGGCCACACATGATCCCACACGGCGTCCTCCAGCGGCTCGGCCCGGTGGGACCTGCGGTTATCGCAGCCGCCGGTCCTCTGCGCCGTGGGACACCTGTAGTAGTTGTACGTCTTGGTCGGCTCGGAGCGGTTGCGTTTGCGGTTGGCGACCATCCGGCACCCGCAAGCGCCGCACCGCAGCACGCCCCCCGTGAGCTCCCACAGCCGCTCTCCCGTGCGAGAGGTCGCGGCGTTGTGCTCTATGGCGTCCCTGGCGGCGCGGACGAGGGCAGGGCGGATAGTGCTATCCACAACCGGGATCGGCACACACTCCGAGAGCGGCCTCCAATCCTCGGTCTGTACCTTACGATAGCGTTTGCCCCCTAAGCCGTCCGGCTCGGCCACCGGCTTCGTTATCACCTTGCGTCGCGGGTACCACACGATCCCGTAGCTCTTGCCCGGCTCAAGCCTGGAGGCGGCTTCGGGGCCGACCATCGCCCGGACCTCCTCATAGGGGCGGGCGAGGTAAACGTCGTCACGGACGATGTCGCGGATGGTCTTCTCACCCCACCTACTCCCCCCGGCTGGTGCGGGACGACCCTCGGCTTCGAGCGTCCTGGCGGTCGCGTAGAGCGTCAAGCCGCGATCCCCGACTAGTTCGAACACGCGCGCGACGGTCGGCATGGCCGATTCGTCAATCACGTACGCGTTGCGATCGGGCGTGTAGCGGAATCCGAAGTGCGGCGTGTGCGTGGCGATCAGCAGGCCCTTCTTCGCCTTCGCCAGGCGGCCTCGGGTGGTGCGCTCGGCGATCTTCCGCCGCTCCCAACCTGCTATAAGGTCGAGCATGCCGCCCTGGAGTTCGCCTTCCGGCGAGTCGTCCAGCTGCGCGTTGAGGGCGCACAGGCGCGTGCCGCGCTCGGCGAACTCTTCGACCAGCAGTTGCGCCGCCACTCCCCGGGCGATGCGGTCCCTGAAAAGCACCACCACGGCGTCCACGCCGCCGGCCGCCACCAGGTCTCGCACCCGATCCAATCCCGGACGTTCGAGATAGGCTCCGCTCCAGCCCTCGTCCGTTACCTCCTCGATGATCGTGTAGCCTTCGACCTCGCACCAGCGCCTCAGCGACTCGCGCTGGTCGGGCAAGCTGTAGCCCTTCCTCGCCTGCTCCTCGCCGGACACTCTGGCGTAGGTGATCGCCGTCCTCGTCGTCATGATCCTCCTCTCTCGTCGAACAGCGGCGGCTGTGCCGCCCGTCTCGGTAGCATCCTCGGCTGCAATTCCGGGACCACGATCCCGGCCTCTTGCTCGATGTAGCGAGCGAGTAGCCAGCGATGGCAAAACTCGTCGCCGGGACGTTCCCAGCAGAGCAGCACCGCCGACCTGTCTCCGGCGATGTGCTCCAAGTCGCTGAGGATCGCCGCTGCGCCGATCTCCTCAAGCTGTCGGATGTACGCCGCCTCGTAGCCCTGCCGGTCCCCAGCGCTCCATGCCTCGTCGCCGGGCGCCAGGGAACGCAGCACCCGGTAGCGAAAACCGGGGTTCCAGCGTGGGGTCCCCCGGCTGATGCCGATGATGGTCGCGTCGAGGTTCCGGAGCTCGGGGTTCCTCCAGTGCGACGTGAATAGCCGCGGTGCCTCTATCACGCCCCGCGCCCCGGGTAGAGGTAGACGGCTCCGCTCCCCCGGCAAATGAAGCAGGGCACAGCCTCCTCGACTAACTCTCCGGTCTCTGGGTCGTACTCGGCGTCGGCGAGCACCCAGCCGGTACCCAGGCACGAGCGGCACTCCCTCCTCTCTCGCCCCTCTGCTGTGCTCTGCGCGGGTCTCGCGCTAGAATGTCGGTGCATCCAGACCTCCGTTCTGGGTGCCGTGCTCCGGGGTGCGCCAACACCGCCGGGGCGTTTTTCAACTACCTATATTCTAACAGAAAGCGATCCCGGCTACTGGAGTTTTTGGCTTATCTATGCGGATTTCTCGGTCTTCGACTTCCGGGTCCACCCAGGCACGCGGGCGCCTTTGCACACGTGCTCGATCTCTGTGTGCGTGCAGACTTTCTTCGCGCGAAGAAAGTCTCCGAGAAACGGGGGGTCTCCTCCCCGCGAGCCCCGCACCCGAGCTTACTGCACCTTGTTTGCAGACTGCCTGAGTCCAGAATCTCTCGGAGGCGCTGTTCGGCCCTGTGACGGAAGTGGCGGCCCGAAGAGGGTTCCGGTAAGGAAAGCGAAGGGAGAACAGCTTAGAACGCCGGGTCGCCGTTGTGCCCTTTGCGCCACGCCTCCCGGGTTCTCTTAGCGGGTGCCGCGAGCTCTTCGCTCCTTGAGCTTAGACTGCCGTTACCGACTCGTTGTCTAGTGTCCCCAGAATCCCCAGAACCCGGTAATTTTTCCTCCCCTTGATTTTTCTCGTCTCGCCGCCTGCTGGAGCAATAAATGACCCCGATCTCCGTCCAACCTTATATGCGAACGGGGGGGTCAGCAGGCTGGGGCTTTTCGCGTGCCGCCTCGACGGCGGCCAAGTCGAGGTCTGGAGCGCTGAATCAGCCTGATAGTACGGAGGCGGGCTCAGCCCGGTGCGCCCCCTACATCGTGACAAATGGTCACACCCCGCACTTCAGAATCTCCCTCCACAATAGTCCGGATAGTCCTTCAACCTCAGACGAGTTTTCGAGAGGGGTAGCTGTCACGCCCGGCCCCCTGACTTGGTGACAATCTCCTGATAGTTCGGCGGGAGTCTGCTGATGAGTGCAGCCACCTAGCCCTCCTCGCCTTCGCCGAGCACCTTGGCCCTGGCAGTGGCTGCGCTCATGCCCTCGCACATTAGCCGCTTCACCCGCTCGACCTCCTCGTCCGTGAGCCTGCGGCCGTTCTGACTATCACCGTTAACTGCGTTAACAGTTCCCAAGGACCGCAGGGAAGAAGGCTCATTGACCGCCTCGCCTCCGCCTAGAGAGCCATTAACAGTGCTAACACTCTCCTTAGCTGGACTGTTAACGCAGTTAACGGGGTTACTCCTATTAGTAGTGTTAAGACTGTTAATAGAGGTAGTAAGAGGATCGGGAGCTACCGCATCCAGGACAACGTCATTCTCAGGATCGCCCTGCTCTGTGGGTCTCTTATCAGCGAGCGAGTCAGAAGTTGCTTCCTCGTCGCCAGCCGTCTGTTCGCTGGGAGTGGCGCTGTGCTGAGAATGACGCTTTTCGTGAGCCCCGCTGCTGTGCGCTGGCGCTGCCAAGCGGTACTTGCCGTAAGCGGCCCTGTCAAGCAGGCCCTCGCGCTGCATCTTCGGCATGAGCACGCGCACGGAGCCATGCGGCAGGCCCGTAACCTCGGCGACCTCTTTCGGTCCCATCGGTGCATCTGCCCCGCTCAGCAGGTCGAGGATCTTGCGCTGCTCTGCCGAGCGCCGATAGTCGTCGGCGTTGCCCTCAACGCTCCACGAAGCGCTCTGCCCGTCCCACGAGAGCGCGTACTCGCGATCCTCCTCGATGTCCCGGCCAGTCACGTAGAGGTAGGCGTCGGCCTCGCCGCGATCGCGCTTGAGGATGAGCGCGTTATCCGCCACCGCGGTAAGGCCCGTAGATCCCGAGATCTGGTCCATCGGATCGTCGGCCGGCAGTTGGCGCAGATGGTGGATCACCAAGATGGAGACGCCATACTCGACGGACACAGGCAGCAGCGGTGCCAG
Organism: Actinomycetota bacterium; assembly: GCA_046734875.1. Taxonomy (GTDB): domain Bacteria; phylum Actinomycetota; class Rubrobacteria; order Rubrobacterales; family Rubrobacteraceae; genus Rubrobacter_D. The sequence continues at coordinate 281 of JBKPSF010000246.1, read as the reverse complement.
GGCATCGTAGTCCACGTCGTAGACGTTGCGGATGTTGGCCCTGGGCGTGGGCCTGATCCGCTTGAGCGTGTCGATAATCACCAGCCGGGCACTTCCCTGGCGGCTCTCCGCCCAATTGGCCAGTTCCTCCTCGAGGCCGCCTCCGACCTTCGGCCACTCCACTGCAACGTCGAGGCCAACGGGAACCGGTCCGCCCTGCAGTAGCTTTTTGAGGCGCTTGTGCAGCCTGCGCTTGTTGTCCTCTAGAGCGAGGTAGAGGACGTCACCCTGCTCTACAGGGA
>JBKPSF010000245.1:0-36726 GCA_046734875.1 Actinomycetota bacterium | reverse complement strand
CGGCGGGGAGGCCAGGTAGTTCGCGCGGACGTCGGGGTTGATGCGGCCCTCGAAGTTCCTGTTGCCCGAGAGGACGGCGGCGACGACCAGGTCGTTCTCCTCGACGGCGGCGGAGATCTCCTCCGCCAGCGGCCCCGAGTTTCCGATGCACGTGGTGCACCCGTATCCAACCACATCGAACTTCAACTGCTCCAGCGGGTCGAGCAGCCCCGAGGTCTGCAAATACTCCGTAACTACCTTAGAGCCGGGTGCGAGGCTGGTCTTGACGTGCGGCGCGACCGAGAGTCCCTTTTCTACAGCCTTTTTGGCCAGAAGGCCCGCACCCATCATGACCGAAGGATTGGAGGTGTTGGTGCAGCTCGTTATGGCGGCGATGACGGCCGAGCCGTGCCTGAGGGAGAGTTCCTCCCCGTCTACCGTGACGGTAATGGAACCCGTGGGCTCGGCCTTACCGTTCACCGGCTCGCCGCCGGAGGTCGGATCTCCCCCGCCTTCATTGGTAATGTCCGCGGACCCGGTAGGCGTGTCGCTCGCGGGGAAGGACTCCGCGTCTTGCGCGGTGTGGATGTCAGGGTTCGGGGTGTCGCTAGCGGGGAAGGACTCTTCGTCGGCGTGGTTGTAGGCGTCGTCGTGGCCGTCGGAGAGGAGCGGGTGGTCGGGGTCGACCATCTCGGCCAGCGCCTTGCGGAAGGAGGGCTGCATGTCGTCGAGGGCGACCCTGTCTTGCGGACGGCGAGGGCCCGCGAGGCTCGCCTCGACGGAGTCGAGATCCAGTTCCAGCATCTCCGAGAAGCGGGGCTCGGGCGTCTCGTCCGTGCGCCAGAGGCCCTGCTCCTTGTAGTAGGCCTCGACCAGCTCGACGAGATCCTCCTCGCGGCCCGTGCCGCGCAGGTAGCGGAGCGTCTCGGCGTCCACGGGGAAGAACGTGCACGTCGCCCCGAACTCGGGGGACATGTTCGCGATGGTGGCCCTGTCGGGGAGACTAAGCTTGCTCAAGCCGTCGCCGTAGAACTCCACGAACTTACCGACCACACCGTGCGAACGCAGCATCTGGGTCACGGTCAAGACGAGGTCAGTTGCCGTGACACCCTCTTGCAAGGCGCCGGTCAGCTTGAAGCCTATGACCTCGGGGACCAGCATGTAGTAGGGCTGGCCAAGGGTTACGGCCTCGGCCTCGATGCCGCCTACGCCCCAGCCCAAGACTCCCAAACCGTTGATCATGGTGGTGTGGCTGTCGGTCCCGACGAGCGTGTCGGGCATCGCGACGCCGTCCTTCACGATCACGCCCTTAGCCAGGTACTCCAGGTTGACCTGGTGGATGATGCCGGTCGCGGGAGGCACGACGGAGAAGTTGTCGAAGGCCTGCTGGCCCCACTTCAAGAACTCGTAGCGCTCCCGGTTGCGCTCGAACTCGCGCTCAGCGTTGAACTGGAGCGCCATGGCCGAGCCGAAAGCGTCGACCTGAACGGAGTGGTCGATGACGAGGTCGGTCGGGACGAGCGGATTGATCTTGCCCGGGTCCCCACCCACGCTCTCCATCGCACTCCGCATCGCCGCAAGGTCTACGACCGCGGGCACCCCGGTAAAGTCCTGCATAACGACCCTGGCAGGCAGATACGCTAGCTCCCCACCGACCGACTCGGGCCAGGAGGCGAGTTGCTCTACGTCTCCTTCCGAGACGAACTCCCCCCCCGCGTTACGAAGCAGGGACTCAAGCATCACCCTGATGGAGAAGGGTAGCGAGAATACGTCCCCCTCCAGCTTCTCGTCCAGGGTCTTCAAACTGAAGATCTCTACGTCGGCAGAACCGGTAGTAAGCGTCTTGCGCGCGCCGAAAGGATCGTTCGCCATGCCAGGAACCTCTTCTCTGAGTTTCGCTATGTGTTACCCGCACAGAAGATTATAGATGATCGGGGAGGCCTTACATCGCCTGCGCCATCCACGAACGAGGCATCGGCACGCTGGCCAGGGGTGTGGGGTGTTTCCGCCGACCTATCCGCTACCCCGAGGCACGAGTTCGTATAGCAGCCCGTACCTCCCTACGGGCGTCACGTCGAAGCCCGCCTCGCGGAAGGGCTCCAGGCTGCTGCGGGCGTTGGCCAGGAGGTAGACGGGTCCGTTCTCTGCGGCCTTGCGGGCTGCCTCGACGCCCGTCGTGTCATCGGTGCCGTAGCGCTTCGCGGCCTCGGCGGCGCTAATGGCATCTGGCCAGACTACATCCGTGTGGCGGTCCCAGGAGGTGCAGAAGGGGTCGATCAGGGTGAGATCCCGCCTCCGCCCCTCCACCAACACCATGTACCAGAGCGGGCTCCTGTGATGCAAGACCGTGGCATCCCGTTTGACGTTCCCGGCCACGGCCTCGATAGTTCTGCGTCCCCCGTAGTCGCTGCTACGGTCGTGCGACGCGAAAGCATCGCGCAGGCCTACAAGTGGTACAGCGAGCATCAGGAAAGATAGGACGATGAGGATGGTGTTTCTTGCGGCGGAGCCGACCGCCAGGTTTTTTGTCCACCGCAGCAGGACTCCCAACCCCGCCGAGATGCACAGGCCGAAAGCGAGGAAAGCCGGGATGAGGAACACGTAGAAGTCCTCGATGCCAAGCTGGAGGTAGACCACAGCCTGGCCGAGACAGCCGAAGAAGAGCACTCCGAGAAGGATGGCCGACGCACGGTCGCTGAAGAGCAGGTAGAGGGCGGCGAGGATACCGACCATCATCAGGACGAGGGGAAACTGCCCGAGGAGATGGTTCGCGAGCAAGTCCAACTTTGTCGAGGGGTCTGCCAGGGCGAGGGCCGAGGGGCTGCAGTGCCTTCCCTCTTCCGAGGACTCGGCCAGAAAGCTGCCGCCGGTGACGAGGAGCAGGAAGCGCCAGAGAGTCGAGGGATCTGCCTCGTTCAAAGGCGCGTGCATCATGGCCCGTATGGGGAGGTAGAGGAGCGGAAGAAGCCCGATCAGGAAGAGGCCGAAGCTCCTCAGCATCAGGCCCGTCCTCGAAAATACACTCCGTTCGGTAAGGAACACGAAGGCAAGGGAGGCGGGCACGAGTAGCACGCTCGTCAGGTGGTGGGTCAAAGCCAGTCCGACCAGGAAAGCGGAGAGCAAGAGGTAGCGAACTTTGCGGGTGCCTCTCCAGGTGAGCAGAACCAGGATGACGAGCGCCACGAGAAGCGCTTCCAGGGTGTAGACCTCGGCAATTACGGCCTGGCCCCAGAAGGCGCCACAGAGCCCGAAGGCGAGCGCCCCGGCCGCCGCGGCCACGGCCCGCCGACACAGCCGTAGCCCGGCAAGGTAGACGGCGAGCACGGCCGCGATGCCATAGACGGCCGAGGCGAGGTTGATGCGGTAAGCAGGGTCACCCACCGGAAGGTACGCAAACAGATGTGTCAGCATCATGTAGGTCGGGTAGCCCGTGGGGTGGCCGATCCCGAGGACCGGCACCTCGGCCTGTAGCATCGGGGAGTCGAGCGTGTCCGGGGTACCGTAGGGCAGGACCGCCGGCGCCAGGGTCCCGACGTAAAGGACGCCGAAGAGTAGCACCAACGCTACGCCGAGCAGGGCCGCGCCCCATCGTTTTTGGCGCTCCGGGTTTTCGGAAGGACTCATCGCAGGGCAGAATACTACGTCGGCGTGCCCGCCTGATCTGTATACTCCTGCCGTGGCGAAGCGCGGCTACACGCGAGATACCATTCGGGGCGGTGCCAGCGAGTGGGACGTGTCGCGGCCCTTCTCCAGCTACGTGCGGACGCTGGCCGTGCTGGCCGTGCACCCGGTAAGGTTCTTCGATCTGCTACCGAAGATCCCGGACCCCAGGGCGCCCGCGCTCTTCCTCATCTTCTCCGGACTTCCCGCCGCAGTCCTGTGGCTGGTCTTCTGGGGCCTCTACCCCGCGCTCGTGGCGCTTGTCCTGCCACTACCGCTCTCGATGTTGCTCGCCAGCCTCTACCACCCTGGCGTCCTTGGCGGCAGGTACGGGTACCTCGTGACCTGGAGGGTCCTCACGTATCCCCTCGGTTTCTACCTGCCGTTCGCCGCCGTTCCCGTGCTCGGGCCACTGGGGGCTATCATTTTCGGGCTCGTCCTCATGCCGATAGGACTCGCGAAGGTGCAGGAGATCGGGGCGGTGAGGGCCATGCTTGCCTGCGTGGTGGTCGCCGGGCTCGTGGGAGCGGCCTACTACCTCGTTGGCGTGGCATGAGGCATCACCCTTCCGGTTGGGGAGGGTTGTCGTGGGAGCCTACGAACTCCAGGGCTACCACGTCGGCCTCTACGAAGCCTAATGAGTGGTAGAACTCGCGGGCGACGACGTTCGCGGTGGTGGCCACTAGTTCTATGAGGCTGGCGCCGTTTTCCGAGGCCACGCTGCGCACCTCCTCCATCAAGAGCCTGCCCACCCCGGTCCGCCTGTGGTCCTCGGTGACGACGAGCATCGGCACCTCGACGACGGCGTCGCCGTGGGCGAGGTCTGGTTTGACCCAGAAGCTCACCGCCCCGACCACCCCGCTGCCGTCCTCTACCACGAGGACCCTCGCCCTCGGCGTCTCCAGGAGCTCCTCGAGCCTCCTCCTCACGGCCTCTTCCGCGGGTGGCGCGTCGCCTACCGTCTCGGCAAGCTCGCGGATAAGCCTCTGGATGTCTACGGCGTCCACGGTGGTCGCCTCGCGCACTTCGATCTGGGGTCTGGCGTGCATGCGTCTCCTCGGTTTGTTCTCCTGGCGTTATTTACCCCAAGTGGCCCGGCGCCGAACAATAGCGGGCTCCAGGTAGCCCGAAGGGCCAGGGACTGCGAAAATCCGTCCCGAGGGAAGATGCGTGATTGCCTCAAGGAGGAATGCTAATGCAGGTGCTGTGGGGTGTCGGTGGCATGGTGGTTCTCCTCGCTATCGCGTTCGGGCTCTCGACGAACCGCCGGGCGATAAACCCGCGCACCGTGTTCGGGGCACTAGCGATCCAGTTCTTGCTCGGCGTCATCGTCCTCTACTGGAGCGCAGGCAAACGGGCGCTTCAGGCGGCGTCCAACGCCGTACAGGTGGTCATAGACTCTTCCAACGAGGGGATCGAATTTCTCTTCGGGCCCGTTCTCCCGGAGGAAGGGCTTGTCTTCGCCTTCCAGGTCTTGCCGGTTATCATCTTTTTCGCCGCCCTCACCTCGGTGCTCTACCACTGGCACATCTTGCAGTGGGTCGTCAAGATAATCGGCGGGGCTTTGCAGTTCGCGCTTCGCACGAGCAAGGCCGAGTCCACGTTCGCCGCCTCCACCATATTCGTCGGGATGTCAGAGGCGCCGCTCGTCGTGAAACCCTACATAGAGCGGGCCACCAAGTCCGAGCTCTTCACCATGATGGGGACGGGTCTCGCGACCGTTGCGGGCTCTTTGCTGGTCGGCTACTCGCTGCTCGGCGTCCGGCTGGACTACCTGATCGCGGCCGCCTTCATGGCAGGCCCGGCGGGCATCGTGATGAGCAAGATCATCGTCCCCGAGGTTGGAGAACCGGAGACCCTCGTGGCCTCGGGCGTGGACGAGGCCGAAGAGGAGGAAGAGGCCGAGGAGGAAGGCACGTCGTCGAGGCACCTCAACACCATAGACGCCATAGCCTCCGGTACTCTAGAAGGTTTGCAAATAGCCCTGACCGCCGGGGCCATGCTCATAGCCTTCATCTCGCTCATCGCGCTTATCGACATCCTTCTCGGTGACATCGGCGGCCTTTTCGGGTTCCCGGATTTGACGTTCGAGCTGATCCTGGGCTACGTCTTCGCCCCTATAGCGTTCCTGATAGGGGTTCCGTGGAACGATGCTGTGGGCGCCGGCAGCTTCTTCGGGCAGAAGCTGGTCCTCAACGAATTTGTCGCCTTCTCCAACTTCGGGCCGCAGGTCGAGCAGTTCTCGCAAAAGACCGTGGCCATCGTGACCTTCGGCCTTACGGGGTTCGCCAACTTCGGCTCAATAGCCATCCTCGTAGGGACGTTCGGGACCATCTCGCCGGGCCGCCGGCACGAGGTCGCCAGTTCGGCATCAGGGCTGTCCTCGCCGCTACGCTCGCCAACCTGATGAACGCCACGATCGCGGGCATCTTGATCGGATAGGGGGTAACGTGGGACGCCGCGCAATAGTTATCGTCCTCGACGGCCTCGGCGCCGGCAACGCGCCCGACGCCGCCGAGTTCGGGGACGAAGGCTCCAACACGCTGGGTAACACCTCAAAGGCCGTCGGCGGCCTGAGGGCGCCGAACCTGCAGGCGTTGGGCCTGGGCAACATCGGTGAGATAGATGGCGTGGCGCCGGATGACTCGTCAGGTGCTTCTTACGGGCTCATGGTCGAGCGTTCGGCTGCCAAGGCGACGCTCGCTGGACACTGGGAGATGATGGGGCTGGTGCTCGAGGACCCTCTACCCACCTACCCGCACGGCTTCCCCGACGACATCCTCGAACGCTTCCAGAGGGAAACGGGGCGCGGGGTGCTCGGCAACAAGCCCGCTTCGGGGACGCAGATAATAGAGGAGCTCGGCCCCGAGCAGGAGAGGACGGGGGCATGGATCCTCTACACCTCCGCCGACTCCGTCTTCCAGGTAGCGGCCAACACCGGTGTAATTCCTCTGGAAGAACTCTACGAGGCCTGCCGGAAGGCCCACAAGATGCTCATCGGCGAGGGCCCTATCATGGTCGAGCGCGTCATCGCCCGCCCCTTCCACGGCGAGCCCGGCGCCTACGAACGCGAGAACGAGAACCGCCACGACTACGGCATCACGCCTCCCTCCGAGACCTACCTCGACAGGATCGAGGATGCGGGCCACGCGGTCGTGGCGGTAGGCAAGATCAGGGACATCTTCGACGGCAAGGGCATCACCGAACACCTCCCCGCCCCGCCCGACGACAACGCCAAGGTGGACGCTATATTGGAAGCCCTCGGTCGCGTCGAGTCGGGGCTCATCTTCGCCAACCTCGTCGACTTCGACGCGAAGTACGGCCACCGCCGCGACCCCCGAGGCATGTCCGAAAACGTAAAGCGTTTCGACGACCGGCTGCCTGAACTGCTCACCGCGCTGACCGACGGAGACCTCATGATCATCACCGCAGACCACGGCAACGACCCGACCTTCAAGGGCACGGATCACACCCGCGAGCGCGTGCCGCTACTCCTCGTTGGTGCCGGGCCGCGCGACCTCGGCATCAGCGAAGGCTTCTCCGATGTGGGAGCCACCATTGCGGCGTGGCTCGACGTGGAGAAGGACGACCTGCCTGGAAAGAGCCTGATCGGAGCGTGAACGACTCTACAGGCTGGCCGGCGTCCTCGCCGCGCTTCCGGAGCAGAGCCCGGGGTGCGAACACCCGCTAGAATGTTGCGGGGGCGATCGAAAGCGGGGACAGCATGCATTCCGTAAACGCAGTCATCGATGCCATAGAGCTGAAAAAGTTCGGCGGGGAGCTCTCGGAGGAGCTCATCAGGGCCGTGGTTGAAGGATACACCGCCGGAGAGATCGCAGACTACCAGATGTCCTCATTGCTCATGGCGATCTTCATTCAAGGTATGGACTACGAAGAGACGCTCGCGCTTACGCGGGCGATGGCCGAATCCGGCAAAACCTATTCGTTTCCTGACTGCGTGGACAAGCATTCGACGGGGGGCGTCGGGGACAAGGTTAGTTTGACGGCGCTTCCCATAGCGGCCGCGTGCGGTGCTCCGGTTGCCAAGCTCTCGGGGCGGGGGCTCGGCGCGACCGGCGGCACCATAGACAAGCTGGAGTCCATCCCCGGCTTCTCTTTCGACCACTCCGAGGAGCGTTTCGCGCGCCAGGTCGGGGAGATCGGGCTGGCCATAATCGAGGCCGGAGACCTCGCGCCCGCGGACAAAGAAATATACGCCCTACGCGACACGACGGGCACTGTGGATTCGTTGCCGCTCATAGGCTCATCCATAGTCTCCAAAAAGGTGGCCACGGGCGCGGGCTACCTCCTCTACGACGTGAAGCGCGGCTCGGGCGCCTTCATGAAGACCACCGAGGAAGCCCACAGCCTGGCGGAGCTCCTCGTCCGTCTGAGCGAAGATCTCGGCATCAAAGCCTCGGCCCTCATAACGGACATGGACAACCCTTTAGGCAGCGCCGTGGGCAACGCCCTCGAAGTCCGCGAGAGCGTACGCCTCCTAAGAAACGAACCCGTCCCCGACGACCTCAAGGACGAGGTAAACCACGTCGCCACACGCCTCCTGGAGCTGAAAGGCATCCCCGACGCTCAGGCCGCCGTCGAGAACGCCCTGACCTCGGAGGCGGCCCACGAAAAGTTCCGCGAGTTCGTGCGGGCCCAGGGCGGCGACGTCCAAGCCCTGGAAGACCTCCCCGTCTCGCCCGAAACCAGAGAAGTAAATTCCCCACGCGACGGCTACGTCTCCCGCTTCGCCGCCTCGGGCATCGGCAGCGCGGCCCTCGCCCTCGGAGCCGGCCGCGCCCAAAAAGACGACAAAATAGACCCAGGCTCCGGCATAGAAGTACTCGTAAGAGCCGGAGACCAAATACACAAGGACCAACCCATAGCCCGCCTCTACGGCGAACGCGAAGCGGAGCGCGCCGAACGCCTGGTACTCGAAGCCCTCGAAATCTCTGACGAGCCCGTAGAGCCTCCCCCTGCTATCCTGGATAGCCTGTGAAATAGCATCTCAGCACTTCAGCTAGTCAGCATTTCAGCGAGAACGAGAAAGCTGACAGGCTGAAGTGCTGAGATGCTAAGACGACCGAAGGGAGTCGCAATGAGTCCTATCCACGTGCGGGCGGAGCCGGGGGACTTCGCGGAGAGCGTTCTTCTGCCGGGCGATCCGCGGCGGGCGAAGTACATCGCCGAGAACTTTTTCGACGGGGCGAAGCTTATTACCGAGGAGCGCGGGATGCTCGGTTACACGGGCTCTTATAAGGGAGAACCGGTCTCGGTGCAGGCTACGGGGATGGGGTGTCCTAGCGCCTCTATCGTGACCGAAGAGCTTATACAGCTCGGGGCGAGGAATTTGCTCAGGGTGGGTACTTGCGGCGCTTATGACAGGGAGTTGCAGCTAGGGGACCTGGTCGTCGCTACTTCTGCGACCCCGAATGACGGGACGGTCTCCTCGCTGACCCGGGGCCTTCCCTACGCCCCGGCGGCCCACTTCGATATCGTACACGCGGCCTTTCATGCGGGCGAGAGCGCGGGACGGCGGACCTTCGTCGGGCCCATCGTGAGTTCGGACCTGTTTTATGACCCGACCGAAAGTCCCGCGGAGCTGTGGGGCAACCTCGGGGTGCTCGCCGTGGAGATGGAGGCGTCGGCGATCTTCACGATAGCCGCGATGCACGGCGTGAGGGCCGGGTGCCTGCTGACCGTCTCGGACACCATCGGCGCCGAGCTGGTCAGGATCTCCGACGAGGAGCTCAGGGGCGCCGTGGACAACATGATGGCACTGGCGCTAGACACCCTCAACGCCTTAAACTAGTACGTCCTGTGGGGACGAGGCGGAAGGACGGCCTCCGCTAGAGATAGGACGGGCTGAGTGACGATCCTCAACGAGTCGGGGATACCGGACGTTCTCCCGCCTTTGCATGCCGTCGGTAACCTGGCACAAAGGCTTAGGGACGTTCTGGTGGTAGTCGCCGGTACGCAGGCGGAGGCACACCTCATCCAGTGCCTGCCGGCGGCGCCCTCCCCCAACCTCCCCCCCTCCAGGCACGACCAGCGTGTTACCTTCGCCATCCTCGATCCCTCCGACCCTCCCCCGCAGGGGCTGCTGGCTTCACGCATCGTGGAGAGCGCGGCGGAGACGCGTGGCACGGAGCTGGTGCTGCTCGTGGCGGGGCGTCCTGCGGAGGCGCTCGGTGTAGACGCCATGTTCGAGGCAAGGCTCGCGGCCCGCAAACTGGACCTGCCGGTCGAGGTTATAGATCCCGAAGCCCCGCACGAGATCCCTGGCATCCTCTCCACCGATCTCGAGGACGGCGTCACGGCCGCCCTGGTGAACCTCTGCCCCAGGAGGAGAACGTCGGACCTCGTACAGACGGCCTCGCCGGCAAAGCGCGGCGGGCTCCTCGGCGGCCTGCTGGGAAGGGGCCGCGAGGCACAGGAGCCGGACGATGGCCGGCCCGTGGTGCTGCTGGGCGGCGCGCTCTCGCCCGGTGCCGCGCAGGGACTCGCCGCCGAGCTATCGCGGGCCGCGGTCGAGGTCGCGGGGGCCGTGCCGGGAGACGAGGTAGCTGCGCTACCACCCCTCGGAGAGGGCACGGTAGTGGCCGTGATGGACCCGAATTTGACGACTGCGGCGTCGGTCGCGGAGAGGCGCGGAGCGACGGTGGTAAGGACCCTCATGCCCGTCGGCGTGGACGGCACGGCACGCTTCGTGCAGGATGTGGCCGCGGAGGCAGGGTCGAGGACCAGCGAGGTAGTGCGGGCGAGGTCCGCCTGGGAGAACCTCGGGGCACTCAGGAACCGCATCAGGGGGAAGAGGGTCTTCTTCGCCGGCGACACGGGTTTCGAGGTACCGCTCGCCCGCTTCCTCGCCGATGCGGGGGCTGTGGTGCTCGAGGTCGGGGCGCCACGGCTCGACCGCAGGTTTCTCTCCGCCGAATTGCAGGCGCTCGGGCCCGACGTGGACGTGGTCGTCTCGCCGGACTACAGGGGGCAGTTGAACAGGATCGACGAAGCAAGGCCGGACGTGGTGGTCTGTAGCCCCGGCCTCCACCTCCCGCTCGTCGCCCGCGGCCACCTGTGCCGCTCGCCCCAGGATTTCCTCAGGGCAGGCCTGTACGGTTACGGTGGCGCCCGTCGCATCCTGGAGCTCCTGGCACGCACTTTGCGGCGCGCAGAGACCCTCGACTCCCTGAACCTGTGAGGCTGGTGCGCGGCGTCTACGAGGGTCCCCGGAGCTACGGCATCCTGCGGACCACCACAAGCATCAGGGGCGTGCATACCCTGCTCAGGGCGCTACCGGGCGAGACATATTTCCCGACGCTCTACGGGATGCGCGAGCGGACGGGGGAGCTCGCGCCGGTGACGCTAAGCCCTTTGCGCGGGCAACCCGAGCATTCAATGGCCCCAGGGAACCTCGCCCGCGACCTCTCCGGGATCCTCAGGCGCCACCCCAAAGTGGAGACCATCGTTCTGGTCCGCTCGGAGGCGTCGCTGCTCTCGGGAGAGGAGATCGAGGCCGGCTCTCTCCCCCAGAGGGACGTGAGAAGCCCCAACCTGGTGACGTTCTCGTGGGAAGGGCCTGGCATAAAGGAGACGGAGGCCGCGGAGCTCGCGCTGGAGGATCTCGTTCGGACCCAGGCCCGGGACACGCCGGACAAGAGCCCCTATCCCACGATCAACCTCTTCGGGCCACCCATCTTCGGGCCTGGCGCGGCGGCCGAGTACGCCGAGGCCGAGCGGCTGCTTGACCTGATCGGGGTCGAGGTCAACGCGAGGGTGCCGCTTGGGGCCGACACGCGGGACCTTGCCCGCCTCACCCGCGCGTGGGCCAACCTGCTTCTGTACAGGGAGGTCGGGGAATCCGCGACGCTCTACCTGCAAGACGAGCACGGCCTCCCGCGCGTGACGACGCCCATGATCGGGGCCGCGGGTACGGGCGCCGCCCTTCGGGCCATCGGCGAGCTTTGCCAGCTCGACCCAAGGTCCGTGCAGCGTACGATCTGGGCCGAGCTCGCCCGCACGGCGAAGCTCCCCTGGTACGCGCGCCTCGAACCGCCTGAGACCTTCGAGAACCGTAAAGTGGCCATCTTCGGGGACTTTACCTACCCCCTTGGCCTCGGCTACGCCCTCGCCCGCGAGGTCGGGCTGGAGGTGGTCACCTGCGGCACCTACCTCACGCACCTGGAGAGGGACTTCCTCTTCCACGCTCACACCTTCACCGAAGGGGCCTTCGTCGAGGAAGACCCCGAAGCGGTCGCAGCCCGCATCGAAGCCGCAGAACCCGACCTCATAATCGGGACGCACCTGGAAGAGGGCGTTGCCGAATCCCTCGAAGTGCCCTTCCTCCCCCTCTGTCCCCCTACGGCCGACAAACCCTTCGTCGAGCGCCCACTCATGGGCTACGCCGGCTCGAGCGTCCTCGCCGACGAACTGGAAGGCGTACTTCGAATGACCGGACCACGGGAGGCACCATCGCAACAGGCCGGCATCACGTGGACCGACGGGGCATTGCAGGAGGTCGCCGGGGTGCCACCGTTTTTGCGGGGACGGGCCAGGAGGCTCGCCGAGGACCACGCGCGCAGTCGGGGCTCCGGTGAGGTGACACGGGAGATCTTCCTGGAGTCGCGGTACTGAACCGCTATAATCCCGCCCCGTGGGCATCAGGGACTTTATACGGTACCTCGAACAGCATCAGGAGCGGCTGAGGGCCGGTTCTTCGCTCTCCGACGCGGTGCGGGGCGAGACTCTGAGGGAGGCCGAGACGATGGTCGGGATGGCGGATGCGGCTATCAAGGAGCTGGAGTCCATACTCGACAACCGTACGATCAACCTCCCCGAAGAACACGCCATAAGGTTCGCCCAGGATGTCTTCGCCTACCTGAGAGAGGAAGAAGAGAAGGTCAAAGAAGCCCTCCGCGATCCTGCCTCTAGAAACCCTGCGTAAACGTACCCCTTGTAGGGGCGCTTCGCGAAGCGCCCTTGGAAACCTCCATGTTGGCCGGGCGGTCCACCGAAAAATCCCGAAACCCTATCGCATCCTTCGTATAGACTCTGTGGCGTAGGACGCGCCCATGGCGCCCGCAGGAGGTTTCGCAACGTTGAGCCTTAGATCCAGGACGCGCACCGCCGCGATCGCCACCGCGATCGCCACCGCAATCGCCGTGGTCGTGCTGGTGGGGTGCTCGCAAAGACAGCCAGCATCACAGAGAAACGGAGGCGACCACGCGGCCAAGGCTGCGCCGCAAACGTCGTCGCAGGCCCCTCCACGAGCGCCCTCGCGTATACCCACGGACGAGCCTGTCGCGGTCGTTGCTGCACAGGTCGGACCGAGCGTGGTGCAGGTAAACGTCAGGGCCGTGCAGCGGACGCCGTTCGGGACCAGGAGGGGCGAGGGCATTGGGAGCGGTGTGATCTACCGTCCCGACGGCTACGTCATCACCAACAACCACGTCGTCGAGGATGCCACCAAGGTTAGCGTGGCCTTCGCCGACGGCACCACCGAGAGCGCAAGCGTGGTCGGCACCGACCCGAACACCGAGATCGCCGTGCTGAAGGTGAACCGCGACGACCTGCCGGCCGCAGCGTTCAACGAGAACCCCCCTATCGTCGGCCAGCTTGCCGTGGCTATCGGCAGTCCTTCGGGCTTCGAGTCCACGGTAACGGCGGGCATCGTCAGCGGCGTAGGCCGCGAGTTCCCGCCCGAGCTCACCGGAGGCGGTTCTGAGGCGCAGGCGCTGGTAGACCTGATCCAAACCGACGCTGCCATCTCCCCTGGCAACTCCGGCGGCGCCCTAGCAGATCGCGACGGCCGCATCATAGGCATCAACGTCGCCTACCTGCCGCCACAACAAACCGGCGCCGAGAACCTGGGCTTCGCGATTCCGTCGGACACCGCTGTCTCAGTGGCGGACCAGCTTATCGACACAGGCCAGGTCTCGACGGCCTACCTGGGCGTCCGTACGACCGACCTGAGCCCCGAGGAAGCTTCCAACTTCGACCTGCCGGTAGACTCCGGCGCGCTCGTGGAGCAGGTACTGCCCGGCAGCGCGGCCTCCGACGCCGGGGTACTAAAAGGGGACATCATCACGGCCCTCGGCGACGCCAGGGTGGAGGGCTACGGCGACCTCCTTGGCGCCCTGCGTGACTACGCACCCGGCGACACGGTAACCCTGACGGTCTTCCGGGACGGCGACGAAACAGACCTGGAGGTCACGCTCGGCGAAAGGCCAGGCTAGAGCGGGCCACGGCTCAGGTCGCGTGAACCTCAGGCGGTAGAATAACGCCATGGGACACCACGAACACGGTGAGAAGTACCGCCGGGCGCTCGCCCTCGTGCTCGCCCTGACGGCGGCCTATACGGTTGTGGAGATCGTCGGCGGCTTCCTCACGGGGAGCCTCGCGCTGCTCGCCGACGCCGGGCACATGCTCTCGGATAACCTCTCGCTCGGCATCGCCCTCGGCGCGGCCTGGCTAGCGCTGAGGCCTGCCACGCCCAACAGGAGCTTCGGCTACAGGCGGGCGGAGATCCTCGCCGCCCTCGCCAACGGCGTGACGCTGGTGGCGATCTCGATCTGGATCTTTATCGAGGCCTACTCGCGGCTGAGGGAACCGACCGATGTGCTGGGCGGCCCGATGCTGCTCGTGGCCGCTCTGGGGCTCCTGGTCAACGCGGCCGGCGCCATCATCCTCTACAGAACCGGCGGCGAGAGCCTGAACGTCGAAGGCGCCATGCGCCACGTGTTCGCCGACGCCCTGGGCTCGGTAGGCGCTATGGTCGCCGCCGCCATAATATTGCTGACCGGTTGGCGCTACGCGGACCCGCTCGTGAGCGTCGCGATAGGAGTCCTCATCCTGGGCAGCTCCTGGAAGCTCCTCCGCGACTCGACCAACATACTCCTGGAAGCAACCCCTCCCAACCTCGACGCAACCGAAGTGGGCCAGAGGATGGCCTCCTCCGACGGCATAGTCGAGGTCCACGACCTTCACATCTGGACCATTACCTCCGGCTTCCCCGCCCTCTCCGCCCACGTACTCGTCGGCCGCAGGGAAGACTGCCACGCCCGCAGGCGCGAATTGGAAGACCTCCTCGCCCGCGAATACGATATCTCCCACACCACCCTGCAGGTTGACCACGTCGGTGACCATCACGCCTCCCTCCAGACGCTCCGCTTTCCTTCTTATCCTGAAGGGTGAGAGCATTTCAGCCATCAGCCGTCAACCTTTTTGCTGAAAGCTGAAAGCGCTTGCATATACGTATCAACGGACGTTAGAATGAGATCATGAGCGAGGAGCGTTGCGATCTGTTATGCGTCGACGCGCCGAGGGCCGAGGAGATACGTGGGCGGATGCCTGGCGTGGGGGCTACGGGGTGGGCTGCCGGGCGGGCGAGGATGTTTTCGGACCCGACCCGGCTCTTGCTCGCGGCGGCACTGTTGGAGGGTGGGGAACTCTGCGGGTGCGATCTGGCCTGGATCTCCTCCCGCGCCCAGAACCTCGTCTCCCACCATCTCAGGTTGCTCCGCTCGCACGGCCTCGTCGGCTCCCGGAGGGACGGAAAGCTCGTAATGTACTCGCTCACTGACGACGGGAGAGCACTCCTGGAGGCCGTGGTGGGAACCAGGGTGACCTCGTGAACGGTCATTCACTCCAGTTGTCGCGTAAGCAGGAGATGGGCGAGCGGGACAGGCTCGTCGGGAGGGCGAGCTTCGGGGCGGACTCGCTCGTCGAATCGCTAGCCGGGATCATACTGCTCTGGCGCTTCGCCGCTGCGCGTGCTTCCTCCGAGGCGGCGGAGAGGCGGGCCCAGAAACTCATCGGCCTGAGCTTCTACGTGATTGCGGCTTACGTCGCCTTCGAGGCGGTGAGGAGTTTGGTCGTGGGGGCGCGTCCCGAGGCCAGTTGGATCGGGATAATCCTGGCCGCCCTGACGTTGGTGACGATGCCCCCGCTCGCAATCGCCAAGGCCCGCGTCGGCGCGAAGCTCGGTTCTTCCGCGACAAAGAGCGAGGGACGGCAGAACATGCTCTGCGCCTACCTCTCAGCGGCCTTGCTCGCCGGGCTCGGTGCGAACGCGCTCTTCGGCCTGTGGTGGGCCGACCCAGTCACGGCGCTCCTCATCGCCGGCGTCGCCGTCAAGGAGGGCCGCGAGTCGTGGCGCGGCGAGAGTTGCTGCACGGCGCCCGTCGTCCCCGGAGAGCGCTGCGAAGACGACTGCTGTTCGTGAGAGAAGAGCTACCCATAGCCTGCAGCCTCGTCGGTGGCGAAAGGGGTTTCCAGCTCGATTTCCAGCCGGGCGGCGGGGAGACCCTGCTGCTCGTAACGGGACCGGAGGGCACGAAGCAGTTCCTGAGCGAGACATTTTCCCTCGCGTCGAGTCCCTGACGGTGGGCCCTAGACGGCGGCTCGAGTCGTGGGCACGCAGGCTCAAGGTCGAGGTGTACGCGATTTATCTCGCCTACAAGGATCCCAGGGTGCCCTGGTACGCGCGGGTCTTCGCCGCCGTCGTCGTCGGGTACGCCTTCAGCCCCATAGATCTCATACCCGACGTCGTCCCGGTCCTCGGGTACCTCGACGACCTCATCCTCGTCCCGCTCGGGGTCGCTCTTGCAATAAAGATGATCCCTTCTCCCGTTCTCTCCGAATGCCGCAAGAAGGCACGCGAGACGGAAGATCGGCCGGTGAACAGGGTAGCGGCCGCGATAGTGGTAGCAGTCTGGATCGCCCTCGCCGTACTGGCCGTGTGGCTCATCGCGAAGACGTTCTGACCCTGAAGCCTGAAGCTTTGATCTCGGAGAGCAGAGGTGCATGTGCTAGGATTTCACGGCGGGCTACAAAGAGGAAGATCGTGACCAAGAGCAGAGCGAGGGTTCACAGAAGTGGGTCGGATGGCTCCAGAAAGACTTACCTCATAGTCGGCGCGATCATCGTCCTCTTCGTCGGCGGGTTTATCGCGCTCGCGGTTGTCGACGCCAGGCAGCAGTCCACCAGCGGCGCCCCCGGTGACGTACAGACCTACGACGTCGGTCCCGCGGGCCAGCACACCTCCACGAACGTGGACTACGATCAGAGTCCTCCCGCTGGCGGTCCGCACGACCCCGTGTGGCAGAACTGCGGCTACTACGACAAGCCCGTTCGCGACGAGAACGCCGTCCACTCCCTGGAGCATGGGGCGGTCTGGATCACCTACTCCCCGGACCTCCCGCAGGACCAGATACAGGAGCTGCGAACCATAGCCCAGGGCCGCTCCTACATCCTGGTCAGCCCCTATCCCGGCCTCGACTCCCCCGTGGTGGCCACGGCCTGGGGCAAGCAGGTCGCCCTCGACGGCGCCGGCGACCCCGGCCTGGAGAACTTCATCAAGGCCTACCGCATCGGCCCCCAGACCCCCGAGCCGGGAGCCCTCTGCACCGGCGGCACGAGCGCTACACAGTAGCCGTTAGCTCTTCAGCACCATCGAAAACCTGAAGTGCTGAAATGCGGTCAATCCCGGCGCACGACGCCTTCCCTCCAGGCGTAGACGGCGGCCTGGGTGCGGTCAGCGAGGTGCAGTTTGGAGAGGATGTTCGATACGTGACTCTTGACGGTCTTCTCGCTCACGTAGAGACGGCCGGCGATCTCGGAGTTGTGCAATCCTTCGGCGATGAGCTTCAAGACCTCGAGCTCCCTGTCCGAGAGCTCGTGGAAGACGTTCGGTTCGGTACGCCTGGAGCCGTGTAGTTCGCGCACCACCCGGGCCGCCACCCGAGGATGCAGGACAGCCTCGCCCGAGGCGGCCTTGCGCACAGCGTCGGCGAGCTCCTCCGGGCCTATCTCCTTGAGGACGTAGGAGAGCGCGCCGGCCCTTATGGCGGGGAAGACGTGCTCGTCGTCATGATAAGAGGTGAGCATGACGACGTTGGTGCGCGGCGAGCTCGCGACCAGCCGCCGCGTAGCCTCGACGCCGTCCATGCCGGGCATGATCAGGTCCATCAAGGCGACGTCGGGGGCGTGCTCCGTGGCGAGCCTCACCGCCTCTGCCCCGCTCCCCGCCTCCGCGACCACGCTGATGTCGTCCTGCGTCTCCAGAAAGGCGCGTACCCCCTGCCGTACCAGCGCGTGATCGTCCACCAAAAGCACGGTGATCGGCTCGCCCATCACCCCTCGCCTCCCTTCCGCAACGGGCAGAAGCCCTCCACCCTCGTCCCTTTGCCCGGCGCACTCTTCACGTTGATGTGCCCACCGAGCTTGACCAGCCGCTCGCGCATGCTCTGTAACCCGAACCCCCCGCCAGAACCCCGCGAAGGGTCGAACCCGCGCCCATCGTCCGCTACGCTCAGGGTAACCGTATTTTTGGTATATACCAGATCTACTTCCGCGTGTCTGGCGCTGCTGTGTCTGGCGACGTTAGCGAGGGCCTCCTGGGCCACGCGGAAGAGGGCTTGTTCCACTTCGAGGGGGGCTTCGCGCTCGCCAACCGTGCGGAAGTCGGCGGGGATCTCTGCTCCTTCGGACCAGCGGGCGACGTATTCGCGCAGGGCTGTTGCGAGGCCTTTGCCTTCCAGGGCGGCGGGGCGCATCTCCTGGATCAGGACGTTCAATTCTTTCTGGGCCTGGCGCACCAGCTCGTCGGCCTGGGAGAGGTGGGATTCGGCCGAGGTGGTGTCCTTTTCGATCAGGGCTCGGGCGGCGGCAATCTGGAGCGAGGTGGCGAAGACCTGCTGTTTGACGGAGTCGTGAAGGTCGCGGGCGAAGCGGTTGCGGGCCTCCAGGGTAGCGAGTTCGCCCCTGGCCTGGAGCAGGTTTTCCAGATCGGCGGCCATGCTGTTCAGCTCGCGCGAGAGCTGGCCAAGCTCATCTTTTGAGCGGTCCTTGGTCTTGGCAGAGAAGTCTCCCCGGCTCCACGAGCGGGCGGCGCGGGCGAGACGGCCTATCCGCCGGGTCAGGCCCCAGGCGGTAAAGAAGCCGAAGAGGGCGCCGAGCAGAGCGGCCGGCAGGGCCAGGAAGATCGCGCTTATCCCGACGGTAATTAGGAGTGGCGCCGTGAGGTTCGGCAGCCGGAGCGTGCCGATGAGAACCCCGGCTACCTTGCCTTTCTTGCCCTCTATGGGCGTCACTGTCAACATCTGGCCGTCCACGTTCGAAGACAGCGCGCCGGAGTTCTCCTCGCCGTCGAGCCCCGCGTTCACGAGCGGCTGTAGGCCTTTGATCCTCGCGGCATCGAACTGCTTGCCTTCGCGAATGCCCGTCACTTCGGGGACCGAGACCACAAGGCGTTGCTCGTCATCGACTACGAAGAGCGCGCCCCCGTAAGCCGTGTAGTCGCCGAAGCTCGTGGGCTGCGGCGGGGGCCTGTCGATCCCACGAACTCCGGAACGGTCGGCGAACAGGTCGAGTCTTCGTCGTACGGCTTCGGCGTCCGGAGGGTTCTGCCTCATGGGTTGCTCCAGGCGCGGGGCGACCACGTCCCTCAGGTTCTGCGCCACCATCCTCGGCGGGAGGTCGGAGTTCAAGAAAGCGAGCAGGCCGCTGGCCAGGATCAACTCCAGCGCGAGCAGCGTCACCGCCGCCACGAGCGTGTAGCTGAGCGTCAGCTTCCACCGCAGCCGCCGGAGCGCGAAGATCTCGCGGATCATCGGACGGACGTACCTGTGCGCCATAACTGGGGCCAGTTTAGTACCGCGCGGGACGCACCGCATCGGCCCGTGGATGCAACGAGGCTCGTTCCCTGGAACCACATAGGGAGGGTCCGCGTGGACCCTCACGGAAAACCGTGAGGCTTACTCGTAGCGCAGGGCTTCTGCGGGGTAGACCTTCGAGGCCTGGCGGGCGGGGAGGAAGGTGGTGAGCAGCGAGGCCACGTAGGCGAGGCCGACGATCACGCCCAGGGTGCTCCACGGCACCGTGTAGCGGATGCCGGAGATCTGCTCCGCGAACGAGTCCACTATGCCGACGGAGAGTGCGGCGCCTAGGGCGACGCCGAGCCCGATGCCGAGCAAGGCCACGAACGACGACTCTATCAAGAAGGCGAGCCGCACCTGCCCACGCTGGAAGCCGAGAGCCCTCAGCATCCCTATTTGCTGTCTCCTTTCGACCACGGAGCGGGCGGCTATCACGCCGAGGGCCGCGATGCCGACGAGGAGCCCGAGCCCCATGAAGCCCATAAGCAGGTTGTTGAAAAGCCCCTGCGAGGTCGAACCGTCTTCGATCTCCTTCTCGATCGCGACGGCCTGGAGGCCGTTCTGCGAGAAGGCTTTCTCCAGATCCCTGGCAGCAGATGAGGGATCTACCCCGTCGGCCAACCTGAACTGGTAGCTCTGGGCCGGGACGGGGGCGCCCGCGATGTCGTTCACGGTCGCGCGCGAGGTCGTCACGCCTGAGGCGAAGAACGCCGTGTCCTCCAGGACCCCGATCACGTGCAGGTTTCTGGTCTCGCCCGACTCCGGGTCCTCGACCTTTACGTAGAGGTCCTTGGGAAGCGTCTCGTCTTCGCCGTAGAAGCCGGAGAGCTTGATCTGGGGCTGCATATCACCGACCTCGAAGCTGGACCTGCTGGGCGCGAGATCGGACGATATTACCGCCGTGTGCTTGTCGCTTCGCAGAGCGGTCCACACCTGGTCCGCCGTGTCGTACCCCGGGGCGGTGGACTTGAAGCCGTAGCCCACGTTCTCGCTGTAACCACTATCGACGCCCTGCAAGAAGAGGGTCTTAGGCTTGCGGTCCGTGTCCCTCTGCTTCGCGTCGACGGAGACCCCGTTGATGGTGCCGACTGCGGTGTAGTCGCTCTGGACTATACCTTTCTTGTCCTTCAGGGCATCGTTCATGTCCGGGATCGGCGCGGCGTAGCCGGCGTCGGCGCGCACGTCAAAGCCGCCGGAGAGGCGGTCCGTGTCCTCGAATATCGAACCGAAAGCCGCCGTTATGAAGCTCATGGTGACGATGGTAAACACCACGAGAGAGAACATGGCAAGGGTCATGCCGGTACGGAAGCGAGCCTGCATCGGGTAGGAGACGGCTGCCCTCAAGACCGGCGGCATCCCGCGCAGCCAGCCGAACAGGGCGACGACGGTGCCAAGTAGGAGGTCGGAGTTGTAGATTGTGACCCACACGCCGGCCAGCACTATCATGACCCCCGAGATAAAGAAGAGGTCTATGCCCTCCTTCATCCCGCTCGGCGCGAAATCGAAGGGCAGGAGCCAGAGCCCGAGCAACAATATGCCTGCAACGGTGAAGGAGATTCGCTCGGGGACCCGCACCACGCGGGTGATTAGCGCGGCCCCGACGATGACGAGCGAGAGCCCCAGCATGTAGAGGCCGGTCTGCTCCGCCTGGAGTCCCTGCCACACCAGGCCAGCCCCAATGATCGGGGTCGCGATCGCCAGGAGGACACCCTTCACGCTGCGGCCTTTCTTGTCCGGTTCGGGGATGTCGCGGATGGCCCTTACCACGTTCAGGCGGCTCACGCGCCAGGAGGAGATCAGGACCACCGCGAACGTGAGCACCATGCCGAGGCAGAATGCTATTACGACGTTCTGGGGGCTCGTGGCGAAGGAGACAGTAAACCCTGAGCCGGCAAACGCCTTACCGATAACGCGCACCATCAGCCACCCAACCCCGACGCCGGCGACGCTACCGAGGGCGCTGGCGAGCAGGGCGTACAGCGCGCCCTCGAAGGCGAACATGCGCATCAGGTGTCCCCTGCGCATCCCGACGGCGCGGGCTATGCCGAGCTCGTGCTTGCGCTCGGCGGCGAGCATCACGAAGATAAGGAAGATCAAAAGCACCCCGGCAGCAACAGAGAACTGCCCGAAGAGCAAGAAGATGCTCGTGAAGGTCTCCCCACCCGAGTCCGCCTGGTCGATGGCGTCCTTCTTGACGGGCTCGGCCTTGAGTTCATTGTCTTTCAGGAGCGGCCTGAGCGTGTCTATGGTGGTGTCAGTGCCAGCGGCGCCGTCGATGGCCGGACCCTTGTGGGTGATGAGGACGGTGTTGATGTTGCCCTCCTCCCCCACCCTCTCCTGCAACCTCTCCAGAGGCATGACCACGGAGGTCGAAGAAGCAGGATTGGCCCCGCTCACGTAGATGCCGACGACGGTCAATTTGGACGGTTGGGGAACGGGTATCGCGCCGAGGGCCGCGACGCCTGACGCCTTGCCCGCGGTCGGGGGTGCGTTGGGGGCGGCGGTCGGATCGACCTTCCGGGCGAAGGTGGCTTCGATCTCGTCGCCCTTCCCTACATCGAGGCCCTTCGCGGCGTCGGCGCTGAGGTAGACCTCGTTCTTGCCGAGATCCGAGGTATCCAACGTCTTGCCGGAGGCGGTTCTGAGACTGTCGAAGCCGTTCATGCGGTTTTCGTCGAGGCCGAGCACGTCGGTGCTGGGTTCGCTCAGGTCGCTGCCTTTGGCCGTCACGGGGACGGTCTCGATGGCCGCCGGGGCGACGCCGGCGACGCGGTCCTCGCCCGAGAGCTTGTTGCGCACGTCGTCAGCGACCTTCGCGTCAAAGTAGTTGGCGCGTTCCGTGGTCGTCGGGCCGAACTGCTGATCAGAGGAGCCGGAGCCTTTGGCCTGGACCTGTACGTCGACCTGGCCGAGGTTCTCCAGGGCTTCGACGCGGAGGGAGTTGGTGAGGGTGTCGCCTGTGGTGAAGGAGGCGGAGAAGAGCATGGTCGCGAGCATCAGGCCGAGCACGACGAGGATGGTCTGGGTACGGCGGCGCGGCAGGTTGCGGGCCGCCATCCTGAAAGAGACGCGGTTGCGGAGGGCGGAGAGGCCGAGGATCAGGGCCGCAGAGCCGAAGACGGCGAGGAGGACCCACATGAGCCTGTCCGTCGGGACGCCGAAGAGCTCCTCCATCTCAGGCCACCTTTCCGTTCTGCTCGTCGCTCGTGATGCGTCCGTCGCGCATGCGGATGGTCCGGTGCGCCCTGGCCGCGACCGCGGCGTCGTGGGTAACGAGCACGAAGGTCTGCCGCTCGCTCTCGTTTAGCCTGACCAGGAGGTCCATGATTCCCTTGGAGGTCTCGGAGTCGAGGGCGCCGGTCGGCTCGTCGGCCCACACGATGGCGGGAGTGTTGACCAGCGAGCGGGCGACCGTTATGCGTTGCTGCTGGCCACCGCTCATCTCGGCCGGACGCTTCTTCGCCTGATCCGCGAGCCCCACCATCTCCACGGCGTCCTGCGCCCACTGCCTCGCTTTCTTCGGTTTGTGGCCAGCGACCAGCAGCGGCAACTCGACGTTTTCGATCGCGGAGAGGACCGGGATGAGGTTATACGACTGGAAGATAAAGCCCATCTTCTCGGCCCGAAAACGTGTCCTCTTCCTGTCGGACATGCCCTTTATGGACTCGCCGTCGACGTGGACCTCGCCGTCGGTGAGATCGTCGAGGCCGGAGAGCACGTTCAGGAGCGTGGTCTTCCCGCAACCAGAGGGCCCCATGATGGCGACCATCTCGCCGCGCCTGACCCCGAGGTCCACGCCCCTTAGCGCGCGCACCCGCAGGCCGCCGGCGTCGTAGACCTTCTGGACACCCGCGGCCTCGATCATGAGCTCTTTCGTCTCCTGCAAGACACTCCCTCCTCGCTTCTCCGAAACAGGCCCTCGTCCGCCAGGCACGACTACCTCCTCCGCCGACTACACACTACGCAGACAAGATAGGACGGTTGCTCGAGACACACATCGGACCCCGGGACGAAGTTCACTAAGTCTACGGGCGGACTGTAGCATTTCAGGCATCGAGAATAGCTGACAAGCCGACCGGCTGAGAGCTGATGGCCCTGTTAGAGGTCAATGGCTTTGTGCGAAACGCTTTGATGGGTGTTTCTCTGCTAGTTTATCTTGCGCTCGAGGTAGGCGTCGAGGTGTCTTACGGCGATGATGTTGTCGGTGCGGGTGGTTACCTGCCCGTTCGGCTCTGTGTGCTCGCGCTCGCGGGATTCGAGCTTTTCGGTGTGCCATTCGTCGGGATTCAACTCTAGTGGTTCAAGCGTCTCCTCGGGTTCAGCCCACGAGCCGGGGCGGACCGAAGCGTGGTCGACTATTAGCAGTAGGCCTCCGGGCGCCACGGCACCTGCCGCTTGTCGCAGGACACGGACGCGGGGGAACTCTATCGGCGAGTGCAGGTACTGGGCGGAGACCAGGTCGAAGGTGCCCGCGGGGAAGGCGTCGGCGAGGTCGTGCCGCTGGAAGTCGATGCGGTCGGCAACTCCGGCGGTGGCCGCGTCGGCCGCCGCGCGGTCGAGGGCTGTGACGGATACATCGACGGCCCTCACGAGCCAGCCCCGTAGGGCGAGCCAGATCGCATCTCCCCCTTCGCCACAGCCGAGGTCAAGCGCCCTGCCAGGACGCAAATCTCCGACGACATGGACCAGGACGGGGTTGGGCCTGCCGCTCCACACGCGCCCGCGCCGACGGTAATGGTCCTCCCAAAACTGCTCGGCCCCCAGGTCGCCGCGGCTTTCTCGATGCCCCGAGTGAATTTCGTCGCCCAAGGTTACATCTCCTCAGCGTTGCCTCCCGCCATCCTACGCCATCGAACCAACCTGATGGAAGGTAGCGAGGTCTGAAAGTTAGCGCGCTACCAGGCCTCGACGACAGCCCGGAAGAGATCCCGCTTGTCCTCGAAGTGGTGGTACATCGCCCCCCGCGTCAATCGGGCCCGGCCAACCACCTTATTAGACGGAAGCGATTTGTCAAGCGGGGGATGTTCGAGCCGTTAGAATTGGTTTCGGCGACTTCGGTGTCGATTACGTAAAGGGTTCGGTTTGCTCAGGACGATCACTGCGACGAGGTACGTGACGCCATTGCGTGAGGGTGGTTCGTTGCCGGCGATCGTGGAGGCCGACGATCTCGGTACGTATGTGCTCAAGTTCCGGGGTGCCGGGCAGGGACGCAAGGCGCTGGTGGCCGAGTTGGTGGCGGGGGAGATCGCCCGCCGTCTAGGTCTCCTGGTACCCGACGTCGTGCTCGCCCACCTGGCACCCGAGCTCGGCCGCTCTGAACCCGACCCCGAGATACAGGATTTGCTGAAAAGAAGCTCAGGGCTGAACCTCGCGCTCGATTATTTGCCCGGTTCTCTGGGCTTCGACCCACTGGTGGAGCCGCCGGACTCGGATCTCGCCTCGCGCATCGTCTGGTTTGACGCCCTGGTCACCAACGTGGACCGCACCCCGCGCAACACCAACCTCCTTGTCTGGCACGGCCGTCTCTGGCTCATCGACCACGGGGCTTCGCTGTACTTCCACCACAACTGGCCTGCCGGGGGCGGGACCGCTCTCGAGGCCGCGGGTCGGCGGCCCTTCGCGGCTGCGCGGGACCACGTCCTGCGTCCGTTCGCAAGCTCTATCACCGAGGCTGATGCGGCGCTGGCCCCGCGGCTCGCTTCAGGAGCGTTGCGTACTATTGTGGATATGATCCCCCCGGATTGGCTCGAGGGCGAGCCCGGCTTCGCGGACGTCGGGGAGGTACGCGCAGCCTACCTGTCATACCTGGGCGCCCGTCTCCGGGAGCCGAGGGACTGGGTGACGGCACTGGAGGAAGCGGTACGATGAGCCTCTTCGAGTACGCCCTTCTGCGGGTGGTGCCGCGGGTCGAACGCGGGGAGTTCATAAACGCGGGGGTCGTGCTGTATTGCCAGGACGCCAGGTTTCTCGACGCGCGCGTCCACCTCGACCCGGAACGCCTGCGGGCGCTCGACCCCAACTTAGATCCCGAGACCGTAAGGGCGCACCTCGAGGTCGCGCGCCTGGTGTGCGAAGGCGGACCCGAGGCCGGCGCGGTCGGACTCCTGCCCCCAGGCCAGCGCTTCGGGTGGCTCGTCGCGCCCCGCAGCACCGTCGTGCAGCCCTCCCCCGTCCACACCGGCTTCGCCGATGACCCCGAGGAAGCTTTAGATCATCTCCTGCAGGTCATGGTCCGCGCTCCAACATGACCGCCGCTTCTATCAGACGAGGAACCGATCCGATCGTCGTGGGGGCGGAGGATTAGAATGGGCTTCTGCTACGCGTGACGCTACGAGAGGGAGGCGGGAATGGACGGTGGCATGCAAGACACGGAGAACGGAAAAGCAGCCAACAAGAGCGTCGTGTGGGACGGTGACCAGGGCGTAGACCTGGAGCCCAGGGAGGTCCCAGAACCGGGCCAGGGGGAGCTGAAGGTACGGGTCGAGGCCTCGGGGCTGTGTGGTACGGATCTGCACATCGCCTCGGGGGAGTATCCTCCCGCCCGTCCCGGTGTCACGCTGGGCCACGAGTTCTCGGGTACCGTGGTGGAGGTTGGCGAGGGCGTTGACGCGTTCGCCGAAGGAGACAGGATCGTGGTGGATCCGAACATACCCTGCCGCGTGTGCCGCTACTGCCACGACGGGCGCCCGCACCTGTGCGAGAACCCCGAGGCTATTGGCGTCACCCGCAGCGGGGGACTGGCAGATTTCGCCCTGCTCCCCGCCCCGCAGGCCTACCGGGTGCCCGACGGCCTGCCCTCAGAGGCCGCCGCCCTCACGGAGCCTTTAGCCTGCGCGCTGCACGCGGTGGACCTCGGGGCCCTGAGGCCCGGAGAACGGGCGCTGGTCCTGGGGGCCGGCCCCATCGGCATCCTGTGCTCCATGCTGCTCGTGGCGGCAGGAGCCTCCGAGGTCCTCGTCAGCGAGCCCAACCCCGACAGGCGTGAGCGCATTCGCAGGCTTGGCGCGGAGCCGGTGCAACCCGAGTCGGTGTCCGAGGCAATAGCCGACAGGGTGTTCGAGTGCGTCGGGAGGCCCGAGACGATGAGGGCGGCTGTGGAAGCGGCGAGGGCGGGAGGGACGGTAATGTGGGTCGGGGTGGCCCCTCCGGACGCCGAAGTCGCTGTCAAGCCCTACGACGTATTCAGCCGCGAGCTGACCATCCGCGGTTCCTACACCAACCCCTACGTCATGGACCGCGCGCTGGCCCTGCTCGCCTCAGGACGGCTAGACTGGCAGGCCGTCCTCACGCACCGCTTCGCCCTAGAAGACTTCGGTGAAGCCTGGGAAGCCCACCGCGAGGGTGCTGGACTGAAAATATCCGTCCAGCCAGCGACACACGCCTCGTAGATAACCCCCAAACCAGACACGCCGATCAAAGCCGTAATCAGCCAAAACCAAGAGCTGAAACGCTGACCGGCTGAAGTGCTGAATTGCTAATTCAGCCCCGGTCTCTCTCCAACAGCACCATCATGATGATGCCGGCTAACAACAAATCCTCTTCGGTGTCGGAGAAGTCGGCGAGCTTGTCGATGCGGAAGCTGCTCTCCAGGACGGAGGGTCTCTTTCGTATGCGCAGTACGTCGGTGCCGTACAGTTCAGCGAGGTAGGCGGGGTTGAAGAAGAGGCCGCCTAGAGCGTCGCCGAGGGGGAGGGATTCCATCGCGCCGTCGAGGACTTTGGTCCAGGGGTTCTCCTCGCGGATCGAACCCGCCTCCGTGCCGTACGCGTCTTCCAGGACGTACGCGCTGCTCCACAGGGACTTCATTCCCCGCCGGCCTACGGCGCCCACCGGATGGCCGTCGGGGCCGCTGATCGCGTACCTGGCGCTGAAGTCGAGCATCCTGTCGGCCTTCATGCGAAACAGCAGGCGGCGCTGGTCCTCATCGCTGTAGACCCCGACGCTCTCTTTCAGCTTGAACTTCTTTTTGCGGACGTAGGCGACCTGCCGCCCCGTAGCGTCTTTGATCCTTATGCGGGTCCCGATGGTTACTATTTTGAAGTCAAGATCCAGCGGATAGCTCAACACGAGCTTCTCCCGTCTGTAGGACGTTTGCGTCGGCCCGTTCTAGCGACCTCTTGAGCAGCCGGGTCGCCTCCCTGGCCCTGGCGATGTCCTGGCGCCGCAGCTCGCGCAGGAACGTGGCGACCTCGAAATCCCCGTCCCGCTCGGCCTCGAGGATGCACGCCTCGTAAGGCTCGATGCTCCTCAGCACGCCGAGTAGTACCTCTGTCACGTCGCCGCGCGCCGAATCTTGTACTTCTGCCGGCGGAGAACTCTTACTGGTCTGCAGCATCACTATCCTCCTCGGATGTCCACGTCTCATACGTATACGTACAAAAGGTACGTTTGGCGTCAGGGATGGATCAATTTCCCAAAGTAATGCCCCCGGCCGGTTGGAGCCGGGGACATCGCTCTCGAAGGAACTACTAGCGGGCTTCGATCATGTCGGCGATCAGGGGGTAGCGGTACTCGCCGTCCTTGCTCACGCGGTAGGCTGCGTACGCGCCGTGCACGAAAGGCACCACCGTGATCAAGGCCATCACCGGAACGAGGAGGAAACCGATGAGGACGAGCATCAAGAGCGTCGTCATCGCCCATCCTGCGAACAGGATCACCAACCACGCCACCTGGTACCACATCGACTGTAACGCCTGGAACGCCACCCTGCTGGACCTGTCCCTGTAGACGAGCCAGATTACCAGCGCCGCCACGGGCCCGAGGAACCCTGTAACGATGTTGAGAAAGATGCTCAGGTGCGCGAGCACCGACCACGTCCTCTCCTCCTGCGTGCCCATCGTCACAGAAGCCTGCTCTCCGGAGATCTCGCCTCCGGCCGTCCCGCCGTCGACCGCCTCGTCCCCGGCTACACCGTAATTGTGGTCCTTGGCCTCCATCGGCACTCCTCTCTATCGATCTACGTGAACTTAAGGTACCCCCGGACCACCGGCCCGCCATCGGTCCAGGGACCGAATGTAGCTAGGTCAGCGGACCTAGCGCTTCAGCTTGTCAGGCATGTCTGTGTATACGCAGCCGGGCTTCGTCATGCGGAGTGAGAGTCGGGCGAGGGTGGTGTGCTAGGATCATCGGACCGATGACTGGTCCCACAACGCATCCCGTCTCTTCGTGACCCGCCTGGCGAGTTTGCTCTGGGCCCTGGCGATCGCGGTCGTGGTCTTTGTTCTGGACCAGGGAATCAAGTCCGTCGTCGAGGATTCCATGCGGGTCGGGCAGAGCATCGGCCTCGTTCCCGGTTTGCTCGACCTCACCTACATCAAGAACGACGGCGGGGCCTTCGGCATCCTCGGCGGGAGCCGGCTTCTCCTCCTCGCAGGAAGCGCCGTCGCGGTCGCGGTCGTGGTCTGGATGCTCCTCTCGGGGAGGCCAACGAGGCTCGCGTCGCTCGGTGGAGGCCTGATCCTGGGCGGCGCCGCGGGCAACCTGCTCGACCGCCTGAACAGCGGAGAAGTCACTGACTACGTCCACTTCAGCTTCTGGTACATCTTCAACGCCGCCGACGCCGCCATAGTAACCGGCGTCGGCCTCCTGCTCCTCTCCGCACTGCGTCCCGAGAGGTCTCCAAGGCCCGTGCGAGGTCCCGCCCCAAGATCCGAAGACGGGTAAACTGAGCTAGTAGCTCTTAGCGCTCGGCTTCGCCGGAGACCCGCTCCGGGGCTTCGGGTTGTTCGTCTTCCTTCTCGCGCAACTGCCTGAGAATGCCGCCGGCGAGGAGGATGTCTCGCTCCCGCTGTGAGTAGTCGGCGAGCAAGGTTATCCCTTCGTCCTCCCTCTTCAACGGGACTTCCTCGTCCCCGTTTTCCAGGCGGTCCCTGATCTCCGGCAGCTCCCACTTCTGGCCCGCTTCGAAGCGGTCGTAGTCCGATTCTTCTTTGAAGACTAGCGGCAAGATGCCCTGGGATATGAGGTTGCGGCGGTGGATGCGGGCGAAGCTCTTGGCGATTACCGCCCTGATGCCGAGGTGCAAGGGTGCCAGCGCGGCGTGCTCCCGGCTCGAGCCCTGCCCGTAGTTGTGCCCGCCCACGATAAACCCTGGCGCCACATCTTTCGCCTTCTCGTGGTATTCGGGGTCGAACCGGCGGAAGGTAAATTTGGAGATCTCGGGCACGTTGGAGCGGAAGGACATAACCTCGACGCCGTCGGGGGCAAGGTCGCCTGTCGAGACGTCGTCCTCGACCACGATGGTTACCGTGCATTCCAGGGAGTCAGGCAACTCGGAGGCCTCGGGCGGCGGCTCGATGTTGGGGCCGCGAACGATCTCGATGCCATCGGCCTCCTCCGGCGGTGCGGGAGCAAGGATCTGGCGGTCGTCCACGGAAGGGTTTGCGGGGGCTTCGGGAAGTTGGGGGTACTCGCCGAGCTCGCGCGGGTCCGTGATGACGCCGCGCAGGGCCGTGGCGACAGCCGTGGTAGGGCTTGTCAGGTAGACCCTATCCGTCATCGTCCCCGAGCGTCCTGGGAAGTTGCGGTTGAAGGTCCTGACGCTCACCGAGTCTGAGGGCGGCGCCTGCCCCATCCCGACGCAGGGACCGCATACAGGCTCGAGCATGCGCGCGCCCGCCCGCACAAGATCCGAATACACGCCCGTCTCGGCGATGGAATCAAGGATCTGCCGGCTCCCAGGCGTCACGGTCATGACGAGACCGGGGTAGATCGTCTCGTCCCGCAAGACCGCGGCGGCGACGGCGAGGTCCGCGAAGCCGGAGTTCACCGAGCTGCCGATGCAGACCTGCGCGGCCCTGGTCCCGGCGACCTCGCCCACGGAGACCACGTTGCCTGGAGAGTGGGGCTGCGCGATGAGGGGTTCGAGTTTGTCGAGCTCGATGTGCTCGTGCTCGTCGTAGGCGGCGTCCTCGTCCGCTGAGAGCTCCACAAAATCGTCCTCGCGTTGCTGCATCCTCAGCCACTCCCTCGTTCTCTTACCCGAAGGAAAGATGCCCGTGGTGGCCCCGAGCTCGGCGATCATGTTGCAGATCGTGGTCCTTCCCGTTACGTCTATGTTCTCGACCCCATCGCCGTAGAACTCGAAGATGCGTCCGAGGCCGCCCCTCACGCCGCGCCTCCTCAGGAGCTCCAGGATCACGTCCTTCGGCGTCACCCAGTCCGATAGCTTCCCTGTAAGCTCGACGCCTACGACCTTGGGAGCGGGCGTGTGGAAAGGCTGTCCGGCCATCACGAGGGCAACGTCGAGGCCCCCGGCCCCGATGGCTATGGACCCGAGGGCGCCGGAGGAGGTGGTGTGGGAGTCGGCCCCGACGAGCGTCGCGCCCGGCCTGGCGAAGCGCTCGACGTGCAGATAGTGGCAGATGCCGTTCCCCGGCCGGGAGAAGTGGATGCCGTACTTCGCGGCGAAGGCCTGCAAAAAACGGTGGTCGTCAGGGTTCTTGAAGTCGAGTTGGATCACGTTGTGGTCCACGTACTGGACGGCGAGGTCCACCCTTACCCGATCCAGGCCCATCCGCTCGAACTGCAAGCACGCCATCGTTCCCGTTGCGTCCTGCAGAAGCGTCTGATCCATCCTTATCCCCACCTCCTCACCCGGTTGTAGGGTGCCTTCGACCATGTGATCCTCGATGATCTTGGTTACCAGATTCTTCGCCATCGTAGAACGACCCCCTAACTATTCCGAACGTTCCCGCCTATTCTACATTCCCGCTAACGGAGCAAGATCACCCTCCCGCAACGCAATACCTCTAGGTCGCCGCGAAAATAGCTCATTTGGGTGATGTGCCTTCCGTGGCGCCCTTGCTACGCTGTACCAGCCCGAAGATCAAACCGCAGGTTGGAAGCTTGAAACTTCGTCGGGGTAAGACGCGCGTTCTAAAGGTCCGGACAGCGGGCGGCGCCTCCGGCCGCCTTCCCCCGCGTGGCGATGGCAGCTTCGCAGGAGACGGACCCTAGGATGCAGGATGCGATGCTTCCCCCCGACTTTTACCTCGACGAGTCGGACCCTGACATCATCACGCTGCGCCGCAAGGACGGCACCTTCGTCGCCGCTTTCAGCGCCCAGGGGGCGACTAGGGAGGGCATAGTCCAGGCCGCCTTGCAAGACTCCAGGAACCCGAAGGTTCCCAGACCTTCCGGCGAAGGCGCGGATTTCTAGGCGGATCTGCCGCCTGCGAACCCGTTCTCCGCCGCTAACGCGCGAGAGGGGATACCGTCCTCATGTTCTTGCGATCCAGCGGCATGCCACAACCCGGACAGTGCGTTACCTGCTCGGCGTAGGTCTCGCTGGTCTCGTCGTCGTCGAAAAACACCCACCTGTACTCCCGGCCCACCCACCAGAACTCAGCCCAGATGTCGCCACCCTGCGTACACGAACACGCCAACCTAGCCATAGACCCTCCTCTACCAGTACCTACACCCGATAGTAACATATACATCAATAATAATTCTCGTGAGAACCTGGATGGCGGCAAAAATGGCCTGAAATATGCATTAGGGCCGCTGAGCTATTCCAGGTGGCTCGGGACGCCAGCCTCAGGCGCCCCACGCCGGGCCTCTCTACTTTTGCACGAGCCGCTCGTATACAACGCGGTACTTACGGATGGCCTGTCGCAGCCCTTCGGTGGACTCCTCGGAGGCTTCATCCGCTGCCGAACGCCCCACGACTTCCGCCCTAATGCGCCGGGCGTCCCTGCAATCGTCGGCGACTTACGGGTACATCGCGGCCAGGCTCTGTTCGGTTTCCTGATCGGACTGGCCGGCCTCGGAGACGAAGCGGCACTCGGAGAGGAGGTCGGAGACGGTTCTGTCGGCCATCTCTATGGACCTCTCGGGGAACACGAGCTAGCACGGCGCTACGCGCCTTGTCAGCACGGCGCTACGCGCCTTGTCAGCATTTCAGCACGCTCGGGCTAACGCCCTCGCTTGTCAGCACGGCGGCTCCGCCGCCTTGTCAGCTTCTTGCCGTGCCGGCCCCGCTCGGTTGCGCTCGCCGAACCGCCGCCCCGAGACGACTTGCTGAAAGCGAGGCGAAGCCGAAGCGTGCTGACAAGGCGCGTAGCGCCGTGCTAGACAAGGCGCGTAGCGCCGTGCTAACTCCGGGGCACTGGCTACAGTCCGGGAAGCCCGTACTGGAAGACGCCCTCGGGCACTTCGTGGCAGTGGCGGCACCTGGCCTCGTAGCTCTCCTCGGCACCTACGAGGATGGTTGGCGCGGAGACGGGGGCAGGCCTTCCGTCTATGAGGCGCTGCGAGCGCGAGGCGTCCCCGCCGCAGCTGGCGCAGATGGCCCTGAGCTTTACCACCTCGTCGGCCTCGGCGAGGAGCCTCGGCATCGGACCGAAAGGCTCGCCGCGGAAGTCCATATCGAGGCCCGTCGCCACGACCTCGTATCCGGCGTCGGCTAGATTACGGCACGCTTCGACTATGCCTCCGTCGAAAAACTGCGCCTCCTCGATGGCCACCACGTCGGTGGTCTCATCGACCCTCTCCAGCAGCTCCTCGCTCGTGGAGACGGCGGTGGCCTCGTGCGGGACGCCGTTATGGGAGCGTATCTCCGTGCGTTCCGAGCGGGTGTCGATAGCGTGCTTGAAAACCTGCACGCTGCGGCGGGCGTAGAGTGCGCGGCGGACGCGCCGGATCAACTCTTCCGTCTTGCCCGAGAACATGGAACCCGTTATGACGATGAGCGATCCGGTTTTCTGCCCGATAACGTCTGAGGTTGAATCGAAGATCTGGACCATAGCGCTTATTCTACCCATCGCAGGCGCCGATGGGCGCGGCGAGGGCGTTTCGCGAAGCGCCCCTGCATGAGGGTCTCGCTAACGCGGGTTGCGTTCGGGAGCGCGGTGTTCTCTTCTGTACCTTACGGTGGCGACTGCGATCACGGCGAGAAGGAAGATCCCTGAGGTCACGAGAAACAGGGTGACGTATTCGGGCGCCTGCCGCCCCAGGTAGGAGTAGATAAAAGTCTGGGGCAAGATTCCCAAAGCCGTGGCCGCGATAAAGTTGCGGAACCGCATGTTGGTGAGGCCGGCAGCGTAGGAGATCGCGTCGAAGGCGACGCCTGGCAGGAGGCGTCCGGCGAAGACGGCGTACACGCCCCAGCGCGCGAACCAGCGGTCGGCGGACTCCAGACCCGTCTTCCCGACGAACACCTCGACGGGAACCCTGCCGAGGGTCCGCGAGATGCCGAAGCACACCGCCGCCGCGAGCACGTGCCCGAACAACGAGAGCATCCATCCCCAGAAAACCCCGAAAGCGAGCCCGTTGGCGAAGGTGATCAAGAAAGAAGGCACCGGCGCGACGAGCGCCTGCAAGACCATAAGAAAACACGAGGCCACGGGCGCCCACCACCCGAACGAGACGATGTAGTCCCGCAGGCCCGCGATGTCCCCATGCCCCAGTATGCCAAGCGCCCGATTCGTCTCCGAACGGAAGCCGTCAGAAAGGAGGTAAACCAATCCGAACGCCATCACGGCAACCGCGAGTAACAGGACTCGCAACCAGCGAATTGTGTTGGCGTCCGGTCTTACCAGTCTCTCCGTAAGAGGAGGTTGTCGCGGCCCGCCCATACGACTATGTTATACGCCGCCAAACCCGGAGTACGTCGGGAAACGCCGGGCCCTCGCTAGATCGGGCGCCCGGAGAACCGCTTTGCGACTCACTTTCTCCCGTAGGCAGAGGGCGATCGTAGCGCCTGGAGTCGGCCCCGTGTAGGGTGGGGACGATGGATGCCGGGCGCGACAGGAGCGACGGGGAGCTGCGCCAGCTTTGGCAGGAGCACTTCGTCCTCGGGGAGTAGGACCAGGTAATGGCGGCAGAGGAGAGCGGCTCCAGGGAGCTGGATCGCCTTATCTTCTTCTCCGACGCCGTCTTCGCCATCGTCATGACGCTGCTGGTCCTCGACATCCGGGTGCCCGACGTGGCGGGGCCAGAGGTGCCTGGCCTGGTCATCGAGCTGTGGCCCAAGATCTTCAGTTACGTCCTTAGCTTCCTCGTGATCGGTCTCTACTGGATAGGCCACCATCAGACCTTCCGCTACGTTCAGAGCTACGATAGGACGCTGTTGTGGCTGA
The DNA here is from genome assembly GCA_046734875.1 of Actinomycetota bacterium. Classification (GTDB taxonomy): domain Bacteria; phylum Actinomycetota; class Rubrobacteria; order Rubrobacterales; family Rubrobacteraceae; genus Rubrobacter_D. Next base: position 2,351 of record JBKPSF010000245.1, on the reverse strand, counting down.
ACCTGGTGTTCCTGCTGAGCATCTCGTTCATCCCGTTTCCGACCGACCTGCTCGGCGAGTACGGCGAGCTGCGCTTCTCCGTTATCTTCTACGCCGCTTCCCTGGGTCTGGCGCGACTGCTGCTGGCACTGGTGTGGTGGTACGTCGTCAGCGGACCGATACAGACCAGCGACGAACTCGACAGTAGGTTGGCGAACTACCACTTCGCGAGGAGCCTGGCGATACCCGCCATCTTTTTCCTTTCGATCGTCATAGCGTTCTTCAGCACGGACGTTGCTATAGCTTCCTGGTTCCTGTTGGTCGTCGTGGACACCGTGGTTTGGCGACTGTGGAGGAAGAGGCTCGACGGTGCCGGAGGGTAGCTAGCCGGTAGCCATCGTTACCACCGTGGCCAGGATCGAGGTGTTGTAGAAAAACGAGAGGATCTGATGTCCGAGGACCGCCTGGCGCATCGCGTCGTCGGTTACATCGACGTCGGAGACGGCAAAGCTGGTGCCGACCGTAAAGGAGAAATAGGCAAAGTCGCGCTGCTTCGGGCTCTGCTCGCCGGGAAAGGTAAGCCCTCCTGGCGATGATTCGGATCTGTAGTACAGGTACGCGTAGTGGAGCGCGTAGGAAGTGTGAAGGACCAACCACGCCAAGACCACTCCCAACGCGGCCATGAAGGCAAGAGAAATGCCTCGTGTAGTCTGCAGATCGCGTACTTCGGGCGCCAGGGTGATCGCCAGCACCAGGCTAACCAAGCTTACAAAGACGATAAAGAACAGAGAGCTCGTCCGGCTAACCAGGAACAGTACCCGCAATACCCGCAGTATCGCCGAGCGCAGTATGGAAATATTCGGGCGAGGTGGAACCCGCTGATCCAAAGCCCACCTACGGGTCTGCTGGGCGGACGACAGGATCAGCAGGAACCAGGTAAGCCCCAGGTAGGTGACCGCCCAGACGACCCAGTAGGTCATCAGCCTGAGGGCCCATACATCCCAGGGGGTTTCCAACCCTAACCCGAAACCCATTGCCCAGGGCCGCAGCGCGAAGACGACGACAAGTGCAACGACCGCCGCTATCAGTGTTCGCCCAAAATCCGTCATACCGTTCTCCCGCCCCGAAGCAGACTTCGGCAATGTACCAAGCATAACTCACATCGGCGATCGGCTTTAGTCCAACCTCGGACAGACCTCTCTGAAGAAGCCCCTATACCAGGTCCAGCGTGGTTCGCGCCATCCTGATGGAGGCGGCATCGATCATCCGTCCGTCTACGCTGGCCGAGCCGGAACCTGCCGCGTTGGCCTCCTCGTAGGCGGCGACGACCTTCCTGGCCCACTCTATCTCCCTCTCGGTCGGCGAGAAAACCTCGTTGACGGTCTCGATCTGGGCAGGGTGGATACACCACTTGCCGTCGAAACCTAGGGATCGGGCGACGCGACAACTTTCCCGTAATCCCTCATCGTCGCCGTAGTCTGCGACGGGGCCGTCGAGGACGCGCAGGCCGGCGGCGCGGGCCGCGACCACGATGCGCTGTATGGCGTAATGGAACCTGTGTCCCGGATAAGCCTCGTCCCACTCGTCCCTGGTGCCGATGCTCGTCTGCGGCATGCGCACGCTCGCCGCGAAGTCGCCCGGGCCAAAGTGGAGGGCCGTAAGGCGGGGAGTCGCGCGGGCAATGGCATCCGCGTTGGTCAGGCCCTCGGCGCTCTCTATCTGGGCTTCGAGTCGCATTGTCTCTACGTCAAGGTTCATCGCCAGCTCCAGTTGGAAGAGCAAGATGGCGACGGCGTGGAGGTCTTCGGGACGGTTGACTTTGGGGATCATGACGGCGTCGAGGGAGTCGCCTGCCGCTTCTGTGACCTCGATCAGGTCGCGGTAAAAATAGGGCGTGTCGAGGGCATTGGCCCGAAAGAGCCTCGGGCGACCGCGCCAGTCGAGCTCCCTAAGAGCGCGTACAACATCTTCGCGGGCGCCGGGCTTGTCGTCGGGGGCGACGGCATCTTCGAGGTCGAGGAATACGCCGTCGGCGTCTGAGGCGAGCGCTTTCTCGACCATCTTCCGCTTCGTGGCTGGGACGGCGAGCAGGGAGCGGGCGGCCCTCATGCTACCTGGCGAGCAGCGTCTCTATCGGCTCCCCGCGTAAGGATGCGTCAAGGACCTCCGCGGGGTGGACCATCGGGATGCCTTCGTGGCCCATCCTCTTGAGGGAGGATTGGATCTGGAGCATGCAGCCAGGATTGGAGGTAACGATAATCTGCGCCCCCGTCTTGAGGATGTTGTTCGCCTTGCGCTCTCCCAGCTCAGCGGCGGGCTCCGGCTCGACCATGTTGTAGATGCCCGCGGAGCCACAGCAGACCTCGGCCTCT
>JBKPSF010000244.1:0-7065 GCA_046734875.1 Actinomycetota bacterium | reverse complement strand
ACTGGCACGGGATCTGGTGCGACGGGTTCGCGACCTCGATCGTAATCCGCGGCAACGTAGTCTACGGCAACGGCAAGAGCGGCATCCGCTACGAAGTCTGTAAGGGTCCCGGCAGCAAGATCATCAATAACCGCGTGTTTCAAAACGGCTACCTCAATGAGCAGATCTCGAGGGGCCGGGGCGGCATAGTGCTCGCAGGCGCACGGGGCGTCGAGGTGGCGCACAACACCGTCAGGGGGAACCGCGGGCACGGCATCCGCGCCAAAACCAGCGATCGCCAGAAGACCTCCAGGGTGACGATCCACCACAACTCCTTGCGCAAGGACACCCTGAAGGGCTGCCAGCTCCCTGGAGTGCGGTGCTGGGCGAACCATAAATAGCGGTCAGCATTTCAGCCATTCAGCCAACAACCACCTGAAGTGCTGAGGGCTGACAGCGTGGTTCACCCCTTTTGCGAGCCGCTTATCCCAGGAAACGGCTGCCGACCCCGTCCAGGATCGTCTCGACAGAGAGCGCCGCGAGGATCAGGCCCGAGATACGGCTCATCACGTTGATGCCGGTTAGCCCGAGTTGGCGCTGTATACGCTCGCCTGTCAGGAGCACCAGGCAGGTGCATACCATGACCACAAGCAGCATGAGCGTCGACACCGTTTGCTCCAGGATGTCGTGCTTGTAGTTGTCCGTGAGCAGCACGACGACGAGTATCCCCCCGGGGCCGGCGATGAGCGGTGTTGCCAACGGGAACACGGCGAGCTTCCTGAGGCTACTGGAGGATACTGCGTGAAGCTCCTTATCATCAGCGGCGGCGGTCTCGTCGATGTCCTCCAGGATCATCCTCACAGAGATGACCAGCAGAACTACGCCGCCAGCGATCTTGAACGCCGGCAAGCCGATCCCCAGGGCTTCGAGCAGGAGTTGCCCTAGAACGATAAAGCCAACGAGGATCACGGTGGCGATCGAGACGCACCGGATGGCCAGAGCCCTTTTGTCTTTGTGCGGCACATGCTCGGTGAAGTAGAGGTACTGGGGGATGATCCCGGTCGGGTTGAATACTACGAACAGGTTAATAAGGTCATAAAACGCGTGGTTGAACAAATCGTCTTCCTCCCCGGCGTCCTAGCTCATTTACTCCAAAGCCGAGATCCTGCTGATTGGACCGTACATTCGCACCTATTCGTGATCCGCTGTCTTCCCGATGTCGATGGTCCTATAGAATTCGAACTCGCCATTCTCGACTTTTTCGACTGAGACTTCGGTGAGGGTGCTGTCACCGTCCTCGTCGAAGCTCCAGGTGCCAAGGACGCCATCGTAATTCTGGGTCGCGAACAGCTCCCTGACCACCCCCTCGCGGGTGACTTCGCCGTCGTTCTCGTAGGTCCGGTCGATGGCGTCGAGCAACACGTTGGCCGCCTCGTAGCCGTTGGCGGAGTACGGCTCGGGGCCGGAGCCGTACCTCTCCTTGTACTGCCTAACGAACTCCTGGCCCTTCTCGGGCAGCTCGCTCGGGAATAGGCTGCCGAAGGTCACGTAGGTGCCGTCGGCCTCCTCGCCGGCCGCATCGAGGAAGGCCTGATCGTTGATGCCGTCCGGGCCCATGAAGATCACGTCCTCGTTGCTCATCCCGGCCTTTACCTTGTCCTTGACGAGCTGGCCGGCGTTCTCCACCTCGATGCCACCGAAGTAGATGGCGTCAGGACTCAACCGGGCGATCTTTTCCATCAAGGAGTGGTAGTCGGAGGCGCCCAGGTCTATGCTCTCGTGTCCCAAAACCTCTATGCCCAACTCTCGGGCGGTCTGCTCGAACTCGTTGGTAGTGTTCTTGCCGCCGCTACTGTGGTCATCGAGGATGTACGCGCTCCGGACGCCAAGATCCTGCATGAAGAGCGCGCCCGCGCGCGCCTGTTGATCGTGGGAAACGATCAAGCGGGCGAAGTTGCGCTCGCCAGTCGGATAGTATTTCTCCGGCTCGTCAGGATCGGAGCTGGGTTTGGTCAACCCGAGGGCGGCGGTCGCCGGGCTTACCATCGCGAGCCCGGCCTTGTTGAGTATGGGTATCTGCACCTCCGCGCAACCCGAGTTGAACGGCCCGATCCATCCGACTACAGACTCGTCCCTGGCTGCCTTCCTGGCGTTCTTCATACACGTGGCTTCGTCCCAGAACCCGGTCTGAGCCGAGGCATCGTCCCGAGACCGGTAGTCGATGTGTACGTCTCCGGCCCTGTTGTTTCGCTGCTTGAGCGCCAGCTTTATGGCGTTGACGATGGACTCGTTCTCGGGCCGCGCGGAGCCCTCGAGCGGCAGGTCGCTCACTATAGTGACGGTCGGGGCACCGCTCTCTTTACCGCTCTGCTCTGCCGCGCTACATCCCGCGGCGAAGAACGCCGCCACGATGAGCGTGATCCCCAGGCCCCTGCCGACCAGCAAGACTACCGTGGTTCCTAGACGCATGGCAGAAAGTATGCGGGCTTACAAGAACCGGCGCAACTGCCGAGAACGCCGAGTGGCTAATCTGCGGACCCTCGAGAAAGGCCGGGGCTCCCGAGGACCCCCGACCTCGAAGAACACGCACGACCGTTATGCTCGTGCTAGCCCTTGGTAGTAGCTATGACGGTGGCCTGCCCGATCAGAAGTCCGCCTGTGAACAGGTCGGTGTCGAAGGTCTGGTTCAACGCTCCAGCCGCAGTGCCGGTCAGCCTTACGTTTACGCCCTTGAGGACCAGCACCCCGGGATAGGCCTTGACGCCGCCGGTGACGGCACCGAGGCGCAGCAGGGGTATGCGCGCGCCTGCGCCGGCCACTTTGGCGGTCAGGTAGCCGGTGTCGAGGTTGATCACGAAGCGCTTCACCACCAGGGTCGTATCCCCGGCGGTGATGGCGAGCCCTCCGGAGTGCGCGATCCTGCCGCTGAGCTGCTTCTTGTTCACCTCGCCCCCGACGATCGGGAAGCCGAACAGGGGACTACCGGCGGGCCCGAAGGCCGGGCCGGTCGACCGGATACTGATCCCCGCGTCCGTGAGCACGGCCGCCGTATCTGGGTCGAGCTTTAGCAGGGTATTCCCGCCGGTGACCTGGGTCGTCGCGCTTCGCTCGGCGCTCTGGGCTGGTGGTGCCGAAAGCGCCAGGGCGAGAAGCGCCGCCGCGAGCGCTCCGGCGAGCGCCGTCAAGGCTAGTGAGCTCCTCCACCTTCGGCGCAAGCTGGCTGCGCCTGTCTTCGCGGTCCTCAAGGTGATCTTCGCCTCCTTAGAGCCGGTTTGCCGTCAACCGTGGCCGTCGAATCCGCCGCTACATCGGTCCATCCTCCTGATCCGGGTTTACTCTCATGGGGATGGTTAACACGAAACGGCGCCCCGTACTGCGCTGCCTGACACACTTTCGGCAAAAACACGGCGCAGCCATATAATTCTCCGCCTGTGGGGCTTCCTTCCAGGCCTCCGCCCCGGCAAATTCTCCAGGATATCGTAGTAGAATCGCCACCTGGCAGATGTACAGGGCCCCGCACCTCGGCTACTATTAGCGCGTTGTGCGAGGGGACGGGGGGCTTTGCGATTTACTCTCCGCCTGGTAAGAGAAGGATGTTCGAGTATGAGAAAAACCTTTCGGCTGCTGGCTTCGATGGCGACAGCGGTGCTCTTTGCAAGCGTAGTGGCGATGGTCGCGGTGATCGGCCCTACAAAACCCGGGGCCGCGTCCGAAAAGCCCAACATCATCTTCGTCCTCACCGACGACCTGGACAGCCACTCCATGCAGTATTTGGATGGGCTGCGCCGCACCATGGCCAACAGAGGCACGACTTTCAGCAGGGCTTACGTCTCCGACTCGTTGTGCTGTCCCAGCCGCGCCACGGCCCTGCGCGGCCAGTACCCCCACAACCACGGCATCAAGAGCAACGTTGCGCCGTTGGGTGGAGAAGGCAAGTTCCATGGCAGCAACAAAGATCGATCCACGGTGGCAACCTGGCTCGACGGCGAAGGCTACCAGACCAAGTTTATCGGCAAGTACATGAACGGTTATAACGAACGATACACGCCGCCTGGCTGGGACGAGTGGTTCGGCTCTCTCGGCAAGTACAATAGCAAGAGGGTCTACGACGGCAAGAACGTGGTGCACATTCAGGGCCACGACACCGACCTGTTCGCCAGGAAGTCAGTGGACTTTATACAGCGTGCTTCGGACGACTCCAAGCCGTTCTTCCTATCCGTATGGACCAGGGCTCCCCACCAGCCGACGATCCCCGCCCCCCGCTACGCGAATCGGTTCGAGAGTGCGCCTTTGCCAAGTCCTCCGAGCTTCGACGAGGCGGACGTATCTGACAAACCTCGCTTTATCAGGAACCTGCCGAGGCTTTCGGATGGGAAGGTCTCCAGTATGCGCGAGCTCTACCAGGACCGCCTGGCGTCGATGCTCTCCGTGGAGGACTTGCTCGAGGATGTAGTCTCCTCGCTGCGCAAGACGGGAGAGCTCGACAACACCTACATCTTCTTCACCTCCGACAACGGCTTCCATCTGGGCCAACACCGGATGACGCAGGGCAAGAGAACGGCCTACGAGGAAGACATCCGGGTGCCGCTGATGGTGCGTGGGCCCGGCGTGCCCGCCGGCCGGGTGCTCGACCACCAGGTGCTCAACAACGACCTAGCCCCGACCTTCGCCGAGCTCGCGGGCGTGAAGCCCCCCTCTTTCGTGGACGGCAAGTCTATGGTGCCCCTGCTCGACAAGTCACCGCCCACGGTGGACAACTGGCGCAAGGGCTTCCTCACGGAGAACTGGCGGTCCAAGGCCGTGCGAGGAGAATCCAATGCCCCCACCTACAAAGCCCTTCGTACGAAGAACCTCCTCTGGGTCAGGTACGCCAACCCGGAGCGAGAACTCTACGATATGCGCAAAGACCGCTACCAGCTGAACTCCCGAAACCCAAGGAAGAGCAAGGCGCTGGTACGGAGTTTGAACACCCATCTCAACAGATTGGCTACATGCCACGGAGCCGGATGCAACGCCGCCGAGACGCGTTAGCGGAGATACAGCACTTCAGCTTGTCAGCTAGTCAGGAAATTCCGTTTCGGCCTGCTCTGCCTCGTGCGAGGCACCGACGTTTTAGGCGGTTGGGGTTGACGCTCGCGGCGCCGCTCCGGGACGCCTTCCTGAAATGCTGAAGTGCTGACCGACATCTATGTGCAAACTGGAACGTGTTCACAACAGTCCGGTTGGCGATCCTCTATACTTGCGGGGCGCAACAAACGACTTTAGTTACATAAAGTTACGAGTATCTAGAGGGAGAAAGCGTTTGTCGAGTATAGCCGCCGCCTGGAAGAGGCTGCCGTGGTGGGTAGAGCCGGTGTCCGTCGTCTTTGTTTTGAGCATCTTCGGGCTCTATTCGTTTACGATCGTTAGCTTTTTCCCCGGTGAGTACAAGGACTACCTTTCGCCCTTCTACTCGCCGCCGATCCCGCGCCCTGACTGGATGCCTGCTTTTATAACGGCGCCGATGTTTATTATCTGGATGCCATTGGGCTTCAGGGCGACTTGCTACTACTATCGCAAAGCGTACTACAGGGCCTTTTTCTGGGACCCGCCGGCCTGCCAGGCAGGGGCGCAGGCGAAGGAGCCGCGCAAGGCCGAGAACTACAGGGGTGAGCGGGCCGTCTTCGTGCTCAACAACGTGCACAGGTACTTCTTGTATGCATCTTTCGTGGTCCTCGCGTTTCTCTGGTACGACACGGTGTTGACTTTCTTCCCCGGAGGTTCGTTCGCTGTGAAGGTGGGTTCGATCATCTGGCTGGTCAACGTGGTATTGCTCTCCACGTACAGCCTCTCGTGCCACTCCTTGCGGCACATCATCGGGGGCAACAAGGACTGCTACTCGTGCATCAGGGGCGGTAATGCGAGGCGCACGCTGTACAACGGCGTCAGCCGGTTGAACTTGCGGCACCCGCAGTGGGCGTGGTTCAGCCTCTTCTCGGTGCTTTTGACGGACGTATATTTCAGGCTTATTCAGGCGGGCGTCATACCCGACCTGACTATTTTGGGGTAGGTGGTGGAGTTGCAAAGAGACGGGCACAACGGGCACCGCGAGCGCTTCGAGACGCGCGAGCACGACGTCCTGATCATCGGCGCCGGCGGCGCGGGCTTGAGGGCCGCGGTCGCCGCCGCGGAGCACGGCCTCTCGGTCGGCATCGTCACCAAGAGCCTGCTCGGCAAGGCCCACACCGTTATGGCCGAGGGCGGGATCGCCGCCGCCGTAGGCAACGTAGACCCCGATGATTCGTGGCGCCAGCACTTCATAGACACCATGAAGAGCGGCAAGTTCCTCAACAACTGGCAGATGGTCGAGACCTTCACCAAGGAGGCCCCGCAGAGGGTCTACGAGCTGGAGCAGTGGGGCGCCCTCTTCAACCGCACTCCGCAGGGGAAGATCTCCCAACGCCCCTTCGGCGGCCATACTTATCGGAGGCTCTGCCACGTCGGCGACCGGACCGGCCTGGAGCTCATAAGGACCATGCAGGAGAAGGTCCTCGCCACCGACGCAAAGGTCTACATGGAGACGACCATCACCAAGCTCTTCAAAAAGGAAGGGCGGGTCGTCGGCGCTCTGGCCTATACCCGAGAGAACGGCAAGTTCGTCAACTTCAAGGCCAGGGCTGTCATCATGGCGACCGGCGGCTGGGGACGCATCTTCAAGGTGACGTCAAACTCGTGGGAAGGCACCGGAGACGGCGTGGTCCTCGGATACGATGCCGGGGCTGAGCTCGTGGACATGGAGATGATGCAGTTCCATCCCACCGGGATGGTGTGGCCTCCAGGCGTGCGAGGACTTCTCGTGACCGAGGGTGTCCGCGGCGAGGGAGGCTTGCTCCGCAACTCCGAGGGCGCGCGTTACATGGAGAATTACGATCCGGAGAAGATGGAGCTCTCCACACGCGACGTGGTGGCGCGGGCGAACTACACGGAGGTGCAGGAGGGCCGCGGAAGCGAGCATGGTGGTGTTTACCTGGACATCACGCATCTCGGGTACGACGGGATCATGAAGAAGCTCCCGACCATGTACGAGCAGTTCCTCAAGCTCGCCGA
>JBKPSF010000243.1:0-2281 GCA_046734875.1 Actinomycetota bacterium | reverse complement strand
CGCGCCGTACGAAAGGGGATCTCATCCGCGAACCGTTGGCATCGCTACGCGGGAAGGTCGGCACGCGACAGGCGTTGTTGCTCGAGTGCCTCGAGGCCTCCGGGGTTCCCGTGATCGAGCGCCGCTACGCGCCAGGCGAGCACCCCTACATGCGCGGGGACCCCGACGAAGGGCTGTGGTTCCTCCTCGAGGGCACGCTCGAGGTCTACAAGTTCTACGGCGCCTTCAGCAAGGCCACCGTGAGGCTACTCGAGCACGAAGGACTCTTCGGCGAGCCCTCGCTGCGATCGACGGGGCGCCACCGCGACTCGGCACAGGCCCTCTGCGCTTGCCGGGTGGCGAAGGTGCCAAAGGGTCCCCTGCTGCGCCTCCTCTCGGAACATGCTGGCTGCGCCCCGGCGTTGCTCGGAGCCTTCGCCGGGTGCTTAGAGGAGCGCGAAGCCGCGGTGGAGCGGATGCTCGACCGGCAGGTGGACCGCCGACTGGCGTGCCTCTTGCTGGAGCTAGCGGAGCGATTCGGGGAGGGGCACGGAGGGGGTAGGACTTTGAGGGTGCGCCTGAGCCAACAAGACCTCTCGTGCATGGTGGCCTGCACGCGCGAGGCCGTCTCTGGGGCCATCGGCGGGTTCAGGGAGGCCGGGCTGATCGAGACGCCGAGGCCGTGCGCTCTCGTGGTGCTGGCCGAGCCACGCCTTAGGGAGGTAGCGACAGGACGAACGACGACGGCGCCCGAGGAGTCCACGAAGGATCCTCGGGCGCCTCGGGGACGGACGCGCTCGGGGCTTCGCTTCTGGGGTAGTCCCGTGGTCTCGTAGCACCGGGTCTGCCAGAGCCTTTCGCGGGCTAGGCTTGCCGGGCTCGGGCCGCTTTTTGCCCGTATCCACCGGAGTGCGTGGAAGGTAAATTCTCCGAAGGTGTAGTAGTTCTCTCGGGGTCGCCACAAAAAGTATGAGGGCGGGGCTCTCCCCGGAGAGAAGAGCCCCGCCCTGCCGCCGGTAGCCGGCCGATCCTGGTGCCCCTTAGGCCACACAAGACCTACCCAGAGAGCCGGCCTCTAGTCGTCGTTCCTGTCGTCGCCGATCTTGGCTTTGACCGTGGCCTCTCCTATGAGCAGGCCACCCGCGAACAGGTCGGTGTCCAACGCCCCGTTGAGCGCCTTGGCCGCCTGGGAGGTCAACCTGGCGTCGACGCCCTTTAGCACGATCCGCTCCGAACCGACCTTCACGCCATCGGGAGCGCCCAGCCTGAGCAACGCTATGCGCTGCCCCGTTCCTGCAACCTTGGCGGTCAGGACGCCTCGGTCCAGCTCGATCACGAAGCGCTTCACCACCACCTTCTCGGAGTCGGCGCTGAAGGAGAGCCCCCCGGAGTGCACGATCCTGCCGCCCAGCGGGTGCTTGTCCACCTTGCCCCCCACTATGGGGAAGGCGAAGGTGTAGGGGCGCTTGGCGGTGGGTCCTTCGGCCGCCCCGACCGCCTTGACTTTGACGCCAGCGTCCGAGAGGGCCGCGGCCGTATCTTTGTCTACCTTCAGCCGGGTCTTTCCGCTCAGCTCGACGGTTTTGCCGTTGTGCCGCTCGGCGCCTTGGGCTGCGCTTGGCGAGAGCGCCAGGACGACGAGGAGCGCCAGCGCCGCGAAGGCGCTCGCGAGCGTCACCAGCGCCGGAGCGCTCACGCCCGAGCGGCCTGGGGAGCCTGATAAGCTCTTGGTCATGGTCCTCATGGTGATGATGTGCCTCCATTTTCGATGGTGGGCCGCAACGAGACGGCCACAATCTTGCTACTCATACCCTGCGGTTATCACTCGAAGTGGACTCCTCCTTTTGCCTCCTTTGGGGTGGCTACTCTGTCGCTTGTCGAGATCCTAGGTGAGGAAGGGGAAGAAGGAATCGGGCAAAGCGATCATTTTGCGATGGTCTAATTCGCCCATGTACGAATGGGGCAAAACGACTACTTTCTGGTGCTACTCGCTGTTGGCGGGTCAGAGGCGAACCTCCGGGAAGCGCGTACGAGGGCGCACACTCAGGAAGTGGCTCACGCTGTCGGTATGCAACCGGTCAGGGCTGCCAGACCCCGGTCCTTCCCCTCGCCCTTATTCAGCGGAGTGCGTGGAAGGGGCCCTACAGCATCACTTAGCGTTGTCTCGCTCAGGGACGTCGATTTTGGCCCACTTCTGAGTCCCTTCGGGGGTGTTTTGAGCATCTTTGTGACCCATTCGCTCGCCAAATGCGCCCGGCGGGCAGTGCTCGGCAGGTCGTTCTGCGTAAGTGATGCTGTAGGG
>JBKPSF010000242.1:0-2805 GCA_046734875.1 Actinomycetota bacterium | reverse complement strand
GGCGGGTAGGCCTTGCGGAAGCGGGCCGAGAGAATCCCGACGGGTAGCGCGATGGCGAGGGCTATCGCAACCGAAATGGAGCAGAGGAAGATGTGCCCCTGTACAGCCGGCAGTATGTCTTCCCCGAAGTTCTCCTTGATCCACTCCCAGTCTATGAGCTTGGGTTCCCCGAGTACGTCCTGCAACAGGAGCAACGCCGGGTTGCTCACGCCGAGTTCTCCCCGCCGTTGGACACTTCGCCCGAAGCCCCGCCCATGAGATCTTCTATGGCATCGAAGGTCAGCAGCCCGTTCTCGCCGTCCTTCTCGACAACGGCCCTGCTGTGACCCGAGCCGATCAGCTCGGAGAGGGCATCCCTGACGGTGACCTTTTCGCTTATCCGGAGAAGGTCGTCCGTGCCGCCGTTGGCCGGTTCGAGGTCCATCTCGCCGACGCGCGTGAGCGAGAGCCGCTTGAGGACCCTGTCGGCGCCCACGAACGAGGAGACGAACTCCGAGTCGGGATGGGAGAGGATGTTCGCCGGGGTGTCGTACTGGGCGAGGACACCGCCCTGCTTGAGGATGGCGATCTTATCGCCCATCTTTATGGCCTCGTCGATGTCGTGGGTGACGAAGACGATGGTCTTCCTTATGTCCCGCTGGATGCGCAAGAACTCGTCCTGGAGCCCTTCTCGCGTGATCGGGTCGACCGCCCCGAACGGCTCGTCCATGAGCATGATCGGTGGGTCAGCCGCCAGCGCCCTGGCAACCCCAACACGCTGCTGCTGCCCGCCGGAGAGCTCCGCCGGGTAACGGTCGCGGTAGTCGTCGGGGGGGAGGCCGACCGTGTCCAAAAGCTCATCGACGCGGCTCTTGATGCGGCCCTTGTCCCAGCCGAGCAGGTTCGGGACGGTGCCGATGTTGTCGGCGATGGTGCGATGGGGGAAGAGGCCAATCTGCTGGATGGCGTAGCCGATCTTGCGCCTGAGCTGTGTCCCGCTCAGCGACGTATTGGGCTCGCCGTCTATGAGGATCTCGCCCTCCGTGATCTCGATGAGACGGTTGACCATGCGCATGCTCGTTGTCTTGCCACACCCACTGGGCCCCACCAAAACACAGATCTCCCCGTCGAGCACCTCGAAGGAGAGATCGTTCACCACCGGCTTCTCGGAGCCAGGGTAAGTCTTGCTTACCTGCCTAAACTCGATCATTGCACCTCCAACGGGCCCAGACGTGCCATTCTTTCTCCCTGTGCTCACGTACCTTTACCTTTTCGACCATAGCTCCTCTCAGGACCTACAGAAAAACATTGCGCAAGTATACGTTATTCAGCTTGTCAGCACTTCAGCCGGTCAGCATTTCAGGAAGTTGTCTCCTGGCTTAGCCGCGCGCGTCAAACTCTAGCGACAGCGATGACCCGTGCGCCGCCGGGCAAGGCCGGGGCGATAAGACCTGACAAGCTGAAATGCTGAAGTGCTGACAGTACGGTTCGCTGCGCGAACCGCTCCTAGGCGCGACGGCCGACGCCGAGCAGCAGGTAGAGAACAAAATAGACCGCAGCGGCGGTGAGGGCGACTACGAAGAAGTTCTTCGGGTTGAGGTAATCCTGCAAGGGCGTCAGCGTGTCGAGCAGCAGCCGGGCGGGAGACTCCACCAACACCCCAAGACTGTACACCGCGCTCGTCAAAACGTTGGTGTTCTGTTCAATGTTGGTATATACCAACCCGACGTGGACGAGTATGAGCAGGATGACCAGGGCGAGTATCGTGCGGATGAGGCCCATCCTCTATTCTCCTTCCGTCCGCGACCAACGCAACCGTGCGCCCCGGACTCTCCCCCGAGCCTCCCAAGGGCCTTTCTCGGCGGCCAGTATAGCAACAACGCTGCGAGCCATTTACAGGCATCAGCAACCAGCAGGCTTGGCAGGTGCCACAAATAGTCAGCCGGCCAACCACCCTGCTGACAAGCTGAAATGCTGAAAGCGACCGAAGGGAGCGTGCCGACAAGCGAAGGCGTCAGCCTGAGCGTGCCGACAAGGCGCGAAGCGCCGTGCTGAAGGGCGCAGCGCCCTTCAAGAAGCTACTCTGCCCTGGCCGCGGGTTTCGTTCTCCTTGGTGGTCGTTTCGGAGTCGAGGAGCCTGCTGCCTGCGGGGCTTCTGGCGAGGTTGGCCTTCCTGCTGGATGGCTCGTCGGGCACGTCGCCCTGCAGGGTGAAGACGGTACCCGCGACCAGGAAGCAAAGCAGGCCCACCGCGAAGGTTACGACGTCGCGCATCAGGACGCCCGTCGATGCGGCCAGCGCAGGCACCCAGAGGATTGCGAAGAGCCTACCGCGGCTGCGGGTTCTGCCGCCGGCGGCCATGTAGATACCGAGCGCGACGCCGGCCAGCGAGATCACCAGCAACAGAAGCCCTATGACGGTCAGAATAAAGCTCACCTTCTTATCCTACAGAACACCGCCTTCGGTTTCACGCCGGTCAGCCGGTTAGCACTTCAGCCTTTTGTTTTTGGCTGAAATGCTGACCGGCTCTAAGACGTTCTGCCCATCTCGCGCCTGTAGGACTTCATGTCGGCGAGGAAGTCTTCCCAGGGGTGGGCGGGAGATTCGAGGCGGTTTCCGTAGAGGGAGAGCTTGTGCACGAACTCGTGCACGGCCGACTCGGTCTCGGAGACGCATCGGGGGTCGGCGATGAGGAGCACCTCCCAGTCCTCTAGCTCCTTGATGTTGTTTATGGCCTCTTTGAGGCCGGGGCGGTAGTAGAGGAGGAGGCCCGGGGCGTCGAGGTCTTCGTAGCGGGCGACGAGCTCGTGGCCCGCGGCGGCGGCG
>JBKPSF010000241.1:0-3346 GCA_046734875.1 Actinomycetota bacterium | reverse complement strand
CCCGTATAGCGGGTCTCCTGGCGGTCGCCGTTCTCGGGATGATCGTCTACGCCACGTTCTCCGCGAACCTCGACGCCCGCCTGGAACGGATGGATCTTCCTCGCGCGGTACGCAGCGAGCTGGAGGCGGCGAAGGCCGACCTCGGGGCGGCGGAAGTCCCCGATGGCGTAAACGCGGGGACGGAGGCACGGATCGAGCGTGCCATAGAAGAGTCCTACGTCGCCGGGTTCCGCGCGGTGATGCTGGTCTCCGCCGGGCTCGCGCTCGCCAGCGCACTGGCCGCGACGCTCCTCGTCGGGGACAGAGGCCGGCACGCGAAAGGAGCTCTCCGCCGCGCGGGCGCTGGTGTTGATGTAGCCGTCCTGCAGGCCGCGCCCCGAGAAGAGGAGGCGGCGCAGGAGAGACAGGCCGGGCAACCCGTCACCGTCGGCGCGGCCTGACGAGACCAGGGAGGTGAGTGCCAGGAATAGTACCCAACCCGTAAGCCGGTTATCCAACACGAGAAAGAGGAGCAACGGTATGAATCGACAGAAGCTCGCCACCGTACTGGACGGAACGAAGTCCTCCGACGAACCGCGCCCCCTGCCCTACGCCGAGTATCCGAAAGCCGCGGATGTCGACCGGCACGGGTTGCAGTCCCTGCCCGGGTCCTTGCCGCTAATGGATCTCGCGCGGGCCCGGCCTCACCGCAGCATCCGGTACTCCACGGCCGACGCGACGGGGTTGACGATGGACCAACTCTTGCAGATGGCGTGGGTGATAGCCGACGGGTTCGCCCGCCGCGAACCGCAGGCCCGCCATCTCAGGTCCCCCAAGCACCCGCCCGCCGGGCTCATGGAGGCGCGCCACACCGATCCGTTCGGAACCGTCCCGTTCGGCGCGTGGGACACGGCGACGCAAATGTACTGGATCGTACGCCTCGCCGCGTTGACCGATCCCACCAGCCCGAAGGACGCCATAGAGATAAACGAGGAGGTACTGGAGCAATCGGTCGCCATCCTGGACGAAGAGGGACGCGTCATCGGCAGCGCGTTCAACGAGACGATGCCGCCCTTCGACGTGGAGCCACCCTTGAGGGAGGGTGACCCGTTCCTCGACACGGTCTTCGGGGTCTGGGAGCCGGTCTACGCCGCGCTGGGCGCCCAGGACGCGGAAGCGCTTGAGGCCCTCTCCGAACGGTACCCGGCGTTCCGGAGGGCCTACTACGAAGGCAAAGTGAGCCACCATCTCCTGGTCGCCCGCTCGGACGACCTCCCGAAAGGGGACGCCTTCGAGCTCGTGGCGGCGAGCGCGGAGAGGAGCAGGGCGCTGGGCTACGAGTACATGGTCACCGAGGCGACCAACCAGTGGACGGGGGCGGCCTTCGAGGCGCTGGGCGGGGTGCGCGTGCATTTCTCCCCGTTCCAGACCCGACCCGCCGTTCCCAGGAGCGACGAGCCGCTCGAAGGCGTAACGACGAGCCCTGACGGGTTCCTCTCGGACAAGGACAGCGGTGGCATGTTCTACGTCCTTCGCCTCGCCTAGATGCGGCTCGAGCCGGTGGGGCGGGGTCGTCTTCTCCGCCCCGCCGAACATCGGCGGAGGTCCGTGCGACGAACCGCAAGAAAACGTTGGGCCAAAGTCCTAGATGCATCAAGGTCCTTCTCCCGATGTAGACATTTCGGTTCGGGGCTTTACTGAGAACCACGAGGCAACGTCCAGAGCAAAGGAGGCTCTAGTGATGTACCAGACGAGCGACACAAAGATGAGGCGCAAGGGTGAGCCGTCGGCCCGGCGGCTGAGGCGCAGGGCTGCCCTGTTGCTCTCCGCGGTGAGCCTGGCGGTGATCCTGCTCGGCAGCGCCGCGTACGCGCTGAACATCGAGTGTCCGCCCTCCGTCGGCGGCGAACCTTGCATCGGCACCGACGGGGCCGACGTCATGCGGGGCACAGACGGGGACGACAGCATCGTCGGCCTCGGCGGCGACGACGTGATCCAAGGCCTCGGAGCCTCCGACAGGCTCACCGGCGACGGCAACGCGGCGATGGCCCCTGGCAACGACCAACTTCTCGGCGGCGGTGGCTCCGACGACCTCGTGGGCGGCGCCGGCTCAGACAGGCTCTACAGCGAGGGCGGGAACGACCATATCTCGGCCGATTTCCTCTTCAGCGACGGCACCGACGCCGTCGAGGGCGGGCCGGGCGACGACATCGTCAACGCGGTCGAAGGCCAGAGGGACGTCATAGATTGCGGTCCAGGCAGGGATCAGGTCCAGTTCGACGCTGGGCTCGACTCCGTGAAGCGCTGCGAGATCAAGGAAGCGAACTAGGGCTCACGGGCCGAGACGAGGGTAGAGACGCCGGCGGCGGATGGGACGAAAGTACCCGCCCGCCGCCGCAAGAAGGAGGCAAGAGATGTTGGGTAGTGTAGCAAGCAAGATAGCGTGGATGGCGAGGACGACCACCACGGTTGTGGGCCTGGCGATCATGCTGGCGCTGGTGCTCGGGGCGGCAACTACGGCGCTGGCGGGGACGGGCGTAGGCGCTCGCTTCGACCTGGGCAAGACCAACACCGTCAACCAGATAAGCAAGCTGGTCGGCAGCGTGGCCGGCCCGAGCCTCCAGGTGGACAACAACTCCCCCGACGCCTCGGCGACGGCGCTGGACCTGCAGGTGGAGCCGGGCAAGGCGCCGATGAGCGTCAACTCGGCCGGGCGGGTCGCCAACCTCAACGCCGACAAGCTCGACGGGCAGGAGGCGAGCGCTTTCATGCCCGCCAAAACCTACCGGGTGGACAGGCCGATAACCATAGACGTGGTGTTCTCGACCGCCGTCTCTTGCGACACCGGGGACCTCGCCATCGGTAGCGCCTGGGCGAACAAGGACGCCGGCACGGAGATAGTTACGGCGGCGCCGAGCATAGCCAACCCGGGAGCGATGGGGTTCCTGATCAACAGCGACTCGCCGCTGCTCGACGACATGACCCTGATGGCCGTCTGCGCAGACATGCCACCGTTACGTTAACTTCCGGCCGACCAACGCCCCTCTCAACGGGAACATATAGGCCCGATCGGCTTCCACGACGGACGGGGATCGGGCCAGGTCATCGGTGGATCCGCAAGTAGCGTACCTCGTACTATTGGACTTTGGTCCTACGCGGCCACGCCGCCGGAAGTCCATCGCGAGGATCGTTCTTACGCCCGATGTCCGCGCCGGCGTCTGGCGCTTTACTTATACCTATCGAAAGCAACGAGGACTGGAGAGGAGACCGGGATGTACGCCATGACCGAGATCGAGCTGTCCAGGCTGCACCGCGAAGACGTGGCGCAGCATTTCGAGAACAAACGTTTGGCCCGGCAGCTTCGGAC
>JBKPSF010000240.1:0-9959 GCA_046734875.1 Actinomycetota bacterium | reverse complement strand
GCTCAAGCCGTGGCGTCGCTAGCTTCCTGAAGCCCGAAACCCGATGCCCGATGCCTGCTACTCAAACCGTCCTGCACAAACTCAAGGCGTGCACCTCCTGCGCGCCAGAACGCACGAGGGTCGTGGCGCAGGCGCTCATGGTTGCGCCGGTGGTGAAGACGTCGTCGATCAGGAGTACCCTGCCCCGCACGGGCCCGCTGGCCCTGTAGGCGCCCGCGACGTTGGCCCTCCTCTGGGCCGCAGAGAGCTCGACCTGGTCCCTCGTGCTGCGCACGACTTCTAGTGTATCCGATACGGTTGCGTTTATCCGCTGCGCGACGCCCAGCGCCAGCAACCCGGCCTGGTTGAAGCCCCTCTTCCTGAGCCGCGACCGGTGCAAGGGCACGGGCACTACAGCGTCGAAGCGACAATCGCCGAGGCTCTGCACCATGAGCGGAGCGGCGAGCCTGCCTGCCACCTTCCTGTACCCCCGATATTTGAGGGCGTGCACAACCTCCTTGCCAACGCCCTCGTAACGGAGCGCCGCCCTGGCGCTCTCGAAGCCAAAATCCACGTTCTTGCATTCCTCGCAGACGGGCGTCGCAAAAGCTGTCGGCAACCCGCAACGCTCACAAACTGGGCCGCTCACGCGGGGAAGGGCCTCGAAGCAGGAGCGGCAGAGCACGTCGCTGGATCGCCGGTCGCAGCCGGCACAGCGCTCGGGGTAGAACATGTCGGCGAGCGCGGCAAGGTATGGTTGGTACACCGGGTTTTCCCTAGGGGCTTTTGGCAGGACGTAAAGTTAGTCGGTACGGGAGGCTTACGGCTTTTAGCGGTTAGCCAAGTGCTAAAAGCTCAGGCTGCGGGGCGGGACGACGACGCCGGGGTTGACGCGGATTCCCTGGTCGAGGACGTTGCCCTCGCCGACGACGCAACCGGCGCCGAGCGCCGAGAGGCCGCGGACGATGGCGTTGGTGCCGACCCTGGCGTTCGGGCCAACGATGGAGCCCCGCACGACGGCGCCTGACTCCACTTCGGCGCCATCCAGGAGGATACTACCCTCCACGGTGGCACCCTCCCCCACGATGCAGCCTTTGCCGAGCGAGGAGCGCCCACCTATCGTGGCGAGGCTGGAGACCTTGCACCCCTCGTCGATAGAGACCGGGGGCAGAAGCCTGACGTTCTTGCCGCATTCGGTGGAAGGGTGGACGTCCAGGTAATCGAAGTCGTCGCGCAGGCCGACGGCGCCCGAGAGGACGTCGTGGGAGGCCGCCAGGTAGCTGCGGGGCGTGCCGATATCGCGCCAGTAGGAGCTCGTGATGTAGGCCCGCATCCTGCCGCTCTCCTGGAGTTCGGGGAAGATCTCGCGTTCTATAGAGACCTCGCGTCCGGCCGGGATCATGCCGAGGACCTCGGGCTCGAGCACGTAGACGCCGGCGTTGACGAGGTTGGTAGTAACATCGTCGGCCGCCGGCTTCTCGATGAAACGGTGCACGAGCATCTCGTGGTCTACCTCTACGAGGCCGTAGGCCGTCGGGTCCTCGACGCTCGTCAGGGTGATGGTGGCAAGGGCGTCAGAGGCTTTGTGTACCTGTATCGCGGTGGTGAGGTCCATCCCCGTAAGCACGTCGCCGTTGACCACGACCAGCGTCTCGCCGTCGAGGTACTCTTCGGCGTTCTTGATGCCGCCTGCGGTGCCGAGGGCGTAATCCTCGACGGCATAGTCCACGGAAAAGCCGTCGAGGTCCTGCTGCTCGCATAGATAAGCCTGGATCGGGTCGGGCAGGTACCCCAGAGAGAGCACCGCGCCGGAGAGGCCGCCGCGGCGCAGAAAGTCCAGCATGTATCCCATGAAGGGGCGGTTGCGCAGGGGCACCAATGCTTTGGGGATGTGAAAGGTAATCGGCCGCAGCCGAGTTCCCTGCCCTCCTACCAGTACTACAGCTCGCATCGCGCCCTAGAGCTTACACCAAAGACGGCACGCACGCCAACACGGAGCAAGCAATCCTTACGGGCCCTCACGCAAGGCCAGAGGCCCTGACCAGCGCGGAGAGGGGGATTATGAGCAGGCCGAACACGGTGGTGAGAGCGGCGAGCACGTACACGGAGAACCTGACGGCTCCGGCGCCCTTCGACCTCACCGTCTCCGTTGTGGGCTCCTCCAGGATCATGTTCCTGATGATGCCGAAGTAGTAGGGCACGGAGAGAACGGTGTTCACGACCAGCGCGCCGACCACGACGTAGACCAGGATCGAACCAGACTGGGCGCCGGCTATGATGATCCAGAGCTTCCCGAAAAAGCCCGAGAGCGGGGGTATGCCGACGAGCGCGGCCATGAACAGGGCCATGCTCACGGCTACGCTGGGGTTCGTCCTTATAAGCCCGTTGAAGTTCTTGGCGTCCTCCCCGACGAGGTCGATGACCAGGAAAGCCCCCATGTTCATGATGGCGTAGGCCGCTGTGTAGATCAGGACCGCCTGCACGGCGAACGCTATGCCCGCCCCCTGCAAAGCGGCGAAGGCGGCAAGAATATAGCCGGAGTGGGCCACCGAGCTGTAGGCGAGCATCCGCCTGACGTTGCGCTGCCTGAGGGCGGCGAGGTTGCCCACGAACATGGTGATGATCGCGAGGAAGGCCATCACGGCCGTCCAGGTCGCGGCTGCCTCAGGCATGCCTTCGAGCAGTATGCGCAGGAGGACGGCGAAGGTCGCCGCCTTCGGACCGACCGACAGGAACGCCGCGGCGCTCGTGGGGGCGCCCTGGTAGGCGTCCGGCGTCCAGAAGTGGAAAGGCGCGGCCGAGAGCTTGAAGGCGAAGCCGGAGATCATAAGCACGAGGCCGAGGATGGCGACTGGCGTGAGGTTGCCCGTAAACGCTTCGGCCACGTCGGAGAGCATCGCCGAGCCCGACACACCGTAGATCAAGACCAGCCCGTAGAGCAGCACCGAGGAGGCGATAACGCCCGTGATAAGATACTTCATCCCTCCCTCCGCGCTCTCGCGGCGGCTCCTGTCGAATGCGACCATGGCGTACGATGGGATGGTCGCGAGCTCTATGGCGAGGAAGATGCCGAAAAGGTCGCGCATGGAGGCGAGAAGGGACGCCCCGAGCACGACCGAGAGGATCAGCGTCAGGTATTCCGGGGCGTCGCCGGTCTCTCCGGACCAGCGGGCAGCGGCGAGCACGGCGAAGAAGGCCGAGCCGGCCACTATGAGCTTGAAGTAGAGGGCGAAGCCGTCTACCACGTAGCCGCCGCCGAAGAAGCTGCCCGAGAAGCCGGTTGCGAGCAGCACGGCGGCGCTCGCGAACACGGCAAGAGTCCCTAGAGTCGCGAGGCCCGTGGCGATGCCGGGGTTCCTCTCGGCGAACGCGCCGACGAGGAGAACCAGGATCACGAAGGCGGTCGAGATTACCTCAGGCAGGAGCGCGACGATGGTCTGTCCCGTAACCACTAGCTACCCCCTATCACGGCAAGGACCGCCTCGACCGCCGGACGTTGAACGCTTATCAAGAGGGCGGGGAAGACGCCGAGCACGACGAGCAGCACGGCGAGCGGCACCACAGAGGCCATCTCGACGGCGTTCGCGTCTCCCAGTTCCTCGTAGGCGGGTTTTTCGATGGGGCCGAAGATCACCCGCGCCAGCATGTACAGCAAATACATGGCGGAGAGTATGATCCCGAGCGCGGCCAGCACTCCCTGAACCGGGAACGTCGTGTACCCGCCCATGATGCTCATGAACTCGGAGACGAATACCGCAAGCCCCGGCAACCCCATCGCGGCGAGCGCGCCAAGGGCGAGCAACCCCCCGGCCCACGGCATCCTGGCCGCGAGCCCGCCGAGCTCGCCTATGCGGCGCGTGCCCGTCTTCGCGGCGATCACGCCGACGAGGATGAAGAGCAGCGCCGAGTAGAGTCCGTGCGAGACCTGCTGGAAGACGGCGCCGTTCAGGCCGACGGAGTTCCCCGACGCCGCGCCGAGCAGGATAAAGCCGAGGGTACCGATGGAGGAAAATGCGACGAGCGCCTTCAGGTCGGGTTGCATGAAAGCCACGAACGATCCGTAGAGGATGTTTACAACCCCGAAGGCCGCGAGGTAAGGGAGGAAGGGCTCGATGCCCAGCGGCAGGAGTGGTATCGCCACCGCGATGATGCCGTAGGTCCCGAGCTTTGGCAGGACACCAGAGAGCAGCACGTTGGTAGAGGTCGGGCTCGAGACGTACACGTCCAGAAGCCACCCGTGCAGCGGCACCGCCGGAACCTTTATCAGCAACCCGAACAGGATGGGTGCAGCCACGGCGACCTGGGCGGCCCGCGAGAGGCCGCCACCGCCGCCCAAAGCTTCCATCGAGTAGGTATTCGCCAGGATTCCGAACGCCAGAAAGCCGGCGAGCATCACCGTCGAGCCCAGGAAGGTGAAGACGAAGAACTTGATCGCGGCCGGACGCCGGTTCTCGTCGCCCCAGACGCCAACGAGCAAGTACATCGGGATCAACGTGATCTCGAAGAACACGTAGAACAGAATGAGGTCCTGCGCCGCGAACACCCCGAGCATCCCTACCTCGGCCACGAAAAGCAGGGCGAAGTACTGCTTGAGGTTGCGGTTCACGTCCCACGAAGCAACCACGGCTATCAGCGTCAGGAACGCCGAGAGGAAGAACATGCCGAACCCGAGCCCGTCGAGGCCCACCCTGTAGCCGATGTTGAGAGACCCGATCCAGGTTACGTCCTGCGTTAGCGTCGCCGCAGCAAGGTCACCCCCGAAGGCGAAGTAGATGTAGACCGCGAGGATCAGGGGCACGGCCGCCACACCGAGGGCGGAGTAGCGTACCAGGCGGACGTCGTCGGGCAGGAGGAGCATAAGGATGGCACCGAGGAGGGGGATGAGGATGGTTACGGTCGTGATCACAGCCTGCTCCCCACGGCGAAGGCGGCGGCTGTTACGAGCGCGATCAGGCCCACCACGATCACGGCGTACTGCGCCCCCACCACTACTCCTATGATCAGCACGCTGAGCAGGATGAACAGGACGTAGTTCTGGACGCCGCCGCTCTGCAACCGCTGCAGCAGGCCACCTGTCCCCGTTGCCCCGCGCCCGACCCCGCTCACGGCGCCGCCGATAACGTTGCGGTCGAAGCCCCGCGTGGCCCTCCCGAGCCACATCGCGAACCGCACGAACGTCGCACCGTACAGAGCGTCGAAGTACCAGCCCTTATCCAGGAACCTGTAGAGCCAGGAGAACCTGCTGGCGAGCGCGCCGGCCCTCTCCGGCTGTGCGACGTAGAGCGCGTAGGCCAGGCTTATTCCGAGGAGCGCGACGACCACAGATACAACCGCCAGCACGAAGCTGAAGGTGGGCTCTCCGATGTTTAGCGTCTTCGAGGCGAACTCGCTCGGGTGCACGAAATCGGCGAAGTAGTCGGGGATCGGGAGTCCGAACCCCGGCGGTATCCCGACCCAGCCGCTCACGATGGAGAGGAAGGCCAGGAGCATCATCGGGCCCGTCATGATCCCCGGCGACTCGGCGGCCTCGCGCGCCCCCTGCGTCCGCGGCTCGCCGGTGAACGCGAGGAAGATGGCACGGAAGATGTAGAAGGCCGTCAGGAACACCGTCAGGAGGGCCATGCCGAAGAGCACATAGTAGTGCTCTTCGTAGGCCGAGGCGACGATGGAGTCCTTGGACCAGAAACCCGAGAGCGGGAATATTCCCGAGAGCGAGAGCCCCGCTATTACCATCGCCCAGAAAGTTATGGGCATCCTTCGCCTCAGGCCCCCCATCTCGAAGAGGTTGTAGGAGTCCATCGCGTAGATGATGCTGCCGGCGCACAGGAAGAGCAGCGCCTTGAAGAAGGCGTGGTTGTAGAGGTGGAAGATGCCGCCCGTGTAGTTGCCTATCCCGAGGCCCAGCATCATGTATCCGAGCTGCGAGACGGTGGAGTAGGCGATCACGCGCTTTATATCCCTCTTGACCAGCGCCATCGTCGCCGCCATCAGCGCTGTGAAGCCTCCTATGTAGGCGACCACGAGCATGGCCGTCGGGCTCTGGACGAAGATGTCGTAGGTGCGTGCGACCAGGTAGACGCCCGCTGCGACCATGGTGGCGGCGTGGATCAGGGCGCTCACCGGCGTCGGGCCCTCCATGGCGTCGGGGAGCCAGACGTGCAGCGGGAACTGCGCGCTCTTGCCAACGGCGCCGATAAAGACCAGGATCACCGCCGTCGTGAACAACGATCCCCCGATAAACCCGGACTGCGCCGCCAACGAAATGTCCGAGAAAGCGGCCGAGCCGGTAGTCGCCCAGAAGATGATGATGCCGACGAACAGCGCCGCGTCCCCGATCCTGGTGACGACGAAAGCCTTTACGGCGGCGTCGCGCGCCGAAGGCTTCTCGAACCAGTGCCCGACGAGCAAATAGGAGCACAGGCCGACCAGCTCCCAGAACACGTAGAGCTGGATAAAGTTCGCGGCGAGCACGAGCCCGAGCATCGAGGCCGTAAACAGGTTTAGCACGGCGTAGAACCAGGCGAAGCGTTTATCGCCCTCCATAAAGGCGCCTGAGTAGAGCTGGATCATTAGGCTCACAAAGCTCACCACGACGAGCATCACCGCGGCAAGGCCGTCGATGTATACGCCCATGGAGAAAGAACCGCCGGGGCCGAGGTCGATCCAGTTAACCGAGAACTCTATCGGCGCCCCGCCGCCTGGCACGATGCCGGCCACGAAGAGCAGGGCGAAGACGGAGAAGACCAGCGAGATCGTCACCCCGAGGATGGCAACGTACTGGGCGTTCTCCTTGAGAAGCCGCCCGGTCAGGGTAAGCACGAGGAAGACCAGCGCCGGAAGCACCGGTATGGCCGTTATGATCAGCTGTTGGCCTACGGTCTGCACGGGCCCCCCTCTAGCCTCTCATGGAGGTTACTTCGTCCACGTTCACGGTACGCCGCGAGCGGAACACCGCGAGCACTATAGCAAGTCCGACCGCGATCTCCGCAGCGGCTATGGCGATCACCAGGACCGCGTAACTCACGCCGAGCCCGCCTGCTCCCGGCAGATAGTCAGCGAAGGCGACCAGCGTCAGGTTGACGCCGTTGATCATCAGCTCCACGCACATAAAGATCACGACGGCGTTGCGCCGGATCAAAGCCCCCCACGCCCCGATGGCGAAGAGGAAAGCCCCAACCACCAGGTATCCTTCGAGCGGCGGCGCTCCTACTAGCGTATCTATAACCTGCTGGACCTGGGCCGGCATATCGGGCATTACTCCCTCACCCCCCGGTCGACGCCCCCTCCCATCTTGCGGCGGCTGACGACGATGGCGGCGACCAGGGCCACCAGTAGCAGCACCGAGGCGACCTCGAAGAGCAAGGTGAAGATCTCCGCCCCACTGCTGACGCCTAACAGGTCACGCCCGAAGGCGGCAACCTCCCGCGGCCCGTTACCAGCCTCAGTCTGTCCCCAGTTCTCGGCGGCCAGCACGTAGGCCAGGAAGAACCCGACGCCAGCGGCGACCAGAAAACCCGCCCAGAACTGGCGGTTGATTATGGTCCGGTAGCGCCTGACTTGAGGCTTCTGGGTGAACATTATCCCGAACAGGATAACCACCGTAACCGCACCCACGTAGATCAAGACCTGAAAGGCGGCGAGGGCCGGCGCGTTGAGCATCACGAAGAACCCCGAAACCCCTAGGAACGAGCCCGACATGAACAATGCGGAGTGCACCACGCTGCGGCTCAGCACCACCCCGAGCGCCGAGACCAGCGTCATCCCGGCCAGAAAAGCGAAAGCTACCGTCAAGCCGCTTCGTCCCCGGTCCTGGGCTTCTCTACCGTTTTGGGAGCCTTCTTGCCCGTTGGCCTTTTCTTTTTCTTTACGGCTGGCTTGGGGTCTATCCTCGGGTCCACGGGGAGCTCGCCGAACTGCCTGGCGAGCTCGAGGCGGTTGTAAGCCTGCGCCTCGAACTCCTCGGTGTGATAGATGCAGTTGACCGGGCAGACCTCGACGCACAAAGAGCAGTACATGCAACGCGAGTCGTCGATCACGAACCCGATGGGATAGGGCTTCGCCTTGCCCGAGCCGTCGGCGTCGCGCTTGGTCTGCTCGATGGAGATACAGTGGTCGGGGCAGATCCTCATGCACTGCAGGCACGCGATGCAGCGGTCCATGTCCACGGTGAGCATGCCGCGGCTGCGTTCGGGGAGTTCCCGTTTGTACTCGGGATACTGGCGGGTGATCTTCTGCCCGAAGAGGTGCTGCAGGGTTACCCCCATCCCCTTCAAGATGCCCTGTCCGACTTGTGGCATCAAAACCTCCTAAAAAATCAGGATCGCGCCGGCCGTGACGAACAGCCAGATCAGGGTTATAGGAACGAGTATCTTCCAGCCCAGGTCCATGAGCTGGTCCATCCTGAGACGGGGCACGCTCCACCTGATCCACTGAAAAGTAAACATGATCAAGGCCGTCTTGATCCCGAACCAGACCCAGTTGAAGTTCCCGAGATCGAGGAACGGCAGCGGAGGCTGCCAGCCACCCACGAACAGCGTGACCGTGATCGCCGACATTACGGCCATGGAGGCGAACTCGGCGGCCTGGATGAGCGCCCAGGTCATCCCCGAGTACTCGACCATGAACCCGCCGACGATCTCGCTCTCCCCCTCGGGCAAGTCGAACGGAACCCGCTTCACCTCCGCAAGCCCCGCAATATAGAAGGTGATAAACATCGGGAGCTGCGGCAAAAAGTACCAGGTCCAGATCGTATCGCCTTGCGCGTTGACTACATCAACAAGGGAGAGGCTCCCCGAGAGCATTACCACGCCCAGCAGGCTCAGGATCAACGGCACCTCGTAGGAGATCATCTGTGCGGCCCCGCGCAACGCGCCGAGCAACGAAAACGCCGAACGGCTCCCGTAGCCGGCCATCACGACGCCGAGAGCGCCGATGGAGGTGATGGCGACGAAGAACAGTATCGCCACGTTGAGGTTGGCCACGACCGCGTTCGGGGCGAAAGGCACCACCAGCCACACGAGGGCGGCGGGCAGGAACATGGCTATCGGCGCACCGAGGAAGACCCAGAGGTCCGACCTTCCCGGCGAGACGTTCTCTTTGGAGAACAGCTTGAAGACGTCGGCGGCTGGCTGCAAGAGGCCGCGCGGCCCTACCCTGTTCGGCCCGTAGCGCAGGTGGATGTACCCGGAGACCTTCCTCTCCGCCATCGTCAGGACGGCGGCGAGGTTGAGAACGAGGAACAGGACGGCCCCGAAGGAGATAAGCAGCCGGATCGGCTCGACCTCGAGCAGGTTGAGGACCGTCTGCATCTACTTGTCCCACC
Source organism: Actinomycetota bacterium (assembly GCA_046734875.1). Classification (GTDB taxonomy): domain Bacteria; phylum Actinomycetota; class Rubrobacteria; order Rubrobacterales; family Rubrobacteraceae; genus Rubrobacter_D. The sequence continues at coordinate 658 of JBKPSF010000240.1, read as the reverse complement.
CGCCGGAGACGGGGTCGACGAGGCCCATTATCGGCATGATGTCCGGCAAGTAATGCCCCGGCACGATCTCCTGCAGGAGCTGCATGTTCACGAAGCTCGGATCACGATAGTGAACCCTGTACGGCGTGTCCGAGCCATCCGAGACGACGTGGACGGCGTACTCCCCGCGCGGGCTCTCTACCCGCCCGAAACCGTGACCCTCCTCAGGCCGCAGCCTGCGCCCGAGATCTCCCATGACCTCGCCCTCTGGCATCTTCTCCAAGCACTGCTTTATGAGGCGTATGCTCTGCAAACACTCCGCGATACGCACCCGGTAGGAGGCCTCGACGTCGCCCGCCGTATCGGTGATGACGTCGAACTCCAGGTCGGGGTAGACGCTGTAGGGGTAGTCGCGCCTGATGTCGAAGTCAACGCCCGTGCAGCGCAGGGCCGGTCCGGTAACGCCCATCTCGACCGCCTGCTCCTGCGTCATATTTCCGACGTTGCGCGTACGGGAGATAAAGATTTCGTTACCCGCTATAAGGTCTACGAAGTCGCGCTGGAAGTGGGCTTCGAGGCTCTCGATGTAGTCCCAGATCTTCTGCGGTATGTCCGGCGGGAGGTCGGCCTTGACGCCGCCGATCCTGATGTAGTGGAACATCATCCTGGCGCCGGTGAC
>JBKPSF010000239.1:0-27023 GCA_046734875.1 Actinomycetota bacterium | reverse complement strand
TGGTGCAGCGCCTGGTCCCTACCGAGCGGCGCAAGCAACACAACGACGTTGCAGGCTTCATCTACGCCGTCCTGGGCGTCTCCTACGCCGTGTTGCTGGGGCTCATGCTCATCGCCGTCTGGGAACAGTGGAACGCGGCCGAGGACGTCGCTTCTGATGAAGCCAACGAGCTTGCCGGGATCTTCTATTTCGCCCACGCCTTACCCCAACCCGAGGGACGCCACATCCAGCAGCTCGCCCGCTCCTACGCGCAAGTCGTGGTGGAGCAGGAGTGGCCGGCTATGGAGCAAGGTAAGGCGAGCCCGAAGGCGTGGGCCACCCTCGACGAGCTGAGGGGCACCATCCTGGGACTCGAACCTCCCACGGGCGCCAAGCAGGTGCCCTACAGCCAGGCGCGCTACAACGAAGTCCTGGAGCAGCTGCACGGCTTGGGAGACGGCAGGCGGGAGAGACTGCTCGCGGCCAGTGGGGGGCTGCCCACCATCCTGTGGGTAGTGCTGATAGGCGGGGGCCTCATCACGATAGCATTCACCTACCTCTTCGGCCTGGAGAACACCCTGGTGCACACGCTGATGGTGGCTTCGTTGGCGCTGATAATCGCCTTGTCACTGTTTAGTGTGGCCGCCCTGGACCACCCCTTCAAGGGCGACGTACGTATCCACCCGGAGGCCTTCGAGCAGGTTCTGGAGAGGTTCCACGAGAGCAAGCTCAGCGACCTCTGAGACTATCGTAGCCGACTTTTTCGGCGGGCCGACCGCTCTCAAGCACTCCGGGAGAATGAGGGGTCGCACCGGTTGCCCCTCGGGCCGCTCGGCCTGCCTCTTCGTTACGATCCGGGCGGAGACTTGGCGCAAAGGACGCTGACCTCTCTAGTGAGCGAGGCCGTCCAGAACCGTGTCGACTACGCCCTCGGGCCAGTCTTCCGGGAAGGGGACCCCCGCGAGATACTGGGCGTAGTAGGATCCCACGAGCATGTTGACGGCGGCCTCGATGTCGGCGTCGTCTCTTAGCTCGCCGCGGTCCAGCGCGTGCTCCAGGACCTCCCGCAACTCCCTGCGACGCGGCTCGACGACGCGCTCGCGGAAGAGGTCTAGTAGCCTCGGGGTGGCCTGCTCCTCGGCCAACACGCTCCCGATCGTGGCCATCCCGAAGGGCCGCTCCAGCCCCCTCCTGAAATGCCTCAGACGGGCGACAAGGTCAGCCTGCGTCTCCCCAGTCTCCTCCGGACGTCCCCTGTCCCTGTGGGCGGCGAGCGCCGCCGTCGCCAGCTCGGCCTTGTCCCCGTAGCGCAGGTAGACGGTCGGCCGGCTCACACCGGCCTCGGACGCGACCTCGTCTATGGTCATGCGCGCGTATCCCCCGCGCGCCATCACCCTCATCGCCGCCCGCAATACATCCCTGTCTACCTCCCGCGATCGCGGTCGCCCCCTTTTTCGCTTCATGCCAACACACCTGACTTCTCTCTTCGACAAAGCTAGTCTACCGCTTTGCCCCAAAATATTTACTTGACAATACTGTATAGTATATGAAGGTAAGTACGGGACGAAGGAGTGTCGTGGGAGCGACGGTAGATCGGACGGCGGCACCGAAGAGGGTGTTGATGGTGGTGGCCAACCATGGTGTCTCGGAGATGACGCGATGGCCGATAGGTTCCTTGGCGTCGGAGCTGGTGCATCCCTGGCAATAGGGGAGTAAAGCAGCGTGTCCCTGTGTGACTCCACGAATAAGGAGCGTAGATGAAAATAGGGATCATCGGTTCTGGCAGGATTGGGGGCAACGCCGGCAAGCTGTTCGCCCGGGCGGGACACGAAGTCCTCTTCAGCTTCTCCAGAGACCGCGCAAAACTCGATGCGCTGGCAGAGGAGGTGGGTAATGGTGCCCGCGCGGGTACCCCGGAAGAGGCGACCCGCTTCGGCGAGGTGGTGATGCTCTCGGTGCCGTGGTCCCTGGTGGACGAGGCGCTGGAGGCCGCGGGACCGCTGGACGGCAAAGTCCTGATCGACACCACCAACCAGTTCGGGAGGGACGAAAACGGAAACTTCGGCGTCCTCGAGCTATCCGACGGCCTGAGCGCCGCCGCGTACAACGCCCGCCGGGCTGAGGGCGCCAGGCTCGTCAAGGCGTACAACACCATGACCGCGGGCTTCCAGGCCGAAGCCGCAGGCAGGACAGGCCCTGACCGCGTGGTGATGTTCTACGCGGGCGATGATGAAGTGGCGAACAGCGTGGTCGCCGGTCTCATAGACGACTCGGGCTTCGACCCCGTCTACGTGGGTTCCCTGACCGGCGACGTCGTCTGGATGGAACCTCCCCGTCGTGAGGGCGCTCTGTACGGGGAAGAGTTCCACTTGCAAGAAGCACGCGAGATCGTCGCCAGGCTCACAGGCCGATGACGACCATATCTTTGACCGTAAACGTTAGCTTTAGTCTTCTTGGCCGATGCCGTTCGCTGCTGAAGTCTTGGGCGTAGCGGTCGTGCGAAGACTAGCCGTTTGGGTGATGCGTGGCCCGGGCGACGAATGTAGGGTGGGCTCGGCGTTTCCGGCGGGAGGTTTGATGGCAAGGGATGTTACGGTTGGTGCCAAGGGCTTCACGGTGGGGCATCCGGCCGTCTTCACGACTGAGGCTGCGGCGTGAGCGTGCCCTCGAATCAGGACTCTGTTGTGGGCGGGGAGACGGCAGAAGGGTGGCGTTCCTCGCGTTTCGTTCGTCCGCAGGTCATGCGCAACCTGACGGGCGAGCAACGGACGGAAGAGCGGTCGTCCACCTGGCTGGAGCTTTTCTTCGACCTTTGCTTTGTCGTGGCGGTCGCGGCGCTGGCGCGTGGGCTGCACGACGAGCCGAACCTGGGCGGTATGCTGCGTTTCCTGGGGCTCTTCGTGCCGGTGTGGTGGTCGTGGATGATCTTCACCTGGTACGCGACCGCCTTCGACAACGACGACGTGCCCTACCGCCTTACGCTCTTCGTCGCGATGCTCTCCATCCTGGGGCTCGCCGCTTCCGTGGGGCGCATAGGCGTGGACGCGGCCGCCACGGCCGGCTTCGTGCTGGCCTACGCTTTGATGCGCTTCCTCGTGGCCGGCCTCTTCCTGAGGGCTGGGCGGCACGTGGCCGCCGGCCTGCGTCCCTTCGTGACTTACTACGCTGCCGGGAACATCATCGGGGCGACCATCTGGCTCACTTCGCTCCTCGTGCCAGCGCCCTGGCGGTACGTGGTCTGGGCCGTCGGGCTCTCTGTGGAGCTACTCGGCCCCATACTCGCCGTCAGGACCCTGGATAACCCGACGATCACTTTCCACCCGCGTCACATCGCCGAGCGCTACGGGCTGTTCACCCTGATCGTGCTCGGCGAGTCGGTGCTGGCGGTGGCCTCGGGCACGGCGGGCACGGACTGGGCCCCCGAGGCGATGCTGACCGCCTTCGCCGGTTTCGTCACGGCGGCGTGCATCTGGTGGCTGTACTTCGATCACGTGGGATCCTCGGGGATCGAGCTCGGCCCGCGCCCCGCGTTCTACTGGGGCTACGGCCACTTCGCCGTCTACGCCGGCATCGCCGCCTTCGGCGTGGGGGTCCAGCTCGCCATCGAGGCCGCCGCCCCGGAATACGCGCTGGCGGCAGAAGTGCCTCTCGAAGGTTTCGGCCTGGGGGCCAGAACCGTGCTGGCGGGCGGCCTCATCCTCTTCCTGCTAGGCATCGCCTTCGTCGACAGGATCAACGAAGGCACCGCAAACGACCGCGTCCTGCTCGCGCGCCTCGGCGCGGTGGCGCTACTGATCCTCGTTACCCCGCTAGGTTCCCTACTCTCGCCCCTGGCGTTCACCGCGACGATCGCGCTGGTCCTGCTGGCCCTGGCTATCTTCGAGACGCTGAGCGAAGGTTCGCCAGAAGGGACTTCCGCGACGTAGGTGGCCGGGCGGTTCTACCTCTGCCTGTTCCCTGGCCAGCGCCGTCTGAGGAAATAGGCGAGCAGCGCGAGCGCCACAAGGAAGACGACGCCGTAGCCCAGGGATTTCGCGACGGCGAGGAGCTCGTCCCAGTACTGGCCGAAAACGTAGCCCACCAACGAGTAGGCAATGGCCCACACCACCGCCGCGGACAGGTTGTAGGGCAGGAACCTGTAGTACTTCATCCTCGAAACCCCGGCGAAGAGCGGGGTCATGCTACGCAGCCCCGGTCCGAAGCGCCCGACGAAGACCGTCTTCCCTCCGTGCGTCTCGAAGTAGCATTCCGCCCGCTCGAGGCTCTTCTCGTTGATCAGGAAGTGCAGAAAACGCATCTTCAGGATGCGGTAGATCATGGGCCGTCCGCCGACGCGCCCGATCCAGTAGACCGAGTTGTCCGAGATAGACGCCCCCACAAACCCGCTCAGCATCACCAGCGGGAGGGCGAGCTGCCCCCCGTTCGCAAAAAGCCCGCCGGCAAACAGCACGATATCCCCAGAAGCGGGCAGGCCGAAGTTGTCCAGGGCCGCCCCGAAGATAATAACGAGGTACCCGTGCGCCAACAGCAACCCCGTCACAAACTCCAGAACACCCTGGGGGTTTTTGGGGATGGATCCAATGAAGTCCAGCAGGCTGTGCATGATCCGGACCCTTTATACCACGCCGAACGGATGAGCCGAATTGCTGACGAGCGAAGCCGGAAGCTGAGCGTGCCGACAAGGCGCGGAGCGCCGTGCTGAAAGCGGAGGCGAAGCCGGAGCGTGCTGACCCATTGACGTTTGACTGCCGCGGGGCTATGCTGCCCGGGAACAGGGGGCGAAGGGGTCCAGGAAGCCGGTGCGAGTCCGGCACGGTCCCGCCACTGTGACCGGGGAGCGAACCCGACGACGCCACCGCCCGTGAGGGCGCGGGAAGGCCGGGAGAGCAGGGAGCCGGGAGTCAGGAGACTGGCCTTTCGCCCGTGACCCCAAACCGGGGCGAGGACCCCGAGAAGGAGGCATCGTGGAGAAGATTCTCGGACGGGGCTATGCCCCTGGCTTACCGTTGTGGAGCCTGCTCGCGCTTGCGTTATTGCTCCTCGCGCTGTTCTTGCTGCTCTCGGCAAGCGGGGATTTGTTGGTTCCGCTCCTCGGGCGGGCCGCCGGGCCCTTCGACTACCTGCACGAGTTCGCCCACGACGGGCGACACCTGCTCGGCGTTCCCTGCCACTAGAGAGACCGTGGTCTCGTCCTACCTGCGCCGCGGCATGGCCGCCGGTCTGCTCGCAGGGCTCCTCTGCGGCCTCTTCGCATTCCTCGTCGGCGAGCCCACGCTCGACCGTGCGATCGCCCTGGAAGAGGCATCCGAGAGCACCCACCACGAAGAGGTCTTCTCGCGCTCGACCCAGAAGGTGGGCCTCTTCGTCGCGACTGGTCTCTTCGGCGTCACGGCGGGCGGGGTGTTCGGCATCGTCTACGCTTTCTTCCGGGACCGCCTCGCCTCGGACGGCGACCTCAGGCGCAGCATCTCCCTCGCCGGCGCCATCTTCGCGGGCGCGTTCTTGATCCCTTTCCTGAAATACCCGGCCAATCCTCCGTCCGTCGGCGACCCCGCCACCATCAGGGCTCGCACCGCCGCCTACTTCGCGCTCGTCGCCCTCTCCCTACTCGCCCTGTTTGTCGCCTGGTTCGCCGCAAGGGCCCTGAAAACGCGCGGTTTCGACGCCACGAGGCGGCGCCTCATCGTTGGGGCCGGGCTGATCGTCGTGGTCGCCGTATCGTTTCTTGCTCTCCCTGCCGGGCCGTCTGCGGAAGGGTTCCCCTCTGGGGTGTTGTGGGCGTTCAGGTTCTCTTCGTTGGGCACCCAGGTGGTGTTCTGGGCCGGGCTTGGGTTGGTGTTCGGCTGGCTGTGCGAGAGGGCGCGCCGGAAGGGGACGGCTTGAGCGGGGCGTTGCTGGTCGCGGGTACACACTCGGATGCTGGGAAGAGCGTCGTCGTGGCCGGAATCTGCCGCTGGCTGGCGCGCGAGGGCGTTGAGGTCGCGCCGTTCAAGGCCCAGAACATGGCGCTCAACTCGTTCGTCACGCGGGAGGGGGCGGAGATAGGACGCGCCCAGGCCGCCCAGGCCGCGGCCGCGATGGTAGAGCCCGAGGTGGCGATGAACCCCGTCCTCCTGAAACCCTCCGCCGAGAGGAGCACGCAGGTCGTCGTGCGCGGCGAGGCCTGGGCCACGGCCAGCGCCGCAAGCTACGGAGGGATGAAGAGGAATTTGATGCCTGTCGTCCTGGAAGCACTGGCGGATCTTCGCCGTCGCTTCGACGTCGTGGTCTGCGAGGGGGCCGGGAGTCCGGCGGAGATCAACCTTCGACGGAACGATCTTGCCAACATGGGCCTGGCGCGGGCCGCCGACCTCCCCGTACTCCTCGTCGGGGACATCGACCGCGGCGGCCTCTTCGCTAGCCTCTACGGGACATTGGCGCTCCTCTCGCGTGAAGACCAGTCCCTCCTTGCCGGCTTCCTCATCAACAAGTTCAGGGGGGACCCAGCGGTCCTGGCACCAGGCCTCGAGCAGTTGACCTCCCTTACAGGACGCCCGTTCTTCGGGACGCTGCCCTGGATCCCCGGCCTCGGCCTCGATGGCGAAGACTCCCTGGCCCTCGACGCGCCCCGCCCCATAAAGCCTCCACTGGGCCGCGACACCCTCACCGTCGCCGTCGCGCGTCTCGGCCGCATCAGCAACTTCACGGACTTCGACGCCCTGGCCCACGAACCCGGCGTCTCCGTGCGCTTCACGACCTCGGCGGAAGAGATACTCGACGCCGACCTCGCCGTCATCCCCGGCACCAAAACGACCGTCGAAGACCTCCAGCTGCTACGCTCCCACGGCCTCGACGGTGCTTTCGCCGAGAGGGCAAGGCATGGGCTTCCCACTCTCGGCATCTGCGGCGGATACCAGATGCTTGGCGGACGCATCCAAGACGGCGTGGAGAGCAGCGAGACACGGGCGGCCGGTCTGGGGCTCCTGCCTGTCGAGACCGCCTTCGAGAAGGAGAAGATCCTGGCCCGCCCCGAAGGACGGGCGACCGGTTTCGGTGATACGGAGGTGTCTGGCTACGAGATCCACCACGGAAGGATAGAACGGCGCGGAGGCGAGCCACTGTTCGGAACAGACGAAAACGTAGAAGGCTGCCGCGTCGGCGCTACCCTCGGCACCTCCTGGCACGGCGTTCTCGAGTCGGACGATTTCCGCCGAGCCTTCCTCGCCTGGGTGGCCGCGAAACGCGGCCTCGACTGGGGCCCCGGCGAGCGATCGTTCGCCGCCGCCCGCGAAACGCAACTAGAGCGACTAGGAGATCTCATCGCAGACAACGTGGACCGCGACGCTTTGCTGCGCTTGATCGACGGCGGACCGCCATCGGGGCTGCCGGATGTTAGCCCTCAGCTTTCAGCTTTCAGCCCTCGGCAGGTCGTGGACGACGGTACGGCAGACGCAGAAGCGTCGCGCCGAGAGAGCAAAGCTTCAGCGGCTACCCCGCTCGCGCTTGCGACGTCGGGCGACGAGCAGCGAGGAAAAGCTGATGGCTGACAGGCTGACAGCTGACAGCTCAGCGGGCCGGCTTCTGCTGCTAACGACCGCCGACACCGAGATCCTGGCAGCAGCAAGAGCTTCCGAACGCTTGCCCGAAGGCTTCCCCGAGGTGAGATGCGCCAACCCTGTAACGCTCGAAGACCCGGCTTCGTTCTTCGATGGGGAACTGGCTGAGGCCAGGGTCGTGCTTGTGCGGCTGCTGGGCGGCCGGCGGGCGTGGCCCAATGGCTTCGAGGAGCTGCGGCGGCGTTGCGCGCGGCTGGGCGTTCCAATGCTCGCGTTCGGCGGGGAGGCCGAGCCGGACGCGGAGCTTACGGCGCTCTCCACCGTGCCCTCGGGGACCGTGCTGGAGGCCTTCGAGTACCTGCGCCACGGCGGTGTTGGCAACACGGAAAGTTTGCTCCGCTTCGTCGCCGACACCGTCCTCGTGGAGGGCTACGGCTTCGAGCCGCCCTCGCCGCTGCCTGAGGTCGGCGTCTACGATCCGCGATTGCCAGAAGGCTCTTCGGTAGATGATCTGCTCGCGCGGCACCACCCCGCGTTGCCTACGGTGGGCGTGATCTTCTACCGCGCGCACTGGATGAGCGGCAATACCGCTTTCGTGGACGACCTCATCCACGCGCTGGAGGCAGCCGGCGCCAACGCCCTGCCGGTCTACTGCTACTCCCTACGGTCCGGCGTGGACGGAAGCGTGGCCGCCCTGGAGCTCCTGAAAGACAGGGTAGATTGCCTCGTCACCACCGTCCTGGCTGGCGGAGGTTCGAACGCCGCCGACGCCCACCGTTCCGGCTCGCCAGAGGAGTGGCTGGAATGGGAGGTGCCGGCGCTAGAAGATCTGGGCGTGCCCGTGTTGCAGGGCATCTGCGCGACCTCATCGCGCGAGGCCTGGCTATCCTCCGATGCCGGCCTCTCTCCCCTGGACACTGCGTGGCAGGTTGCGATCCCCGAGTTCGACGGGCGCGTCGTCGGGGTCCCTTTCTCCTTCAAGGAGCGTCTAGGCGAGGGCTCTCCCGTCGGCGCGCCGCTCACCTTCTACGAGGCCGACCCGGAGCGTACCGCACGCCTCGCCGGGCTCGCCACGCGCTTGGCCAAACTGGGGCGCCTCGCCAACGCGGAGAAGAAGGTCGCCATCCTGCTCTCCAACTACCCGACCAGACACTCGCGCGTGGGCAACGCCGTAGGGCTGGATACCCCCGCGAGCGCCATCGGGTTGCTCGGCGCCATGAGCGAAGCCGGCTACGCGGTGGACGGCGCGCCCGACGGTGGCGACGAACTCATCCACTCCCTCATCGCAGCCGGAGGCCACGACCTCGAGTTCCTGACCGGGGATCAGCTCAGAGATGCAGCGGGAAGGTTGAACGCGGAGCGCTACGCCGAATGGTTCGCCCTGCTGACCGAGGATCTACGCAGCGAGGTCGAGGAGCACTGGGGGCCGCCGCCGGGGGAACTTTACGTGGATAGTCACGATTTCGTGGTGGCCGGGCTCACCTATGGGAACGTCTTTGTTGGTATTCAGGCGCCGCGGGGGTTCGGGGAGAACCCGATCGCGATCTACCACGACCCAGATCTCCCGCCGACCCACCACTACCTCGCGGCCTACTGGTGGATGATCGAAGAGTTCGGCGCCAACGCCATCGTCCATCTCGGCAAGCATGGCACCCTGGAGTGGCTGCCGGGCAAATCGCTCGGCCTCTCGCCCTCCTGCGCCCCCGACGCCGTCCTGCGCGACGTTCCGCTCTTCTACCCGTTCGTCGTCAACGACCCAGGCGAGGGAACCCAGGCCAAAAGGAGGGCGCACGCCACGGTAATAGACCACCTGATCCCCCCGATGACCCGCGCCGAGATCTACGACGATCTGGCGAAGCTGGAGCAACTCCTCGACGAGTACTACCAGGTTGAGACGCTCGATCCCTCTAAACTGCCCGCGATACGCGTCCGTATCTGGGAGACCCTCCGCGACGCGGAGCTCCACCGCGACCTCGGCGTCGAAGAGCAGCCCGAGGAGTTCTCGGACTTCCTCACCCACGTGGACGGATACCTCTGCGAGATCAAAGACCTCCCCATCCGCGGCGGCCTCCACGTCCTCGGCGAGACCCCCGAAGGCGAACCCCTGCGTCACCTCGTCGCCTCTATCTTGCGCCTCGGCGCCGGCGAAGTTCCCGGCCTGCGCCGCGCCGTAGCCAACGCCTTCGACCTCGATGAGAGGTTTATAGTAGAGAACGGCGGCACGAAAGCCGAGGCTCCGCCAAATCTAGTCGAACGCTTCCCCGGAACGGTGGCGACGGCCTCGGACCTGCTAGACCGGCTAGAAGAGGCGCAACAGGCCCTTCTCCTCGCGCTGGAAGCGTGCGACTGGGACGCAGGGGCTGCTGACACGGTCTGCGAAGAGGTTCTCGGCGTCGCTGATCCCGGCGTCGTCGACTCCCTACGCTTCGCCGCGGATGAGGTCGTGCCGCGCCTCTTGCGGACGCCGGAGGAGATGGGGAACCTGCTCTCCGGCCTCGGTGGCGGGTACGTGCCAGCCGGGCCTTCCGGCTCTCCAACGAGAGGGCTGGTCAACGTGCTACCGACGGGACGCAACTTCTACTCCGTGGACCCGAAGGCGCTGCCGTCGAAGCTCTCGTGGGAGGTGGGGCAGGGGCTGGCGGACGATCTGTTGCGGCGTTATCTCGAAGAAGAGGGCCGTCATCCGGAGAGCGTCGGGATCGTGGTCTGGGGCACGGCGGCCATGCGGACGCAGGGCGACGATGTCGCCGAGATACTCGCCCTGCTCGGCGTGAGGCCCGTGTGGAACGAGGAGTCGCGGCGGGTGACCGGGCTCGAAGTGCTTCCACTCGACGAACTCGGTCGGCCGAGGATCGACGTTACCGTCAGGATCAGCGGTTTCTTCAGGGACGCTTTTCCGAACCTGATCTCCCTCCTCGACGACGCCTTTACCGCCGTCGCCGCCATCGACGAGCCCGACGAAATGAACTTCGTCAAGAAACACGCCAGGGAGGAGAAGAATGAGGGCGCCGACGCTCGTCGCTCCACCACGCGCATCTTCGGCTCGAAACCAGGCGCGTACGGGGCCGGCCTCCTTCCCCTTATGGACGCCCGCAACTGGCGCACCGACGAGGACCTCGCCGAGGTTTACGCCGTGTGGGGAGGCTATGCCTACGGTAGAGGGTTAAACGGCGTGGAGGCGCGTGAGGCTATGGAGTCCAATCTGCGTCGCACGGAGATCGCGGTAAAGAACATAGACAACCGCGAGCACGACCTCTTCGACTCGGACGACTACTTCCAGTACCACGGGGGCATGATCGCCGCCGTCCGCGCCCTGACGGGCCGCGACCCGAAGGCGTACATAGGAGACTCCGCGGACCCATCGAGGGTGAAGACCAGGGATCTCTCCGAAGAAGCCCGCCGCGTGTTCCGCAGCCGCGTGGCCAACCCGAAGTGGATCGGAGCCATGCAGCGCCACGGCTACAAGGGCGCCTTCGAGCTCTCCGCTACCGTGGACTACCTCTTCGGCTACGGCGCCACCGCCGGCGTCGTCGAAGACTGGATGTACCGCGACGTAACCAGAAAATACGTCCTCGACGAGAGAGTAAGGGAATTCATGCAGCAGTCCAACCCCTGGGCGCTCCGGGCAATCTCCGAGCGGTTGCTGGAGGCGGCGCAGCGTGGCCTGTGGTCCGAGCCCGACCCGGAAGACCTCGAAGCTCTCAAACAGGTTTACCTGGAAAACGAAGGAATGCTGGAGGAACAAGCGTGACCCTCTACCCGTTCTCCGCCATCGTAGGCCAGCATGACCTCAAACTGGCTTTGCTCGTCAACGCCGTCTCGCCCGAGGTGGGGGGCGTGCTCGTGCGCGGCGAGAAGGGGACGGCGAAGTCCACGGCGGTGCGGGCGCTGGCGAAGTTGCTTCCCCGCATCGAGGTCGTCTCCGGTTGTCCATATTCTTGCGATCCAGAAGACCCCAACCCAGAGTGCCCGGCAGGCCAGCACCCGCCGGATGCGCCTACACTGTCGAGGCCGGTGCGGCTCGTCGAGTTGCCGGTCGGGGCTGGCACGGATCGGTTGGCGGGGACGCTAGATATCGAGAGGGCGCTGTCCGAGGGGAGGAAGGCCTTCGAGCCGGGTTTGCTCGCGGCGGCGCACAGGGGCATCTTGTACGTGGACGAGGTGAACCTGCTCTCCGACCATCTCGTGGACCTCCTTCTCGACGTGGCTGCTATGGGCGTGAACCACGTCGAGCGCGAGGGTGTGAGCGTGCGGCATCCTTCGCGTTTCATCCTCGTCGGCACGATGAATCCTGAGGAGGGCGAGCTCCGTCCTCAACTGTTGGACCGCTTCGGTGTCACCGTCGAGGTGGTGGGGAACCCTGACCCGTCTGACAGGGTCGAGGTAGTAAGGCGCAGGCTGCGCTACGAGGCTGACCCCGAGGTGTTCTCCGCGGAGTGGTCGGGCGAGGATGCGAAGCTCGCGGGCGGCGTAGAATCGGCGCGCCTGAGGCTTCCCGGCGTCGGATTGGACGAGGATACCCTATTCGGGATCTCGACCCTCTGCGCCGACCTCGGTGTGGACGGCCTGCGCGGCGACCTGGTAACCGCCAAGACCGCCCGCGTGCTGGCGGCCTGGGACGCCAGGGACGAGGTGGAGATAGGCGACGTAAAGCGGGCAGCCCTGCTCGCCCTCTCGCACCGCCGCAGGCGCGGCCCCTTCGAACAACCCGGCATAGACCCAGAAGAGATCGAAAACGCCCTCTCCAACGATCGCCCCGACCCGCCCGACGGTCCCGACGGCGGCGCACCACCGACCGGCGAAAGCCAGAACGGAGGCGAGGGTTCGCCGGGCACGCGGAACGCCGAGCCTTCCGAGGCGCGGACGGGGACGGGCGAGCGGGACCACAGGGCCTCCGATCCGTTCGAGCCGGTGCGCCTGGAGGCACCCGAGAAAGGCGAGGGCGGACCCCTGGGGAGAAGGAGCCGCGTCTCTGGGGAGACCGGGCTTCCCGTTGGTGACAGGGAGGTAGGAGATAATCCCGGGGACGTGGCGTTGGCGGCGACGGTAAGGGCGGCCGCGCCGCACCAGAGGGCGCGGGGCCGCAAGGGGCCGGGGCTCGAGGTGCGTACGGAAGACTTGCGCCAGAACATCAGGGAGGGGAGGGAGGGGAACTTGATCCTCTTCCTCGTCGATGCCAGCGGCTCGATGGCCGCCCGCAAACGCATGTCTGCGGTCAAGGGCGCCGTGCTGTCCCTTTTGAACGACGCCTACCAGCGCCGCGACAAGGTCGCCCTGGTTTCCTTCCGTGGTGAAAACGCGCAGATACTCCTTCCCCCGACCTCCAGCGTGGAGCTGGCGGCCTCCCGCCTGCAAGACCTTCCGACCGGCGGGCGCACGCCGCTCTCGGCCGGCATCGAGAGGGCCGCCGAGGTGCTGAATAGGGAGCAACTGCGCGACAAGGAGCGAAGGCCGCTGCTCGTCCTCCTGACCGACGGGAGGGCGACGGCGGGGCCCGACCCGATTGCCGCGGCCGCGCGTCTGAGTACGCCCGGGATAGCCTCGTTCGTCGTCGACACGGAGGAAGGGCACCTCCGGCTCGGGATGGCCGGCGAACTCGCCGGGGCGATGGGGGCTCGGTGCCTGCGGCTGGAGGAGTTGCGGGCCGATTCGCTGGTGGATCTCGTGGAGAGGAGAAGGGTGGCGTGAGCGAGGCGCAGGAGACGAGGGAACCGCGAGAGAGGCGGCTGAGAAAGAGGTCCAACAGGGAGAGGCCGCTGCTCATCGTGAACACGGGTCATGGCAAGGGCAAGTCCACGGCCTCCTTTGGGATCATGCTCCGCGGATGGGCCCGCGGCTACAAGATAGGCGTCTACCAGTTCGTAAAAAGCGGGAAGTGGAAGGTGGGCGAGCACCAGGCCGCCCTGAAGCTCGGGAATATCGACTGGTTCAAGATGGGCGACGGCTGGACGTGGACTTCCAGGGATCTCGTAGAGAGCGCGGACAGGGCCCGCGAGGGCTGGGAGGAGGTCAAACGCCGCCTCGCCGACGAGACCTACGACATGCTCCTCCTCGACGAGTTCACCTACCCGATGAAGTTCGGCTGGGTAGACACGGACGAGGTCGTGGAAGTATTGAAGAACCGGCCAGGGTTCCAGCACGTCATCATCTCAGGCCGCGACGCCCCGCAGGAGCTGGTGGAGATCTCCGACCTCGTAAGCGAGGTAACCAAGGTGAAGCACCCATTCGACGAGGGCTACAGGGGCCAGAAAGGAATCGAGTGGTAGACGTTCCACGTATAGTCGTCGCCGGCACCCATTCAGGCGTCGGCAAAACGACCGTCGCGACGGGCCTGATCTCGGCTCTCTCCTCGAAGGGGCATAAGGTCGCACCCTTCAAGGTCGGTCCCGACTTTATAGACCCCTCCTACCACACCCTCGCGGCAGGCCGGCCGGGGCGCAACCTCGACGCCTTCCTCTCGGGACCGGAGATGGTCGGACCCCTCTTCGCCCACGGCGCGGATGGTGCCGATGTGGCGGTAATAGAAGGCGTGATGGGCCTCTTCGACGGCAAGAGCGGCGGGGGCGAACTCGCCTCGACGGCCCACGTCGCCAAACTGCTCGACGCGCCCGTCGTGCTCGTCGTCGACGCGAGGGCGATGGCCCGCTCCGTCGCCGCCATGGTCCACGGCTACACCACCTTCGACCCCGCGTTGAAGGTTTCAGGTGTAGTGCTCAACCGTGTCGGCTCGGGAGCCCACGAAAAGATGCTCCGCGACGCCCTGAAACCCCTGCGTGTCCCCGTTCTGGGCGTCTTGCAAAGAACCGACGAGATACAGACGCCGGACCGGCATCTCGGCCTTGTCCCAGTCGCCGAGCGCCGTGCCGAAGCTCGACGTTCGCTCGACGCTCTGGGAAAGGTGATCTCCGATTCTCTAAACCTCGACGAGGTGTCGAAGCTCGCCCGTTCTGCCGGACCAATGAACGCCGAGCCCTGGAGACCCGAATACGTGGAGGGGGATCTAACGGGCAACGTCAGGGTGGCGGTCGCTGCGGGGCCATCGTTCAGCTTCCTCTACAGGGAGAACCTGGAGCTACTGGAAGCAGCCGGCGCCGAGGTCATCACCTTCGACCCGACGACGGATGAGGCCCTACCCGCTGAAACGGACGCTCTGTACCTTGGCGGCGGGTTTCCGGAGACTTATGTAGAAGCGCTATCCACCAACGTCGAGATGCGCGAGAGCGTCAGGGACTTCGCGGCGGGCGGACGTCCTGTGGTCGCCGAGTGCGGGGGGCTGTTGTACCTCGCCCGCGAGCTCGACGGGCACCCTTTGTGCGGCGTGTTCGACGCCACGGCCAGGATGACGGGAAGGCTAACCCTCGGCTACAGGGAGGCCCTTGCGCTTACTGACTCGCCACTGGCGGAGGCGGGAAACGTGATCCGTGGGCATGAGTTCCATTACTCGACTGTCGAACCGAGGGCCGGCGAGAGGCCGGCATGGAAGTTGGCTGGCCATGATCCGGAAGGGTTCGTGGTCGGCAGCTTGCATGCTAGTTATCTGCACACGCACTGGGCAGCGACACCGGAGCTTCCGCGCAGGTTCGTGCGGGCTGCGCGGGGATTGGTCGGGGTATGAGCGGGCGCCTGATTGGGGTCGGCGTGGGGCCCGGAGACCCTGAACTGTTGACGGTCAAGGGGCTGCGCGTGTTGCAGGAAGCCGACGAGGTCTTCGTGCCCGTGGCCGATACAGGTGAGATCGGGCGGGCCGAGACGACGGTGCGCGAGTACCTGGAGGAGGAGAGGATCTCCCGCCTCCTCTTCGCCCTCTCGGACGACGCAGAAGCGAGGCAGCGCAACTGGAAGGACGCCGCGAGAGAGGTCTCGAAGCATCTGCGGGGCGGCAAGACGTGCGCCTTCGCGACCATAGGCGACCCGAACGTCTATTCGACCTTCACCTACCTGGCGCGTACCATCGGGGAGACGGAACCTCAAGTCGAAGTACAGACCGTGCCAGGCATCACTGCGATGCAGGACCTGGCCTCTCGCAGCGGGACGGTGTTGGTCGAAGGGGACGGGCGGCTCGCATTGTTGCCCTTTACGGCCGGGGAGGGACCACTGAGGGAGGCGCTCTCCGGTTTCGAGACGGTGGTGTGCTACAAGGGTGGGAGCCGGCTTGGGGAGGTATTGCGGATCGCCGAAGACGAGGGGAGGGTCGAGAACGCCGTGTACGGTGGCAGGCTTGGGATTGAGGGCGAGGAGATCCTGGCCGCGCGGGAGATGGTCGGGCGGGAGGGAACCTATCTGTCCACCGTGGTCTTTACCGGAGGTGGTTCGGAGTTTGGGTAAGGTGTGGTTTATAGGGGCGGGGCCAGGGGCTCCGGATCTGTTGACGCTCAGGGGGCGCAAGCTCATCGGCGAGGCAGACGTGGTGATCTGGGCCCGCAGCCTCGTCCACGAAGAAGTACTGCGGTTCGCCCGCCCCGGCGCGGAGATCGTCGAGTCGACGACCATACCGCTCGAAGGCGTGCGTGGCCTCTACGAGCGGGCGGTGGAGGAGGATCTGAGGGTCGCCCGCGTGCATTCGGGGGACCCGAGCATCTACGGGGCCGTGATGGAGCAGATCGAGGTTTGCGAGGAGCTCGGCCTCGACTGGGAGATAGTTCCCGGAGTGTCCTCCTTTGGAGCCGCCGCGGCAGCCATCGGTCGCGAGCTTACGGTGCCGGAGGTGTCGCAGTCGGTGATCCTCACGCGCCGCGCGAGCCGCACCCCGATGCCGGCCGGCGAGGACATAGAGAGCTTCGCGGAGCACGGGACGACCATGGCGATCTTCCTCTCAGCAGCGAAACCGCGCGCCCTGCAGGAAGAGCTTCTGGCAGGCGGCTACGCGCCTGAGACCCCTTGCGCCCTGGTCTACCGGGCGAGCTGGCCCGACGAGAGGGTTATCGAGTGCCGCCTCGAAGACCTCGCGGACCGGATCAGGGAGGAAGGCTTCACGAGGCAGGCCCTGATCCTGGTCGGCCCCGGCCTCGGCGCCGGAGGCACGCGCTCCCACCTCTACAACCCCGACTTCTCGCACATGTTCCGCCAGGCGAAGCCTGCGCAGAAAGGAGCCGATGCCACCCCGTAAGCTCCGCGAGCCGTCCATGCCCCCGAGCATGCAGAAGGTCAGGGGCGAGAAACTCAGGACCGGCTGGACCACGGGTACCTGCGCGTCAGCCGCCGCCAAAGCCGCCGCGAAGGCGCTCGTCAGCGGCGAGACGCAGGCCCGCGTCGACGTGAGGCTGCCCAAGAAGGGCTCGGAACGGCGCGTCGGGTTCGAGGTCGAGAGGTGCGAGCTGGGAGCTTCGTGGGCGGAGGCGGTCGTCGTCAAGGATGCGGGCGACGACCCCGACGTCACGGACGGCGCGCGCCTAACGGCCCGCGTCTCGTGGCGGGAGGAGCCGGGGCTGGAGCTGGACAGGGGAGAGGGCGTAGGAACGGTAACCAAACCGGGCCTGGGGTTGCCTGTTGGAGGGCCGGCCATAAACGCCGTGCCGAGGCGCATGATCTCCTACTCCGTCAGAGAGGTACTCGACCCCGACGAACGCGGCGTCCGGGTCGTCATAAGTGTCCCCGGCGGCGAAAAGATGGCCGAGAAAACGACCAACGCCCGCCTCGGCATCGTCGGCGGCATCTCCATCCTCGGTACCACGGGCATCGTGCGCCCCTTCTCGACGGCCGCGTGGGCGGCGAGCGTCGTGCAGGCCGTGAACGTGATGGGCGCGCAGGGCCACAAGACCTTCGTCCTCTCCACCGGAGGTCTCACCGAGAAGGCAGCCATGCGACTCTTGCCGGACCTCGAAGAGGTCAACTTCGTCGAGGTCGGGGACTTCACCGGGCAGGCCATAAAGAGGGCGGTCGAGAACGGACTCGACCGCTGCTTTTTCGTCGGGATGGCTGGCAAGATCTCCAAGCTCGCCGCCGGCGTGATGATGACCCATTGGACCCGCTCGAAAGTAGACAACGACCTCCTGGCGGAGATCACGGCCCAGGCAGGCGGTTCGAAGGGTCTGGTCGAAGAGGTCGAGAACGCCAACACGGCCCGCCACGCCTACGAGCTCTGGCAATCGGCCGGCCTCGCAAACGCCGCCGACCTCCTCTGCCGAAAAGCCGCCGAGAACCTGGTAGAGTACACTGAAGGTAAACTCGAGGTTTATGTGATCCTGGTCGACTTCGACACCCTCGACCCGGTTGGCGCGAGCCCTGGAGCGCTGGAACTCACGACCTGGGGACCTGCGTGAGCCGGGAACCTATCACCGTGATCGGCCTCGATGGAAGGTCTCTCGATGAGGAAGCCGAGCAGTTGTTACGCGATGCTGCGCTCGTCGCTGGCGCAGAGCGGCATCTGCGGATGCTCGGTGTAGAGCGTGGGCGGGCGGTGGTGTTGAAAGGCGACCTTTCCAGGTCCCTCGCGAAGATCGAGGACGCCGAGGATTCTGTGGTCGTACTCGCGTCGGGAGATCCCGGTTTCTTTGGCATCGTGCGGCTGCTCGGTGCGCGGTTCGGCGGGGAGAACCTGCGCGTACTGCCTGGCCTTTCGTCTGTCGCGCGGGCCTTCGCCGGGGCCGGGCTCTCGTGGGACGATGCGGTAGCGGTCAGCGCCCACGGCCGGGACCCGCGCCGGGCCGTCAACGTGTGTCGTGCCCATCCCAAGGTGGCGGTTCTCACGGCTCCGGGCTTCGGGCCGGCCGAGCTTGCTCTGGAGCTCGACGGGCTCGAGCGCAGCTTCGTGGTCGCTGAGAGGCTCGGTGGGCCGGACGAGGGAATCTTCCGCGGTGAAGCTCCTGCGATCGCGGGAATGAACTGGAACGACCCGAACGTGGTGCTCGTGCTCGATGAAGAGCGGCTGTCTGTGAAGAAAGGATGGATCTCTTCTGGTTTCCAAAGCCCAGGGCGGTGGGCACTGTCCGAAGGCGAGTTCGAGCACAGGTCGGGCATGATCACCAAGTCCGCGACCCGTGCTTTCGTGATCTCCCGCCTCGGCCCCGGGGTGGGGGATCTGATCTGGGACGTGGGCGCCGGGAGCGGTTCGGTGGCTATCGAGTGCGCACGCCTCGGCGCGGCCTCCATCGCCATCGAAAGCGACCCCGAGAGCTGCGCCCGAATCCGACGCAACACCAGACGTCACGGAGTCTCCGTACAGCTAATCGAAGGTGAAGCCCCCCAGGTCCTGCGCGATCTGCCCAGACCCGACGCCGTCTTCGTTGGCGGGACAGGTGGGGGTTTCGAGGAGATCGTCAAGCTCAGCGCCGGCAGCGCTCGCCGCTCGGTTGTGCTCGCGCTCGTGGGGCTCGAAAGGGTCGTTCCGGCCACGAAGATACTCGAGGGCCGCGGCCTGGAAGTCGAGACTACGTTTCTGCAGACCTCCCGCATAAAAGGTGTTGGAGGTCTGCACCGGCTTGCCGCCGAGAGTAGCGCCTTCATCGTCTCGGGGGAGAGGCTGTGATCGGGCTAATAGCCGTCACCGCGAACGGCCAACGCAACGCGGCCCACCTCGCGAACGTCTGGCCCGACGCTCACCTCTATGGCGGCAAGCCCAGAGAAGCCCTCGGCCTGGCCTGGAAAGAGTGCGATGGGATCGTGCTCTTCCTCGCCACTGGTGCCGCCGTCCGCCTCATCGCTCCCCTGCTGAGTAGTAAACACCGCGACCCCGGCGTGGTAACCGTCGACGACGCCGCCAACTTCGCCGTCGCCCTCTGTGGTGGGCACGAAGGCGGTTCGAACGACCTCGCCGCGAGCGTCGCTGACACCCTCGGCGCGACGCCCGTCCTTACCACCGCGAGCGACTCCGTGGGCATCCCGGCCCTGGACTCTCTCGGACGAGACCTTGGTTTCCATCTTGAAGCAGGGTCCGACCTCGCGGCGGTAGGGGCCGCGCTCGTCTCGGGGGAGAAGGTGCGCCTCATCTCCGAGAGGCGCTGGCCGATAGGGCCGCTGCCGGAGAACGCCGCCAGGACAGATGAGCGGGAAGCGCCCCTGATCCTGATCTCCGACAGGCTCGAAGAAGTGCCTCGTCCCGCCGTTATCTATCGTCCTCCCTCGCTCATCGCCGGCGTAGGGTGCAGCCGCGGGGCCGGCGAGGACGAGATCGCCCGCCTGATCGAAGCGTCTGTGCAGGATGTCGGACTGTCCCGACATAGCGTGACCATCCTCGCCAGCATCGACGCGAAGCGCGACGAGGCGGGATTGCTCGAGGCCGCGGAAAACATGGGAGTGCGGCTCCGCTTTCATCCGCCCGAAGACCTTTCTTCCGTGCAAGTGCCGAACCCATCCGAGGTAGTTCGAGGAGCCGTGGGGACGCCGAGCGTCGCGGAGGCGGCCGTGGTCTGTTCTGGCGCGGAATTGATCGTCGAAAAGCGAAAGTCGGCGAACGTCACCGTAGCCATCGGGCGGCTGCCAGTAAAGGGAAGGCTGGCGCTAGTCAGCCTGGGGCCAGGCGAAGACGCCCTGATCCCAGCGCTCGCCCGCGAGACCCTCGCCGCTTCGGAACTGGTTGTCGGATTGGACCAGTACGTAGATCGCGTCAGGCACCTGCTGAGGCCGGGGACGCGGGTCCTCACGCCGCCGCTCGGCAACGAGTTGGAGCGGGCGGAGCTGGCGCTCTCGGAGGCCCAGGAAGGCGGCAGCGTCTCGCTGGTGTCGAGCGGTGACGTGGGAGTGTACGCGATGGCCTCTCCGGTGCTGGAGATCGCCGGCGACGACGTGGACGTTGTGGTGGTGCCCGGCGTCACGGCGGCGCAGGCAGCGGCCTCGTTGCTTGGCTCGCCGTTGGGGCACGACCACTGTTCGATCAGCCTCTCCGACCTGCTCACGCCGTGGGACGTAATCAAGCGCAGGGTGAAAGCCGCTGCCGAAGGGGACTTCGTGGTCTCGCTCTACAACCCCCGCTCGAAGGGCCGCGACTGGCAGCTCGGAAAGGTGAAGGAGATTCTTCTAGAGCACCGTCTCCCCGACACGCCCGTCGGCATCGTGAGGGACGCCTACCGCCCGACAGAGCAGGTAACCTTCACGGAACTGGCTTCCCTACATCCCGAGAGCGTGGATATGCTCACCATCGTCGTGGTCGGTAGCTCCCAGACGGAGATCATCGCGGGCCGCATGGTCACCCCGAGGGGTTACCTCTCTTGAGGTCCGTCTTCTCCGTGACGGACACCTGCGCCGGCTGTGGCGCCTGCCTGAAGACCTGCCCCGAAAAGGCCATACGCCCCGCACCCAGAAGTTACGACACGCCCCTCATCGTCCTCGAAGACCGTTGCTCGGGATGCGCCGAGTGCGCCGAGGTCTGCCCGGTCTCGGCCTGCGTCGAAGTACTACTGGAAGCCGAGTGAGAAGTGTCCATCCCATAGAGGCCGAAAGCTACCGGATCTTGCGCGGAATGGTCGACCTCTCGCACCTCGGTCCACTCTCCCGGGCGGCAGCCGAGCGGGTTATTCATGCTTCCGCCGACCTGGAGTACGCACAGAAACTCGTCCTCGACGAGGAGGCTCTGGAAGGTGGGATCGAAGCGTTGCAGCGCGGCGCACCCATCGTTACGGATGTGGGGATGGTGGCGGCCGGGATCACGGGCCGCGAGACGCGATGCTTTGTCTCCGACCCCCGCGCCCTCGAGCTGTCCACAAGCCTGGGCGTCACACGCTCGGCCGCTGGTTTCAGGCTTGCAGCCGAAGAAGTCGGAGAGAGGGCTATCTGGGTCGTCGGGAACGCGCCGACGGCGCTCTTCGAGCTGCTGGAGCTGGATGTCGCTCCCGCGCTCGTGGTCGGGCTTCCGGTCGGTTTCGTCGGCGCGGCCGAGTCCAAGGACGCACTGCTAAAGAGCGCCCTGCCCGCGATCGCCAACCAGGGGCCGAAGGGCGGTTCGGCGGTCGCGGCGGCGGCAATTAACGCCCTGATCTACTACGAGGAGTAACCATGAAGCAGACGGTTAACATTTTGAGCAGGAACGGATCCTCCGGACGCGAAGCCGATCCCGCGCTCCTGGTCGTCGGCCACGGCAGCCGCGACCCGCGCGGCGCGCGCGAGTTTCACGACCTCCTCGGCCTCGTGCGCCGAAGAAATCCTTCTTTGACGATGGAGGGGGGCTTTATCGAGCTCTCAAGACCCCCGATCTCGGAGTGCGTGGACCGGTTGGCCGAGCAGGACGCGCGGGATGTCGCCGCCGTCCCGCTGATGCTCCTGGCCGCCGGCCATGCGAAGGACGACATCCCCGCAACCCTGGTGCGCGAAAAGATGAACCATCCGGGGATAACCTTCCACTACGGGCGCGCCCTGGGCATTCGCCCCGAACTGTTGGAGCTGATAGAAGAACGCATCTCGTCCATCGTTAGCGAAACAGAAAAGGAAGAGACGGCGGTCCTCCTGGTCGGGCGCGGCTCCTCGGATCCCGACGCGAACTCGGACCTGACCAAGATAGCCCGCCTGTTCTACGAGGGCCGACCTTATCCGCTCGTCGAGAGCGCCTACGTGAGCATGACCCCGCCGGGCGTCGCGGAAGGTCTGGAGCGCTGCTGCAAACTGGGTGCGAAGCACATCGTCGTCTTCTCCTACTTCCTGTTCACCGGCATCCTGGAAGAACGCATCCGCGGGCAGAGCGAATCGTTCGCCGCGATTAATCCTGATGTCGAGGTGCGCTACGCAGGATACTTCGGACCGGACTCGCGCGTGGCTGACCTTCTGGTCGAACGCTATGCCGAAGCCGTCGAAGGGGATATCCGCATGAATTGCGACGTGTGCGTCCACCGCGTGGCGCTGCCAGGTTTCGAGGAGAAGGTGGGTGCAGCAGCGACGCCCCATTACCATCCTGACGAGCACGGCCACCATCACTAATCGTGGCCATCGAAGATCGGGTACTAGAACTCGTGGCGGAGATACCTCCTGTCGACGAGGCCGCCGTCCGGGAGGCCCGAGAGTTGCAAATGGGGCTGGCCAAACCCCCTGGTAGTCTGGGGCGGTTGGAGGATCTGGGAGCGCGGCTCGCCGGGATAGGGGAAGTGTGTCCTCCGCCCATTCCGGAGAACCCTGCGGTAGTGATCTGTGCCGGGGACCACGGGGTGCTGGGGCGAGGCGTCTCGCCCTGGCCGCAGGCGGTCACGGCGGCGATGGTGGAGAACTTCTGCGACGGGAAGGCTGCGGTGAACGCCATCGCGAGGACGGTGGGGGCGAGGGTGAGCGTGCTCGACGTCGGGGTCGTAGACGAACTAGATGATCACCCCCTGTTGCGAGCGGCGAAAGTCAGACGCGGGACGGACGACCTGAGCCGCCGTCCAACCATGAGCCGCGATGAGGCCGCGCGGGCGGTCATGGCCGGTGCGTGGGTGGTAGAGGAGCTCGTCGAGAGCGGGGCCGTGGATCTGCTGGTTACCGGCGACATGGGCATCGGCAACACCACGCCGGCGGCATGCCTGGTTACCACCTTCACCAGAAGACCACCGGAGGAGACTACGGGCCGGGGCACGGGCATCGACGATGAGACCTTCGAGCTCAAGGTTAGTGTGGTAGAGGAGGCCCTTGACCTTCACGCTCCCGATCCCTCGGATCCACTCGAGGTCCTGGCGCAGGTTGGTGGTCTCGAGCACGCTGCCCTGGTCGGTGTGATCCTGGCCGGAGCCGTCTACGGCGTTCCCGTCGTCCTCGACGGCGTCGTCTCGAACTCCGCCGCGCTCGTGGCAGGAGCACTCGTCCCGCACTCGGCCGGCTATCTCGTCGCCGGCCACCGATCGGCCGAGCCGGGGGCCAGGATCGCCCTGGAGCATCTGGAACTGGAACCGCTCCTCGACCTCGATCTACGACTCGGCGAAGGCACGGGGGGACTGCTCGCCGTGCCGCTCGTGCAGGCCGCGGCCAGGACGCTCTCTGAGATGGCGACGCTGAAAGAGTTGGGATTCGGGTGAACGTGCTGTCTCGGGAAGTTATCGAAGGACTGCACAGCCCGCTCGCTCGTGTGGTCGAGGTACACGAGGCGCTGGCCTCGACCCAGGATCGCGCCCGCGAGCTGGCGCGTGCCGGGACCCCGGACGGAACGCTCGTCGTGGCCGGCGTCCAGACGGGAGGACGGGGACGGCTCGGCCGCCACTGGGGATCCCCCGCGGGCGGACTCTGGATGTCCCTCGTGTTGCGTCCCGCGTTCGAAGCGAGGTTGGCCTCCCGCATCACCCAGACAGCAGCCGTAGGGGCCGCGAAGGCGTTGTGGGAAATTGGGGTCGAAGCCCGCATCAAGTGGCCCAACGACCTTCTCGTGGGAGGGAAGAAGATCTGCGGCATCCTCGCCGAGTCAAGCGCCGGACACGCCGGCGGTCCGGCTAACGAGAGACGCCTCGACTACGCCATCCTGGGCGTGGGCATGAACGCCAACCTCGATCCGGCGGACCTGGGTGTCCAGGACCGCGAGATAACCACGATCCGTTCGGAACTTGGGCGCGATACAGACCTACTGGATCTGCTCCGCGCTTTGCTCACGAACCTCGCGGTCGAGATGGGCAGGATCGGGGACTTCGGGGCCGTCCTCGACGAGTGGCGAAACCTGAACTGCACGCTCGGGGAGAACGTGCGCGTCAGACGCTTCGGCCAGACCATCGAAGGCAGGGCCGTAGACCTGACCGGGGATGGGGCCCTTCTGCTTGCCACCGGTGGCGGAACCGTAGAGGTATTCGAGGGCGAGATCGAACACCTCAAGCCGGGGTAAAAACGCTGTATTTGCGGACGAACCTACCGCCCGCGTCTTGCTGCCGGTAGCCGGGGTTCCAGGATGCCGAGCGCGCCGCCAAGGCACGCTCCCCCGATGATGCCGGCGACGGTCAGGCTTAGCAGCTCCCCAAACATAGGGGAGGAGGCCCGCAGAAGGTCGCCCGCAGAGTTCCCTATTCCGAACCCCACCGCGCCGGCAAGGCCGAGCGCCAGCATGAATCTCCCATCCAACAGGGCAGCGCCGAGCGAAGCACCGACTACGACCCCGACAAGCGCCCCGAGCGCCACCGGGGAGTAGCCGACAGACGAAGCGACGCTCAGGGTAAAAAGAATCCCAACGATAAGTCCCAGCGCCCCGAGGGCGGCCATTACGATTGCCCTCCTTAGCCCGCCCAGCGCCAACCCCAGCGAGGCACCCCCGGCAGCCCCCGCGACCAGAACCGAGATAAGCACATGGATCGCCCCGACCATCGACGGGGCGGCGATTGCCCCGCCAATCCCGAAACCGGCACCACCAAGCACGACGAACCTCCCCAGCCCGGGAGGCCGCGCGCTTTCTCGTCTCTCTGACAAGGATTTCTCTTCTCGGCTGGTCTGACTAGGCTGTGGGGATTTCCTCGTCTTCTTCGTCCTCTTCCAGAACGGCCACCGAGGTTGCCCTGAAGACCAGGATCTTGCCGCGTTCGGGGAAGTCCACGATCTCCACGTCGCCCGTGACGGCGATCTGGTCTCCTACGAGCTCGTCGACGTCTTCTATCGCCGAGATGTCCACCTCGGTCTCCAGAACGTAGCCCGTATGCTCTTCTCCGGCTTCGGTAGTCGCGCGCTTGAGCTGTCCCTCGAAGTAGGCCAAGGTGGATCTCCTCTTTAGGTTTCAGGTGATGACATAGTACTCGTATTCCGGATCACTGGCCTGACACTTTCCCTCCGGGTGGGATCGTCGCGTCCACCGGGGCACGGCGTGAGGTCAACTTTTCCACCGTATGATGCACCTGTTGCTCGACGGCAATCCAATTGAGCCGGTAATGCTAGACGAGGCGGACAGGCTACCGGGTGTCGTTGGCCAAGTCGACGGTCTCTCGAACGACGTGTCGCGGTTGCTATCCTGTTGTTCGTGCGATTTAATACACTGCCATACAGGCGCCTCGGACCTGCATCGGGCGGCGTTGGGAGGAGACGGGCGGGATGAGCACGACTTTGATGTATGTTGGCATCGGGGCCATACTGACTACGGGTGTGGGTATCTTCGCCATCGCCATTCTTTTCTTGCAGACGGCGCGCCGCTACGTCGACCTCACCGAGAAACGCCTGGAGCTGCTGCGTGAGGGCGAGGCTTTCCTCCTCAAGATCGTGCAGCGACAGGGCCGCGCGCTGGAGGAGAGCCTGCAGCGGGAGGCGGAGCAACGGGAGAGCGCCCCCGAGATGGTCGGGTACGTGGTCGGCCGCAAGCAAGCCGAAGAGTCCGCGGCCGGACGGCCACCCGAAGACCAGACCCTGCGCCCACGTGGAGCGCGCGAAAGGCGCAAACCGGCCGCGAAGCAGGAGGAGCAGCGGCAGGAAAAGGCGGACGAAGCGGTATCGCGGCGGGGAAACGACGCCCCGCTCCTCGGGGTGCAGGTGCCGCACCCCGACGACGACGCGCCGGGACGGAGCTGGAACAAGTCCCCCGCCAGGTTCTTTCAGAAGTGCTACGACAGGTACCTCGAGCACTACGAGGGCTACGTAAGGCTCGCCGAGCGCCTGCACACCACGCGCGACGAGGCCGGTGCGGTCGGCAGGCGGGAGTGGGAGGACAAGCTACGCCGGGCCTACGACGCCATAGAGAGGACCACCCAGAGGCTCGACGTTCTCGAAGAACACTACCCCGAGCTCGCCACAGACAGCGATCGCATCTCCTCCCGCATCGGTACGGCCCGCCTCCACGCCGACCTCACCGAACGCTTCGGCCGCACACGCTGACCAGCACTTCAGCACTTTAGCAATTGAGGAGGTCGTTTCGGGGCGTCGTCATGAGCGCTTGTGTGCGGCGGCACTTGAAGGCCGCAGGGTCGCGATTCGCCACCATAGTCTATCTTTGACCCGAGCATCGGGCCGCGAAAAACCGGATATAAACTCAAGGTATGAGGTTCAAGAGGTTATTCAAGAGGGCGGAACCCGCCGATCCTTTCGCCGTCTTCGCGCAAACCTACGGCATCAGGATCCCGCAAGACGACCCGCCGCCCAAAGCTGAGCCCGACGACGAACCCCAACCCGTCGAACTGGGGCCCACGCGGGCTCACCAGGTTCTGGGCGTGCGCCTCGGCGCATCCTGGCAAGAAGTCGGCCGGGCCTACAAAAACCTCGCCCTCATGTACCACCCCGACAGGGTGGCCGGGATGGATCCCGAGGCCAGGAAGTACTCGGAGGAGAGGATGAAAGAGATCAACGCGGCTTACGACGAGCTAAGGCGGCGCGGAACGTGACGCGTTGGGGGCGATGTCGCCGCCAGTTTGCGGGACATTCGGGAGCGCGCCTGGAAGGATTCGAACCTCCGACTCGCGGTTTAGGAAAGCGGTGCGACCTGTTGCAGCGGATTGTAGGGGATTGAGAATCCCGCATATCTAAGCGGTTTTACTTCTATGTCCCGGTCAAACCCTTTAGGGGCCGACTGGCCCGGCCGAGAGTACTGCCGCGAATCTCCGAGAATGATTCTTCCACGCACCTCGACGCATAAGGCCAAGATAGGGCGGGGGCTATCAGTCTTGCCCCCGCCCTATCTTGCCTCCCTACGAGGTGCGTCCGCTCCTTCCTAGCGCCGCTTCTCCTCGCCTC
>JBKPSF010000238.1:0-32729 GCA_046734875.1 Actinomycetota bacterium | reverse complement strand
GTCCAAAGCGTCAGAGCCGCTTCATCAATCGTCGTCCTTACCTTCGCCTTGATAGCCAGGCGTTCGGCACTGGTGCGTGCGCGGGCGAGGCGCTCGTCGTTGATGGCCCGCCAGAGGGCCTCTATATCGCTGTCACTCGCCGCAGCGGCGCGTACGACCTCCAGCAGTTGCCCCGCGCGGTCGTACATTCGCCGCGCGTTGCGGGCGATGAGGCGCAGCTGGCCCTCGGCGGTGGGCTCATCGAGCTGCTCACGGAACCAGGCTAGCCGCTCCACCTCCCCAGCTTCCCCATCGGTAATGGCCGCCTCGACCGACGCCCTGAGCAGGTTGCGCTTGTTGGCAAACACCTTGTAGACGGTCGGTACGGCGACCCCCGCCTCGGAGGCGATGTCCTCTATGCGCGCCCCCTCGTAGCCCCGTAGCTCGAACACCGCCGTCGCCCCCTCGACGATACGAGCGCGGGTCAGGCCCGCCTGTGCGCGGCGTAGTGGGGATTTCTGGGCTTGGGTCTTGACTTCGCGGGTCACTGGGTGTAGTGTACCACAACATCGTATAGTGAAGCTATATAAAATATATAAGCACTATCTTTAGGACGGTGCACGCAAAGAGCCTCCGGTTAGGAGCGTAGGGAAAGGAGCAGATCATGGTCGAGCGGGAAGCCACCGATATCCTCGAGCCGTTGAACCTGGACGAGAACACCGTCGGTCGCCTGCTGAGCATGGAGGAGGTGATAGCCGCCATGGAGCGTGCGCTGGCCGACTTCTCGGGCGGCACGGTGGTGCAGCCGGTGCGGACGATGCTACCCGTGGCCGAGCACCAAGGCTTTCTCGGTCTCATGCCTGCGTACACCGGTTCGGCTTTGGGCGCGAAGCTGGTCGCCTTCTACCCTCGCAACACCGCCGTGCCCACCCACCACGCCACGATCCTCCTGTTTAGGCCCGAAACGGGCGAGCCGCTCGTCAGCATGGACGGGCGCCTTATCACCGAGGTGCGCACCGCGGCGGTCTCTGCGGTGGCCACCGATCGGCTCGCCAGGGCCGACGCTTCGGTGCTTGCGATCATCGGCTCCGGTGTGCAGGCGCGCAGCCACCTGGGGGCCTTGAGGATCGTACGGCAGTTCGAGGAGGTGCGTGTCTGGAGCCCACGCCACGCAGAGGACTTCGCTCGGCGGTTCGAAGGCGTTCGCGCGACGTCTTCGGCTGAGGAGGCGGTGCGAGGCGCCGACGTTGTGGTGACTGCGACGACGTCGAAGACGCCCGTGCTCTCGGGAGAATGGCTCTCGCCGGGAGCACACATCAATGCGATAGGTGGTCTCGCTCCTTGGCGAGAGCTCGACGACGAGGCTCTGCGCCGCTCTCGGGTTTACGTGGACTCTCGGGAGGCTGCTATGAAGGAGTCGGGTGATGTCATCGCCGCGGGAGAGATCTTCGCAGAGGTTGGGGAGGTCGTTTCTGGAGCGAAGACCGGTCGGCAGTCTGATGAGGAGGTGACGCTCTTCAAGTCGCTTGGGCTGGCGGTGGAGGACGTGGCCGCGGCGGAGTTGGTCTACCGCAAAGCCCAAGCCGGCGTCTAGCGGCTGTCCTCCTTCTTGCCTTTATCCACCCAACTCACCCACCTATCCGCGAGGGGAGTGACGAGATCTGGGAGTCGTGGACCGAGGCGTCCGACCTGCCGAATTGCTAATTCATCCGACCGCTCCAGCCTGGATGCTCTCTGTCGGGTAATCTGCTTTCCAGGCGTCGAAGCCGCCTTCGAGGGCGGTCGCCTCGTAGCCTAGCTTGTTGAGCTTCCGCGCCACCCTGGCGCTGGTAGCCTCGTCCGGTCAGGTGCAGTAGGCGACTACGCGCTGCCCTTCGACCTGGCTCCCACGCTCCTGTTCTCGGGCCCATTCATCGACCTCATCGGGGGCGACCCTCACGGCTCCCGGGACGCGGCTGTGGTCCTGCTCGTACTGCGAGCGGGTACGGACGTCGAGCACGGTTGGCGGGTCTTGACTCTGCAACATCTCGGAGAGCTGGTGGGCGCTGATCCTGATGGAATCGCTCGCGGCGCCCTCGAAGATGCCCGCGGCATCGTCCCGCTCCTCCTCGTGGGTCGCCCTCATGACCGCCTCGCCGTAGCGGCGCGAGAGGGGCGTGGCCGAGGTCCCGTGGGCCACCACCGAGACGGTAACGACCACCCCGACGACGCCAAGCAGGAACTCCGAGCCAGGGACCCCGGCTTCGACTACCAGCAGTGCCAGCAGGAGGGAGTTCAAGCCGCGTGGACCGAACCACCCTATAAACGCCCGCGCCGCGTTGCTCACGGCGGCCTTGCGCAGCACTATTCCTATCGCCAGCGGGCGGGCGATAAAGATTACGATCGTGGCAAGGACTAGAGACGCGACGATGGGCACGTTGGCGAAGAGGTCGGAGATCACGACGCCGAACAGGATAAACGAGAGCAGCATCGCCATCTCGCTCGTCGTCTCACCGTAGTCCAGGAAGCACTGGCACAGGTCGAAGTTCAAGACCGCGATCGCGAACCCGGCCGCGAAGGCGGCCAGAAAACCGTCGCCGCCGAGCGCCGTGGCCGTCGCGTAAGCGAGCAACACGATGCCGACGCCGTAGAGCGACTGGTAGACCTCGTTTACCGCGTAACGTCGGTCGGCCCTGCTCATGAGGTATGCGGCACCCGCTCCGATGGCGAAGCCCACCACGGGTCCGAGCACGAGTACCTCGAAGATCAAAAACGCCCACCCGCCCGCGCCAGACGCCTCGTCGTTGGCGAGGGCTATGAGGATAAGGAGCGTCGGCAGCACCACGATGTCGTTCGTGCCGGCCTCGATGTTCAGGGCCTGCCTCACGGAGGCAGGGATGCGCTCCTCCTTGACCACGTCTCGCAACACCACGGGGTCCGTCGAGGCCAGGATGGTGCCCAGCAGCAAAGCCTCGATCACCGAGACGTTCAGCAGAAAAAACGAACCGACCGCAATAACGGCCACGATCACGACCGTCCCCGGTCCCAGCGACAGGATGGGCACGAACCCGGCGCCGCCCATGCCGATGTTGCCGATTCGCACGGCCTCCAGGCAGAGGACCATGGCAAGCGTTAGCGTCGCCACGGTCTCAAGCAGCGCGCTCTCGGGGCCCAGGTTCAGGAGGCCACGGCCGCCGAGCAAGAAGCCGAGGCCGAGGAAGATGATCGGGAACGAAAGCGGCGCCCGCTCCACGAAACCGGAGGTCAGGCCAGCGACCACCAGCACGACGGCGACAAGCGCGAAGCCTACGAGCAGTTCAGGCACGCCTGCCCTCGACGGGGAGGCCGGCCTTGATCCAATCCTGCTTGCCCGCTGCGTAGTGCAGAACCCTCTCGTAGCCCATCTCCTCGAGCTCGCGCGCCTCCTCCGCCGAGGCCACGCAATCCGGGTTCATGCAGTAGACGACGATCTCCGCCCGTTTGTCCGGTAACACCTTTTCGGCCTCGTCGACGAACTCATAGGGGAGGTTGATCGCGCCGGGCAAATGGCTGCTCTGATAGTGCTTCTGGGAGAGCGCCTCGACGAGTGTGAAGTCGTCCCCGCGGTCCATCTTCGCCTTCAGCTCATCACGCGTTATTGTCTTTGCCATCTAGGTGATCTCCAGCCTGGACTCTTCGAGATCGAGCTCGCGTTCTATGCGGTGCATGACCCCGTCCCCGATGCTGCCGTCGTCGCGCATCATGACGAGCCTCTGGCGCTGCGCTTCGAGAAGCTCGACCATGAGTCGCTGGTAGTTGGCGGAGCGTTCCTCCACGCCGTCGGGGTCTCCGTCGAAGCGCGCGGCGAAGCGGTTGCGGCGGTAGTTGTAGAGACCGCGCACGCGCTCCGCGGTGTCCTCGCGCACCCAGTCCTGGTCCTCCAGCTGCTCCAGGCGCTCCAGGGCGGCTTCGGCGACGCCGATGCGTCCGTGCGTCTCCTCCTTCTCGCCCAAGCCGTCGTCTTCCAGGCCGAGGGCCCGGATCACGGCCGGCAGAGAGAGCCCCTGGACCACGAGCGTCGCCAGGATCACACAGAAGGTCAGGAAGATGATGAGGTCGCGATCGGGGAACACATCTCCCGATGCCGTCTCCAGGGGCAGGGCCAGGGCGGCGGCCAGCGAGATCACACCCCGCATCCCCGTCCAGGCCACCACCGAGACGCTCCGCCACGAAGGTGCGGGATCCCGCTCCCTGAGACGGCGGCTGAGCCTGCGCGGCAGGTACGTCGCCGGGAAGACCCAGAGTACGCGCACCAGGACGACGGTCAGGCTTACCAGGAGGGCGTAGCGTACGAGCTGGCCCGGCGTGTACTCGTCCAGGGCGCCGACCAGGCTCCCAAGTTGGAGTCCGATCAGGATAAAGATCATGCCGTTCAGCAAGAATGTAATAAGCTCCCACGTCGCAAACCCTTGAAGACGGGTGCCGGAGGAAGTTATGTAGGGACCCTTCCGCCCGAGATACAAACCCGTCGTTACCACCGCGAGAACGCCGGAGAAGTGCAGATCGGCCGGCACGCCGACGAGGTCGTGGAGCCTCTCCCACAGACCGTGCGGCAGCTCTTCCGCCGCCAGGTAGGCTACGAACGGCGTGAGCAGCGAGACAATGTTCTGTATCGAGGGGTCCTCCGAGACGTGGCGGCGCGCCCAGACGACCAGCCAGCCGACCGCGAAGCCGACGGCGATCCCCCCAGCAGCCCCGACGACGAACTGAAGGCCAGCCTCCCAAACGGAGAACGCCCCGGTAATGACGGCGGCCACGGCGACGCGGTAGGCGACGATGCCCGTAGCGTCGTTCACGAGGCTCTCGCCTTCGAGGATCGTGACGATGCGTCGGGGGACCCCGAGGCGCTGGGCGACCGCGGTGGCCGCGATGGCGTCCGTGGGGGAGACTATGGCTCCGAGCACGAACGCCGCAGCCCACGGAAGGTCCGCGACGGCGTGGACCACGGCGGCGACAACGAACGTCGTCATCAGGACCAGCCCCACGGCGAGAAGCGAGATCGCCCTGATGTTCGTCCTGAAGTCGCGCCACGAGGTAAAGAGCGCCGAGACGTACAAGAGCGGCGGCAAGAAGAGCAGGAACACGATGTCGGGGTCGAGCATTACCTCGGGTAGCCCGGGCACGAACCCGAGCGCTGAGCCGCCGATGACGAGCAGGATCGGGTAAGGCACCTTGAGCCGCACGGCGAGCGTGGCCAGTGCCGCCACCGCCACCAGAAGGCCGACGATTATCTCAAGCTGCGGCAATGTCGAACCCTAGGGATCACGTTTTCCTCCTGTCTAGACGAAGCGTTCCGTCATGAGCTGCGTTACCTCAGCATACCGGCCGAGTTCCCTAAGCAGGGTCTGCACCTTCTCGCTCTCCATATCCTTCCCGAGCTGCTCCAGGCCGTTGATCTCGACCGTCACGACGTAATCGTAGGGCGGCTTGCCCCCCGCTTCGACGAGGCCCCCCGCTCTGTGTCCGCGCCACTCGTCTACCGACGGAAGTTCGAGGATTGCGGGGACGTAGCGTTCCTCGAGCCAGCGTTCGTACTCTTCGGGCGCCACGCCGGCTTTCAGGTTGACCAGCACGATCATCGTGGGCATTGTCGATTCTCCTTTTCCCTACTCCCTCCGAACGGGCGCACCCCACCGGGTTCCGCATCAGCCGCTCTGGCGCAGCTCTTCGAGGTCTATATCGCGTTCGACGCGGCGCATGACGTCGGCGTTGATCTCCCCTTTGTCCCGCAGGGTGACGATGGTGTCGCGCTCGGCGTCGAAGAGCTCGCGGCGCCAGCGGGTCCAGGCCTCGGAGCTCTCCCTGTACTCATCCGTGACGCGCCCGGCTTCGAGGCCAGACTCGTAGCGCCGGATGCGCTCCTCGTAGATCTCGCGCAGCCGCTCCTGGCTCCTGGCTGGTATGTTCTCGTCGTCGCAAAGATCATCGAGCTTCTCCAGCGCCGCGTGGGTCGCCTTCACCCGCGCGTCCAGCTCGGCCATGCGGGCCCCGTGTCCCTCGTCCTTCACGCCGAGGCGGAGAATGAGGAGGGGGAGCGTAAGCCCCTGGAAGACGAGCGTGGCGAAGATCACCGCGTAGGTGAGGAAGATGATGAGGTCCCTGTAGGGAAACTCCGCCCCCGCCTGCGTCTGCAAAGGTATGGCCAGCGCCGCCGCCAGCGAGACCGCGCCCCGCATCCCGCTCCAGCCCATCACGACCCGTTCCTGCCACGGCGCCCTCAGGTACCTGGTGCGTAGCAGTTTGTCGAGGGCTGGTACGGAGCTTGGGGCCAGGAAAAACCACAGGAGGCGCAACGAGATCACGGCCGCGCACACGAGCGCAGCGTAGAGGAGGAGCTGAGCAATGGAATAATCGCTTATGCCCTTCAGGATGATGGGAAACTCCAGGCCGACCAGGATGAACAACAGCGAGTCCATGAGGAAGGTCAGTACCTCCCAGAAGGAGTAGCTCTGCACCCGCGCCCTGGCGGTAAAGCGCTTCGGGGCCTGCCAGCCCACGTACAGGCCCAGGGTGACGACCGCGAGGATGCCAGAGACGCCGAGCCTCTCGGCCACGATGTAGGAGAAATAGGCGGGTATCAGGGTGAATACCACCAGGATGGTTGGGTCCCCCAGGCGTCCGTAGAGTGGTGAGACGACGACGGCCACGACGGCGCCGAGGAGTATCCCACCGCCGCTGACCAGCAAGAATTCCAGGCCGGCCTGCGCCACCGAGAATGTTCCTGTGACCACCGCAGCGACGGCTATGTTGTAGGCGACGAGCGCCGTGCCGTCGTTGATGATGCTCTCGCCGCCGACGATGGTGTGCACGCGGTCGGGGACGCCGAGCCTGCGGAAGGTAGCCTCGGCCGCCACAGGGTCCGTCGGTGCGACGACGGCCCCGAGCACGAAGGCTGCGGCCCAGGGGAGCCCGATCACGAAGTGCGCCGCCACAGCAACCGCTCCCGTGGTGATGAGCACGAGGCAGACGGCCAGAAGCCCTATAGGGCGGGCGTGCGAGCGCAGGTCGCGCGGCGAGGAAGAGAAGGCCGCCGAAAGCAAGAGGGGCGGGATAAACACGAGAAAGATGATCTCTGGGGGCAACTCCACGTTGGGAAACGCCGGTATTAGGCCCACGCCCACGCCGCCGAGGACGAGGAAGATCGGGTAGGGGACGCCTATCATCCTCGCGAGCTGCCCAAGCAGGGCGACGGCGCCCAGAAGCCCGATCAGGAACTCGAGTCTGAACTCTAGTCCGTGCACTATCTCCCTTGCGCTCTTACAGGTATGTCCTCTGGCTCCTTGCTACTTACTCGGTTCCAATACTACCTCGTCGACGTAGCACCAGATCCAATCCTCTCCCGGCTCGAAGGACTGGATCAAAGGGTGCTCCGTGGCGTGAAAGTGTCCGGTGGCATGCCTATTTTTGGAGTTGTCGCAACACCCGACGTGGCCGCAAATGAGACACTCCCTCAGGTGCACCCAGCTGTCGCCCATCTGGAGGCATTCCTCGCACCCTTCGGCGCTTGGTTCCACGTCTTCTATCTGGTCCAGGTGCGTACACTCTCGCCTCAGCATTCGCATCAACCTCCTCATGGGACCCTCCTCAGGCCGCGGCGGTCTCTTCTTCTTGCCTGCCGGCCCGTTCTGCGGGGGCTGGACGGTCTTTACCCTCGATTATGACCGCCGCCGCGACCGCGCTCGCGAGGGCGGAGCCCGCGGCTATGAACATCGCCAGCCGGAACGCGTCGAGGAAGGAGTGCTCTATTGCGCTCTCGATCTCGTTTTCCGTCTCCTGGCTGACGCCCTGAGGAACCTCGGCCCCGGCTAGGTCCACTTTCTCGGCCTCGAGTTGTTGCTGCGCTTTGGGGGAGAGATCGAGATTCTGCACGCGCTCGTCGAGGCTGCCCGAGAAGACGAGGAACACGAAGATGCCGAGGATGGGGATGGCGAGCAGGCCCGCCGTCCTCGACACGGCGTTGTTGACGCCGGAGGCGAGGCCCGAGTGCCTGCCGGATACCGAGCTCATCGCCGTCGTGGTGAGCGGCGCTATTACGAGCGACATCCCGAGGCCGAGCACGACTATGGCGGGGAAGAAGGTAGTCCAGTAGGAGCCTGTGGTCCCCGGCAAGGCGAAGAGCACGAAGCCGGCGGCGGCGACGATGGGACCGATGGTCAGCGGAAGCCGCGCGCCGTAGCGCGTAATCAAACCGCCAGCCCATCTGGACATGAGGAACGTGATTATGGTGAAGGGCAAGAAAGAGCCACCCGCGGCCGTCGCCGAGTACTCATGCACCTGTATGAGCAGGAACGGCAGGAAGTACAATGCCCCGCCGAGCCCCGCGTACAGGAGGAGCGTGAGTATGTTCGCCCCCGAGAAGTTCCTGGACCGGAACATGCTGAGGGGCATCATCGGCTCCTCCGTCCGCCGCTCCCACACCACGAAGGCCACGAGCGAGCCGACGCCGAGCACGAGCGCGACGATGACCCTTATGTTGTCGAAGCCCGCTTCGGCCGAAGAGATCAGACCGTAAACCACCCCGCCCAGGCCTAGCGTGGCGAGGGCGGCGCCGGGAATGTCGAGCTTTCTCGCGTCGGGGTCGCGGCTCTCCGGGACGTGCCTGAAGGCGATGAGGAGCACCACGATGGCCAGCGGCACGTTTATGAGGAAGGCCGCCCGCCACGAGACGTTCTCCACGAGGAAACCGCCAAGGATGGGCCCTAGAGCCGTCGTCACGCCGGAGAGACCGGCCCAGGTGCCTATGGCCTTGCCGCGCTCCTCGCCATCGAAGGAGGCGCTGATAATGGCCAGGGAGCCGGGCACGAGCAGGGCTCCGCCCACGCCCTGCACGGCGCGGGCCACGACCAGCATTTCCGGGCTCGTCGAGAGCCCGCACCACACCGAGGCGAGCGTGAAGATCGCGATGCCTAAAGTGAAGATGCGCCTGCGCCCGTAATGGTCCCCGAGCGAACCTCCGACGAGGATGAGGGCCGAGAGGAACAGCGCGTAGGACTCGACTATCCACTGCGCGTCGAGGGCGGTTGCCCCGAGGCGCACCTGTATCTGCGGGAGCGCGACGTTCGTCACGGTGCTGTCGATAAAGGCCATGGCCGACCCGATGATGGTGGCTGCGAGTATCCAGGGCCCAGACTGCGGTACGCAGGGCGCGTCTGCCTTCCTGGAGCGTATGACCCCGACGTCACACGGGGGGTTGCCTATGTTCGCCAAACCGCCGTTCCTCTCCGTCGGGTGCGCGTCAGCGTATTCTCTCGCTCAGAACGAGGAGCCTTCCGTCGTCAGGAACACAGCCTCCTCCTGGGTCGTCTCGCGGCCCAGGATCTCGTTCCTGTGCGGGAACCGCCCGAACCGCTCGACTATGTCTCTGTGCGCCACGGCGTAGGAGACAACGTCAGGCGCGTCCTCCTCGCCGGCAAGCCGCTCGAAGAGCTCCACCGAGCGGCGCTGGTCCTCCACGCTCTCGCTGTGCATGAAGGGCATGTACAAGAACATCCGCATAAAAGCGGGAAGCTCCCTGTCCAGCGCGTGCTCGACGGCGTATTTCGACGCCCCAAGCGCCCTGTCATCCTCAGCGTGGGTACGCCCGTCGCCACGGAACATGTTGCGGGGGAACTGATCCAGGACGATAACCAGCGCGAGGCAACCCTCCGCGTCTTCGCGCCAGCCGTCGAGGTCGCCCGCGGCGGCCTTCTCGTAGAGGCCGGCGAATCGTGCGGTTACGTTCGCGTCGAAGGCGGGATCGTTACGGAACCACACTTCGCGGAACTGGCCGTATTCGGGGTCGCCCTCCTGTCCGAACCAGAAGTCCAGGACTTCCCCGGCCCTATTCGGCACGGCCGATCACCGCTATGTCTTCGTCGCGGCGGGTGAAGGTACGGCCGTCCATGCGGCTCGTGTAGCCGTCTATCATCCACAGCTCGGGCACGATCTCCGAGACCAGCTCGCCGTCGTCGAACATCCTGACCATCGAGCTCTCCGAGACGACAACGGAGACGGCGCTCGTCTGCCTGGAGATAGATGCGCCTGCCATGTGGCGGCTGCCGAGCCCGAGGGGCAGGTCCAGGCTGTCGGAAGCCGCGTCGATGTAGCGAGCCGCCGAGAGCACCACGCCCTTCCCCGAGACCAGGAAGGCGCCGTCAAGCTGGGCGAGCTCCTTGATCGTCTCTCTCATGTCGGGGCTGTCTATCTGTTTGTCCTCGTCGGGGTGGCCGTGCAGGGGGTCCAATATCATTGGCTTGGAGCGCTTTATTACCTCGCCGGAGTCGCCGACGACGAAGAGCGTGCCGATCTTGCGCCCCTCGCGGCCCTCGCGCGCGATCTCCACCGCCAGCGAGATGGTCTGCTTCAAGACCTCCGCGTCTACCTGGCGCTTCTCGGAGCAGATCTCCTCGAATACCTGTGTCTTGCTCATCTTGGGTCAACCTCCGTTCTGCCTCGTACTTACAGGCAACGTGACCGTAAACTTCGTCTCTTTAGGCTCCGACCGGACCGAGACCTTGCCACCGTGCGCGACGACGATGCGCCGCACCACGTCGAGGCCGAGCCCGGTCCCAGCCCCGACCTCCTTGGTCGTGTAAAACGGCTCGAAGATGCGCCGTTGCGCCTCACGCGGTATCCCTGGTCCGTCGTCAACGACCTCGACCACGACCAGATCCGGCTCTTCAAACGCCCTCACGGTGATGTTACCGCGTCCGTCCACCGCGTCAGCGGCGTTGTCGATGAGGTTCGTCCAGACCTGGTTCAGCTCGCCGCCGTTCCCCTGCACACGCGGGAGATCCTCCGCGTACTCCCGCCGCACAGGGACGCCCTTCAACTTGTGCCCCAGGATCGTCAGCGTGTTATCTAGGCCCGCCGTCACATCTACCTCGCCGGCCGCGGCCCTGTCCATAAACGTGTAGTCCTTCATCGCCCCGACGAGCTCGGAGATGCGACTGGCGCTCGTCGCGACCTCGTCCGCTAGCCCGACGAGCTCGACCGTCTTTACCAGCCACGTAAGACCACCTTCTAGCGACCTGCCGAGCACGCCTGCGAGCTCGTCCAGGCGCCCGGCGCCGATGCCGGCCAGCGCCAGCGTCGGCGCAAGGTCCCACGGCTCGTCGATTCCGTGCTCGATGGACCACTCGGCGACTTCGTCCTCCGCGTCGCTGAGGAGGAGCGGGTCGAGGGAGACGGTGCCCGTGACCGCCTCATTCCTGATGGCGACGAGCGCCTGGCGCTCCTCAGGGGAGAAGCGTTCATCGTGTTCTAGGGCGGCGAGCTGGGCTTCTAGTATGGCGGAGGCGAGTTCTTCTGAGGCGCGTCTTGCGGCCGCGGCCGGGTTGTTCAGCTCGTGGGTCAGGCCCGCCGAGAGCCTACCCAGCGCGGCCAACTTCTCCTGCTGGCGGAAGGCGCGCTGCGTGTAGCGCATGCGCCTGGCCAGGCCGGAGATAAAGACGTCGGCGGCGTCTGGTAGCTCGACCGCCACGTGCCTGAAGACCTCGGAGTCGATCACCAGGACGCGGCTCGGCTTCGTAGCCCGCGCCCTGTGGATCGAGGTCTTCCCCGTGAGAACCGCGAGCCCGCCGGTGAACTCTCCGGCACTGTGGGTTTGAAGCGGGATCTCCTCCGCGCCGTCGAGGCGCGAGATGTTTACTTCCCCTTCGAGAACGACGTAGAAGCTGTCCACGACGGCAGTCTCGTCGAAGAGGAAGTCGCCTGTCAGCAAGCTCAGCTCCCTGCCATAAGGCATGAGTGCCTCGACCTGCTCGGGCGTGAAACTTTGCTCCGTCCTCTCATCCTGCAGCGGGCGCATCACGCGCCGGCCTCCATCCTGAGTTCGCCCTCCAGAATGACGTAGAGGTGCTCGACGGTCTCTCCTTCTCTTCCGTTTACCTCGCCCGCAGGTACGAACTTCTCCAGACCCTGCTCTGCCACGTCCCGCATTGCCTCCTCCGGGAGGTCTTCGAAGAGGGGTATGCGGCGCAGTTCGTCGAAGGTCGTCACGAGCGGTCCTCCGGGAGGATTGGGAGCCGCACCTGGAAGCGGGTTTCGCCCGGTTTCGAGAGGACGCGGATGTCGCCATTGTGGTCTTCGACGACCACGCGGTGGGAGATGTCGAGGCCGAGCCCGGTTCCGTGTCCTACGTCTTTCGTGGTGTAGAAGGGTTCAAAGATCCTATCTCTCACGTCGTCGGGGATGCCGGGGCCGTCGTCGGCTATCTCTACGAGCACCGTCCCGTTCTCCCGCGCCGTGCGGACGGTTATGCGGCCGTGGCCTTCTACGGCGTCTATGGCGTTATCCAGAAGGTTCGTCCACACCTGATTGAGCTCGCCGGCGTAGCCGCACACGCGCGGGAGGTCGTTCTCGAAGTCGCGGACGACCTTCACGTCCCCCTTCTTCAGCTTGTGTCCGAGCATGATCAGGGTGCTCTTCAACCCTGCGTTGATATCTACCTCTCTGGACGCGGCTTTGTCCATGTGGGTGTACGTTTTGACCGCCCCCACGAGCTCCGAGATGCGTGCCGAACCGCCTTCGATCTCCCGCAGCAACTCATCCCCGGCCACCGTGGCCCCAAGCCAGCCGAGCACCACAGCCAACGCCTCCCCTGGCAGGCGCTCCGCGATGCTATCGAGCCACGACGTGTCGAGCCCCGTGCCGGCCAGGGTGGGAGAGACCTCCCACGCTTCCTCGACGCCGCGATCTTCCATCCAGATGGCAAGATCCTCCTCCAGATCGCTTAGATCCAGGGCGTCCAACGAGCCAGCACCCCCCGATCTCCGCACCACCTCCTTGGGCAGCCCGGCGACGAAGGCCCGCTGTTCGTCGTCGAGGGAGAGGCTACCAAGCTCCGCGGCCTTCTCGGACGCCTCCCTGAAAGCCCCGCGGGCCTCGGTGGCGTTACGGTTTATGGCGGCGACCGGGTTGTTCAGTTCGTGGGCCAGGCCGGCAGCCATGGTTCCGAGCGAGATCAGCTTCTTATGCCGCTGGGAGACGGATTCGTGCAGCTCGGCCCGCTCCACGAAGGTGGCGAGGATGCCGCGTAGGACCTCGGGGCAGATCCTCAGCATCTCCCAGAAGGATTCGGCGTCGAGCTTGAGAAGCCCGACGTCCGTGACGGCATGCCCGGTCGTTGGATACGGCGCGTCGAGGACCATGATCAGCTCGGCGAAGATGGAGCCCTCCCCGAGCGTCACGACGAATACGTCCTCTTGTCCGACCCTGCGGGTCCACTCCGTCTCTCCCTCCATCACGACGTAGAAACCGTCTGGCGGATCGCCCTGGCGGGCTATCACTCCGCCCGCTTGCACGCGCACCTTGTTGGCGTGCTCGGAGATCCAGGCCAGCTTGTCGTCGGGCAGGTTCCCGAAGAGGGGCACGGTGCGCAGACAGTCGACCGCCCGCGCTGCCTCGGCCCCCTTCATCAGATCTCCCTCATGTACTGGTGGACGAACTGCACGGCAATAGAACCTTCCCCGACCGCCGAAGCGCAGCGCTTGACCGAACCATGCCTCACGTCCCCGGCGACGAAGATCCCCGGCACGCTAGTCTCCAGCAAGAACGGGTCACGGTCGGGTCGCCAGCCCTTCGGACGTTTCCCGTCCAACATCAGGTCCGGCCCCGAAAGAATAAACCCCCGTTCGTCGCGTTCTA
The DNA here is from genome assembly GCA_046734875.1 of Actinomycetota bacterium. GTDB lineage: Bacteria > Actinomycetota > Rubrobacteria > Rubrobacterales > Rubrobacteraceae > Rubrobacter_D. Next base: position 19,106 of record JBKPSF010000238.1, on the reverse strand, counting down.
CGATGCCGCCCAGCCACTCCGTCTTCGGCGCCGCCCCTATAAAGATGAACAGCGAGTGCGCCGGGACCGTCTCGCTCTTCGCCGAATCCTTTATGGTTATGTTTTCCAGGTGGTCGTCGCCTTCGACGGAGGCGACGCTTGTGCCTAGTCGCACGTGGATGTTGTCTTTGGCTTCGATCTGGCGCACCAGATAATCCGACATGCTCTTCCCGAGGTCGTCGCCCCTGCAGAGCAGGTACACGTTTCTTGCCTGACTGGAGAAGAACATCGCGGCTTGTCCCGCCGAGTTGGCGCCGCCGACGATGTAAACGTCCTCGTCCTTGCACGAGAAGGCCTCTGTCTGGGCGGCGCCGTAGTAGATGCCGCGGCCCGTCAGACGCTCGACGCCGGGCGCGTCCAGCTTGCGGTAGGAGACGCCCGTGGTGATGATCAGGGTGTAGCACGAGATCTCCGTCCCGTCCGAAAGCGTCACGATGCGGTAGGGGTCCTCGACGCGCACGGCCGAAACCTCCTGCGGCGTCAGGATCTCGACCTCGAAGCGCCGCGCCTGGTCCACAGCCCTGCGCGCGAGATCCCCGCCCGAAAGTCCTGCAGGGAAACCGAGGTAGTTCTCGATGCGGCTGCTGGTGCCGGCTTGACCTCCGGGAGCCTCCCGCTCCACCAGCACCGTTTTCAAGCCTTCCGACGCCCCGTAGACGGCGGCGGCCAGCCCCGACGGACCACCGCCGACGATCACCAGATCGTAGAACTGCTGTTCGGCGCGGGTCTGGAGCCCGATCTTCTCCGCTATCTCCCGGTTCTCGGGCGCTTCTGCAAGAGAGCCGTCCTCGTAGACCACGAGCGGCAGCTTCGGAGCCCCGTGGTCGGCGTTCTCGAGGATCTCACCGGCTTCTTTCGAGCCCTCGACATCGAGCCAGCGGTAGGGCACGCGGTTGCGGGCCAGAAAGTCGCGCGTGCGGTGCGAGTCTGGCGACCAGCGGTCCCCGACGACCTTGAGGCCCTCGAAAGGCGGCCTGTAATCAGCCCGCCAGTCGCCAAGCATGTCGTCGAGGTTGGGATAGAGGTTCTGGTCCGGCGGGTCCCACGGCTTCTGGAGGTAGTAGTCCAGGCCGATCTCGTTGATCGCGCGTATCGCCGCCTCGGTGTCCGAGTAGGCCGTTAGCAAGGCCCGCTTGGCGTCAGGGAAGCGCTCGATGGCCTCCTCCAGAAACTCCACGCCCGTCATCCTCGGCATCCGCTGATCCACAAGAAACAACGCCACGGGATCGCCCCGCAGCTTCAGCTTGCCCAAAGTATCGAGGGCCGATTCCCCCGAGTCCGCGCGCAGTACCCTGTACTCGCGCGCGTACCGGCGCCTGAGGTCCCGCTCCACGGCCCGCAAAACCTGCGGGTCGTCGTCAACCGCCAGAATCACCGGCTTCGCCATATTATCCGCCCTTCAAAATGCGATTGTTAAATGGTTGCTGCGCCCCTCAAATCGCGCCCGCAAATCCCTGCGGACGCTCCAAGAAAATTCTAACACCCCCGGCAACCTGGCCGTTTGGGTAGGTGCTTTCTAACCTTCGTGCTCGGCTTCTGAAAGCGCCGTTAACGTCCCCGATAGCCATTCCTTCGCCTCGCCTACCTCCTCGTAGGTCAGGGGGTGGCCGACGTTGCGCCAGCGGAGGTCTACCTCGGCGCCGGCTTCGGCGAGGATGTCCGCGAGGCGCCCTGTGTTGTCGGGTGGGATCATGCGGTCCATCCGCCCCGCGGCCATAAAGATGGGCATGCCTGAGAGGTCGGGCGTGAGCTCCGGCTCGAACGGGACCATCGCCCTGAACAGGACGGCAGCCCGCAAGAGACCGGGGTAGAGCAAGATGGTGCTCGCCGCTATGTTTGCCCCGTTGGAGTAGCCGATGGCCACAACCTTCGATGAGTCGAAACCATATTCTTCTGCGGCGGCTTCGATGAACTCGGCCAGTTCGTGGGTGCGGAAGATGAGGTCTTCCTGGTCGAAGATGCCCTCGGCGAGGCGGCGGAAGAAGCGGGCGGCGCCGTACTCGGAGACCTTGCCGCGGGGTGAGAGGATGGCGGCACCGGGGGCGAGGTCCTGCGCGAGTGGGATCAGGTCCTCCTCACTCCCGCCCGTGCCGTGCAAGAGCAAGAGCGTCGGACCAGAATCATCATCGCCTGGCAGGTAGCGGTGGACGAATCCGAGGTCGGGGTTCACGCGCTCTCTCCGGCAGGAACCTGCAGCGGTGGTAGGACCTCTTCGAGGCGGTCGCGTCGGGTCTCCAGCCAGGGCGGGAGCTTGAGGTGCGTGCCTAGCTCTGCTTCATCTTCGTCCACGGCGAAGCCAGGCGGGTCGGTGGCGATCTCGAAGAGGACGCCGCCGGGTTCGCGGAAGTAGATGGAGCGGAAGTAGTTCCTGTCGAGGACGGGCGTCACGTTGAACCCGAGGGCGGAGATCTCCTCCCGCAGGGCGAGCTGGGTCTCCTCATCAGGGACCCGAAAGGCTATGTGGTGGACCGTCCCAACGCCCATGCTCCCGCGCGGGAAGCCGGAAGCCCCGATGACGTCCACTGTGTTCCCCGGGCCTCCCTCGCCCGCCGAGAGCCTTACCCTGCCATCCGTCTCTTCGGTCTGCCTGAAACCGAGCGTCCCTGTCATCAACTTCACCGTGCTCTCGGTGGCCTCGACGGCGAGGGCAGTGTGGTGAAAGCCCCTGACGGAGTGCTCGGCCGGGACGGTGCCCCCGTCCCATCCGGGACGTCCGTCTTCCGCGGCGACGAGCTCGATGCGCAGGCGGTCGGGGTCCTCGAAGGTGAGGACGGTGTCCCCGAAGCGGTCGCGCGGCTTCTCGAAGCGTACGCCCTCCGCGATCATGCGCTCCGTCCAGAAACCCAGGGAGGCTACCGGGATGGAGAAGGAAGTGACGACGAGCTGGCCAGCACCTATGCGTCCGCCCGGCGCGTGCGCCCAAGGGAAGAAGGTCATGATCGTGCCTGGGTTTCCACCTCCGTCGCCGTAGTAGAGATGGTACGTCTCGGGATCGTCGAAGTTGACCGTCTTCTTGACCAGCCTGAGCCCGAGGACGCCGGCGTAGAAGTCCACGTTGCGCTGCGGCCCACCGGAGATGGCGGTTACGTGATGTATTCCCGTCGTCTGCGCCATGGCTCTCCTCTCAAAGACCCTTCTGGACCCCGAACCATCTTAGCACCGGCCCGACCAATGATTCGGCCGGGTGAAACTTGAGACCAGATTGGTGGTCGCCAATCCCACCGCCGCCCCAACGTGGTCTGTTACGATTTTGTAACAACCCTTACGGTAATCGTAGACTTCTTTTATACTAATACGTCAACGTTCGGACGCCTTCGAGGGGGAAATAATGGTTGAGATCCGGATCGTCTTTGCGGCCGCCGGGCTGGCGGTGTTTCTCGTGCTTGCCGCCACGATTTCGGCGGGGGCCCAGACGACTGGCGATGATTCAGCAGCATTCCAGGCAAGCGCCACCCGGGTTTCGCAGGGGACCGTCACCGGGGCCTCCCGGTCCAAACTCGAGGCGGTGCGACGAGACCTTGCCGAAGAAGACCGGCTCCCCGACTACTCCCGGGCGGTGGACGAGACTTCTGGCCGGCGCTTCGACGCTTCGGGGTGGAAGAGCGGCTCTACCGACGGCCTGGCCCATGGCGGCTCCTACGCCACAGCGGGTGCGGGCGCCGGGGACGCTCGCTTCAAGCTGCAGGTCCCGACGACGAACGACTACGCCATCTACGCCTGGTGGCCCTCGAAAGAGACCAACAGCACGGCCGCCCGTTTCGGTGTGAGGACCTCCTCGGGGACGAAGTGGACCACGGTGAACCAGAAAAAGGACGGCGGCTACTGGGTCCAGCTCGGCACCTACCACATGAAGGCGGGCGATTACTACGCCGTGCGTGTCTCCTCCCGCGGTTCTGGCGTTGCCGTGGCCGACGCCGTCGCGCTCGTCAGGGGCATCACCACCCCGCCTCCCAACGATCTCGCCCCGGAAGACGGCGGAAAGTTGAGCCCTGGGGTTACTTTGGACGGCGGCAACTTCAGCGCCTCGAGCCGGGAGGGCCGCGTCAAGGGACGGCGCCTGGTCCGGCGCGGTAGGTGGCACATCGGCACCCCCTACAGCCCCTCGCCCCCGGCCACCTGCGAAGCATACGTGACGGAGGACTGCTCCTGTTTCACCAAGATAGTCCTCAGGCACTTCAAGTACGTGGAAGACTCCCCGGTCGTGCAGTTTCAATACGGGCACAAGGTGAAATCGAAACGCAACCTCAAACACGGGGACCTGGTCTTCTTCAAAGAGTACGGCTACAGCCAACCCATAACCCACGTGGGCATGTACAGCGGCAACGGGTACGTCCTGCACGCCTCCGCCTACTTCCACAGGGTCGTCAACTCGAAGATGAAGTACATCCAGGGCTACTACGGCGCAAGGCGCATCCGCCCACGCCTCTAGAGCGGTCCGCTTCGCGAACCGCGCAGCCACTCGCTCAGGGCCGGCGCGTCCTTCGGTCACTTGCCGAGCGGCACGTCGCTTACGAAGGAGTCGCTCGGATTGCCACCTGCTGCCCGGCGCCGACCCTTTCGGCGGGCACTTTGCCCATCGGTCGCATTCACCGGCTACCGCAAGAAGGTCACGCTGTAGATATATGTGGCAGGCAAGAGAGGCCGTGGAGGTTCGCGTGGAGTTGGACGTTGACGTGGAGAGCGCCGGTTCCACGACGTTCAAGCGCGAGGACACCACGCGGCTTCGAGCCCGCCGAATGCTTCTACATCCGGAATATCGAGCTTGTGCGCGGCGAGGAGGACATAGTCCTCGACGCCGGTGATCCTCCACCCGACCTGGGTGCGCAGCGTGCGCCAATGGGCACGAGCTCGCGCGAGAGGGCCCGAGCCCGGCGACGCTTAGTGGATCGCAACGAAGGCGGCGCTCACGGGCCTGACATAGAACACGGTGACGGAGCGGACAAGCTCAGCGACGGCGTCTCTTACCCCTTCGACGATCTCTCGAAGGCCCTGCTTGGCATCGGGGAAGAGCATCATGGTCTTCCAGGGACCGGGGCGCGATGGCCCCGGTCCTTACTACTTTTCTAATCCGCTCGATAACGCGGAGAGAGAGCTCTGGAGTCCATCAGGAGCTTCGCGCCGCATCGAGCGCGTCGTTGATCTTCGCGACGACCTCGGCCGGATCCTGGACTTCCACGATCAACCGGTCGTAGGTTTCGTCTTTGAGGTGGATCACGATGGTCTTGTCTCGGTGACCGTGTACGTCGTAGAAGCGGACGCCAGGCAGGTGGACCCCGGGTACCCGCCATCCCCTCCACAGCGTGTGCTCGATCTCCGGGTCCGCTTCAACGCCCTGCACGTGCTCCAAGGGGATGCGTAGATCGCTCAAGAACGTCATCGACAGCTCTCTACCCCTGACGCTTACCACCAGGTGATCCCCGTGTACGTCGACGTGGGTGGGTACGTCTTCGGTTGAGGCTACTCGCTCCATGGCCTCGTGAACCCTCGCGTTGGCCCTGGACGCCTCTTCGCGTAGCCTGGGCAACGCCTCCATAGCCTCCTCATGGGTCATGTCCCCAATGGCCTTGTTCGCTTCCGCCGACATAGTGTTTTCCTCCTTATCGTTCCATTCCACCGGACAGGATGCCACGCGGCGACGCCAGATGCATCCCAAAGCTCTAATGCGGTCTACCTCGCGAACCGCTCTAACCTCTTCTGCCTGTGGGTACGGGTTCGCGGAACTGGCGGCGGTAGAGGTCAGCGTAGAGTCCGTTCTTCTCGAAGAGCGCTGCATGGGTGCCGCGCTCTTCGATCTTACCGTCCTGTACTACAAGGATGAGGTCGGCGTTTCTGATGGTGCTCAGGCGGTGGGCGATGACGACGCTGGTCCTGCCTTCGAGGAGCGTCGCGAGGGCGCGCTGGATCGTCGCCTCCGTGCGCGTGTCTATGTTGCTCGTGGCCTCGTCGAGGATGAGGATGCGCGGATCGGTCAAGACCGCCCTGGCGAAAGAGAGTAGCTGGCGTTGCCCCTGGCTGAGCGCGCCTCCGCCCTCGCCCAGCACGGTGTCGTAGCCGTCGGGCAGGTCCAGGATAAAGCCATGGGCGTTGACAACGCGGGCCGCGGCCTCGACCTCCTCGCGGGTCGCCTCCGCGGGATCGCCAGAGCGGCCGTAGCCGATGTTCTCGGCGATGGTGCCCGAGAACAGGAAGGGTTCCTGGAGCACGATCCCGATGTTCGCCCGCAGGTTCTGGCGGGCCATCTCCCTGACGTCCCGACCGTCTATGCTGACCGTTCCTTCGGTGGCGTCGTAGAAGCGTGGTATGAGGCTTGCTATCGTCGTTTTCCCGGCCCCCGTCGGGCCGACGAGGGCGACCGTCTGGCCAGGCTCGACAACGAAGCTTATGTCATGCAGCACGGGACGGCCCGGATCGTAGGCAAAAGTTACGTGCTCGAAGGAGATGCGGCCCCTGGCCGGACCGAGTTTCCTCGCGTACGGCGGGTCTTCCGGTTCCGGCTCTTCGTCCAGGATGTTGTAGATGCGTTCCGCGCCGGCGACCGCTGCCTGCGCCTGGGTGTAAACCTGGGAGGCCAGTTGGATGGGGCGGAAGAACTGCTGGACGTAGATCAGGAACGCCGTAAGCACGCCGACGGAGAGAGATCCGTCAAAGACCAGATAGCCGCCGTAGCCGATGACCAGCGCCGTCGCAAGCGCCGAGAGCACGTCTATTGCCGGGGCGAACGCGGAGGTGATCGCCACAGCCTGCACGTTGGCGTTGCGGTTGGCCGCGTTGCGCCGCCTGAAGCGGGCGATGTTCTCCTCTGTCCTGTTGAATGCTTGCGCCTCCCTCACCCCGGTGATGTCCTCCTGTGCGCCAGCAGTCACGTCCCCGACCGTCTCGCGCGTCAGCCTGAAGGCGTGCCGGGCGCGGCGGGCGAAAAACGAGGTAAGGAGGAGCATGATCGGGATGATCGTGAAGCACGCCAACGCGAGGTTCCAGTCGAGGAAGAGCATAGCGATGACGATTCCGATGAGGCTGAAAAGCGAGCCCAGAAGCTGCGTGAGTCCCTGGGAGAAGAGCTGGTTGAGGGTATCCACGTCGTTGGTAACCCGGCTCATCAGGTCGCCAACGGGCCTGCGGTCGAAGTAGCGCAGGGGCAGGTGCTGGAGGCGGTCGAAGATCCTGGCCCGCATCGAGGCCAGAAGGCTCTGTCCGATGGAGCCCACCTGGTAGACCTGGCCGCGCGAGGCGATAGCCCCAACGACGTAGACGCCGAAGAGCAAGTACATTATCCGGGTGAGGCCGGCGAAATCGCCGGGCAGGATGTAGCGGTCTATGGCGCGTCCTATGAGCCACGGCCCTCCGGCCTGGGCAGCGGCGCCGAGTACGACGAGGGCGAGGACGATGAGGAGCTTGCCGCCGTATGGACGGAGCTCCCCGAGCAGGCGCCGGGTAGTAGCGCCCCTGTCCTCGGCGCGCTCCTGCGGCGCGCGGGCTATGGACTCGATGCCCCGGATCTCACTCCTCCTTCATCAAGTGCACGAGCCAGTTCCTGCCAGCCCGGAAGATGGCGTACCTGCCTCGTAGCTGCTCTCCGCGTAGGGCGACGATCACCATCTCGTCGTCGAACTGCTCGGCCTCGTAATCGCCGCTGTCCCAGATGCTTTTCGCTATTGCTCCCGGAACCCCATCTACCGGCGTCTCGTCAACGACCTCCAGGTGAGAAAGGTCGTGGTCTTCGACGCGCATGGCGAGGCGGTTCTTCTTTGTATCGGTCGGCATGCCCCTGGGTACGGCCCAGGAGACGAGGACGCCATCATGTTCGAGCCGCAGGTCGAAGTGGTGGCTCCTGGCGTAGTGCTCCTGGATCACGAACCTGGGCATGAACGTCCCCTAGGCCGGCGAGAGTTTCAGCGTCGTGGGCAGCACCTCGGGACGCACCATCGACGCGGTCGAGCCCGGCGAAGTCTTCCCGTACTTCTTCCTGTACGCTTCGCTCACCGCACCTACCGTCCTCTCTTCCGTGGCGGGGGTGGCGCGCATCGGGATGCGTTTGCCGTCCGCGTGCAGCGCGGCTTCCGGGTTGGAGGAGATCTCCCGGTACCAGCGGCCGTTCTCGCCGCGCACGGATCTCACGAAGACCTCGCCGTCTACTATCACTACCCAGATGATGGTGCGGTGCACGGGCGAGTCACCATCACGACGGGTCTCGATGTACACCTCGCGGGTCTCGACGAGGAGGTCCAGGATCTCGTTGTCGAAGGAGTCGCTCATGTTTCTCTCCTCTTCACGCCGATTACACGGTTGTTCACGCTCGCTCCCCTCCGTTCATGCGGCGGCGTCCGTGGGGGAGAGGAGCTGGGAGCCGAGGATCTCGTTGTAAAGTTCGCTCTCTTCGAGCAGTTCCTCGTGGGTACCGCGGGCGGCTATGCGGCCCTCGTCGAGGACCAGGATCAGGTCCGCATCCCGCACCGTAGAGACCCTCTGGGCGATGACGAAGACCGTGCGGTGCTGCTCGCGCATGAGCCGGTCCAACGTCTCCTGAATGGCGGCCTCCGTCTCGGCGTCCACGGCCGAAGTGCTGTCGTCGAGGATGAGCAGGCGCGGGTCGATAAGCAGCGCTCTTGCTATGGCTACCCGCTGCCGCTGGCCGCCGGAGAGCCCGATGCCCCGCTCGCCGACGACGGTGTCGTAGCCGTCGGCAAGGCCCCTGATAAACCTGTCGGCCTGGGCTGCCTCGGCAGCGGCCACGACCTCCTCGTCGGTAGCGTCGGGCTTGCCGAAGGCGATGTTGTCGCGCACGGTGCCGGAGGAGAGGCGCGTCTCCTGCAGGACAATCCCTATCTGGGACCTCAGAGACGAGAGCGTCACGTCGCGCACGTCGTGGCCGTCGAGCCTGACGGCCCCATCGGTAACGTCGTAGAAGCGTGGGATCAGGTTGACCAGCGTGGACTTGCCCGAGCCCGTGGTCCCGAGGATGGCGACCGTCTGGCCTGGCCTCGCCGAGAACGAGATCTCGCCGAATACCTCGCGGTCGCTGCCGGGGTAGCGGAACGCCACGTCGTCGAACTCCACCCGGCAGGAGAGGGGCGGTAGGGGGGAGGCGTCAGGGGCGTCCGTAACGTCAAGCGGGGCGTCGAGCACGTCGAAGACCCGCTGGGAGGAGGCCCCGGCGCGCGAGATGCTCGCAGAGAGAAACCCTATCGTCAGGATCGGGAAGAGCATGAAACCGAGCAGAGTGTTGAAGGCGACGAGATCCCCGACCGAGAGCCTTCCCCCTATCACCTGCCACCCACCGAACCAGATGATAGCCAGCGTCCCCAGGTTGGCGAACAGGAACACGAAGGGAAAGTTGTTGGAGAACACACGCACGGTGGTGAGGTTCTTGTCCAGAAGCTCGTCGTTTACGGACGTGTAGCGGCCCGTCTCGTAGTCCTCCCGGGCGAAGGCCCGGATCACACGCACCCCAGCGAGGTCCTCCTGCAGCACCGTGTTCAGGTGCCCGAGCGTCTGCTGGACCTCCCTGAAGAGCGGCCTGATTTTCCCGATAAACCGCACCAGCAACAGCGCGATAACGGGCACTATGGAGAGCGCGATCAGGGCGAGTTGCCAGTCGAGGTAGAGGAGCAACGCCGTCGCGCCGACGAGCATGACGACGGCGTTGGCGAGCTGGACGACGCCGGAGCCCGCGAAACTCCGGATCTGCTCCACATCGCTGGTCAAACGTGTGACGAGCTGGCCGGTCTGCACCCTGTCGTAGTACGAAAAAGAGAGCCGCTCTATCCTCTCGAAGAGCGCGTCCCGCAAATCGTAGGCGACCCCCTGTGAGGCCCTCTCGGCGAGATATCCCTGCAAGAACGTAAACAGGCCCCGCGCCAGCGCGAGCCCGACCAGCCCACCGACCACGGCAAAGATAATGTCCAGGCGTCGCGGTCCCACGCCGTCGTCGATGGCGCGTCCGATCAGGACGGGCGTCGCCAGATTCGCCGCCGAAACCAGGAGCAGCGACACGATGGCCGCCCCGCTCTCCCGCTTGTAGGAGCGCAGGTAGGCCAGCGCCCGGCGGAGCGCGCCCGCTCCTGAGGGTGTCTCCCCGTCGGCCAGGTCCCCTACCTGTCCTTCTTGGTCGTGTGCTCGGGCCTGACAAAGACCACGACGCCAGGACGGTGGTTGGGATACCTGTCTTTCCCGAGATACTTTTCGGACATCGAATTAATAAAGTCCAGGTCGTAGTCTTCCTCAATGCGCTCTACGACGCCCCGGATCTCCAGGTAGCGCAACGGGTTCTCCGGGTCGACGATGGAGAGCGCCAGGCGCGGCTCGCGTTTCAAATTCCTGTACTTCTGGCGCGTCTTGGTGTGGCTGAACTTGACGTACTCGCCGTCCCAACCGAACCATACGGGGCTGCTCTGGGGTTCGCCGCGCGGCCCCACGGTCGCGATGTGGGCGAGGGCGGTGCTCTCCAGAAGGTGCAGGTGGCTTTCGGGAATCCGGGTGCTTTTCTCCGTGGTCACTCGTCCTCCTCGTGATAGCCGAGTTGCGGTCGCCGACGTTATGGTATCCGATCCGGAAGAATCGATGCGTTTTCTGGACGCTTCGCGAAGCGCCCTACCTGGCCTTCCGGTAGACCAGCTCAGCGGTGGCGACATCTTCTACGGCCAGGCCGAGCGACTTGAACAAGGTGACTTCCTCCGGACTCTGGCGGCCCGGTCTGGTGCCGGCCGCGACCTCGCCGATCTCGGCGAACACTTCTCCAGCGGCCAACACGTCCCCTGACTCTTTCTGGGCCGCCTCCCGCGAGTCCACGTACAACTGTGCCCACTCGAGCACCCCGTCGTCGAGCTCCCGCCAGTCGGGGCGCGGCGCGCCAACGGCGTTGATGTGCACCCCCGGCGAGAGCCACTCCCCGCGTAGCACCGGGGTCGACGAGGTGGTGGCGGTGACTACCACGTCCGCACCCCGCACGGCCTCCTCCGCCGAGGCGGCGGCATCTACGTTGTGTTCATTCGCGAAAGCCTCCGCGTGGCGGGGGCTCCACACCCTGACCTCCGCGAAGTCGCGCACCAGCCCGAGCGCCTCCAGGTGGCTGCGCGCCTGCACCCCGGAGCCGATGATCGCGAGCACCGAAGCTTCGGGCCTGGCCAGGTGTTTCGTGGCGACAGCGGAGACCGCCGCTGTGCGGACCTCGGTGATCAAACGCCCGTCCATGGTGGCGAGCGGCTCTCCCGTTTCGGGCTCGAAGAGCAGGATCGTCGCGTGGTGCGTGGGCACGCCGACGTTCTTGGGGTAGAACGCCACGAGCTTCGTACCGAGGGCCGTGCCGGTGTAGGCGGGCATGAGGCCGAGGAAGCCCTCGTGCTCCTCGACGGGGAGCATCGTCCGCACGGGCTGCACGACCTTGCCGCCCGAAAAATCCGCGAGGGCCCGCTCCATCGCGGGGATCACTTCTTCCATCCGCAGCAAGCGCCCGACGGCCGCTTCGTCGAGGTTCATCGCCAGTTCTCCTTTAGCTTGTAGCCGAATTTTCAGTATACTCCCGCCGCCTCACGGCGCGATGCCGACGGCCTTACTACGGCCGATGCGCTATTGCAAGGGACCGGCGGCTTCTTCCGCGGCCGCGACCAGGGCTCCGGATCTCACCATCGCTTCGGCCGCTTCGAGGTGCGGGGCCATAAAGGTGTCGGCGTCGATAAAGGGGATCTGCTCCCTCATGCGCTCCAGGACGGCACCGGTTACCAGGCCCGGTGTCAGGGGCCTGCGCAGGTCGAGGCCCTGGCCAGCGCAAACTGCCTCGATGGCCAGAATGCGGGAGACGTTTTCGATGAGCCGGCGCAGTTTGATGCCGGCGCTCCATCCCATCGAGTTGTGGTCCTCCTGCATGGCCGAGGTGGGGAGGGAGCCGGTGCTGGCTGGGTTCGCGAGGCGACGGTTCTCCTCGGCCAGGGCGGCTGCCGTGTAGTGCGGGATCATGAACCCTGAGTTGACGCCCGCCCGCGGGCTTAGGAAGGCGGGCAGGCCCTCTGAGCGCTTCGGGTCGAGCATGCGGTCGATCCTGCGCTCGGTGATGGCGCCGACCTCCGAGGCGGCGATGGCGAGGAAGTCGAGCACGAACGCGAGCGGCTCCCCGTGGAAGTTGCCAGCGCTCTCGACCCGCCCGTCGGGCAGGACTATCGGGTTGTCCGTAACAGAGTCGAGCTCGCGCGCCGCGACGCGCCGGGCGTGATCCAGGGTATCCCGCGCGGCACCGTAGACCTGGGGGGCGCAGCGCAACGAGTAAGCGTCCTGAACGAGATGCGTCGAGTCGCGGTGGGAGGCTACGATGGGGCTCCCCGAGAGTATTTTCGCGATGTTGCTGGCGCTCGCGAGCTGGCCCGGGTACGGGCGCAGGAGGTGGAGATCCTTGCGGAACACCCTGTCGGTGCCGAAGAGCGCCTCCACGGACATCGCCGCCGTGACGTCGGCCGTCTTTAGCAAGATCGTCAGGTCTTCCAGCGCCAGAAGCAGCATCGCCAGCATGCCGTCGGTGCCGTTGATCAGGGATAAGCCTTCCTTCGTGGCGAGCTGGAAGGGTTCGATGCCGGCGTCGTGCAGGGCATCACTGGCCGGGATGGGTTCACCGTCTCGAAGCATCAGGCCCTCCCCGATCAGGCACAGCCCGATGTGGGCGAGGGGCGCGAGATCCCCGCTGGCCCCCATGGAGCCGTGCTCGGGAACGGCAGGGGTCAGCCCGACGTTCAGAAACGCCATCAACGCGTCGACGAGCTCGGGGCGGACGCCGGAGTAGCCGGCCGCGAGTGTCCTGGCCCTTATCGCCATCATGGCTCGTACGACCTCGGGCAGAAGGAAGGACCCCATGCCGGCGGCGTGGCTGCGCAGCAGGGATCTCTGGAGCTCCAGCCGGTGGTCCGCCGCTATCCTCGTGTTCGCCAGAGCCCCGAAGCCTGTCGTCACCCCGTAGACTGGCAGAGAGCCTTCGATCATGGCCTCGACGCGCCCGCGCGAGGCGAGCACGCGCTCCCTTGCCTCCGCGCCCAGCTCCACCCGCGCCCCGAGCCTGGCGACGGCGACGACGGAGGCCGGGTTGAGTTCCTCTATATAGAACCGCGCGTCCGTTTCTAGGAGCCTTCCTCGTCTTCCTCTTGCTCCCGGAAGGGGTTGTGTCCCGCGGTGCCGAGGCCGAGGATCGAACCGGCGCTACCGATGCTCAGGATCGAACCCGAGCTACCGATGCTCAAGATGCTCCCCACGCTGCCTACGCTCAAGATGGAGCCCGCGCTCCCGATGCTGAGTATGGAACCCGCGCTGAGGATGCTGCCCACGCTGAAGAAGCTAAGGATGCTGTGCTGGCTCTTCTTGCTCATCAGGTACGCCCCGGCGACCAGGATCGCGCGCCGGCGTGCCGCCTTTCGATGCGCCTTCTTTCCCATTGCGCCTCCTCGGGCTAGACTGCCAGGGGCAGTCTAGCAGCACGCCCGGGCCCGTGGTTTGCGGATTGGGCGGGTTTCAAACCCGCCCCCACTAGGGGGGTGGCGGCTACATTCGTCCTTTTCGGACCGTTTCGCGGACGGCGGGGACAACCTCGTTGGCGAAGGTTTCGGTCTGCAGTTCGTGGTCGTCGGAAGGCCAGAATATGAAGGTGTCCATGCCTTGTTCTAGGGCGAAGCCGGAGAGCGTCTCGATCCATTTCGACGGCGGGCCGTCAAGGGGGCTGTCGCCCTCTTTTCCGATTCTGCCGGAGAGGTTGTAGGCTCGGCGGATGTCCCTTGGTTTTCTGTTTGCTCTTTCGGCGCCTTCGTCTATCCTGCGTTGCATCTCGGGTAGTCGTTCCGGTGGCGAATAGCCGTGGGAAGGCACCCAGCCGTCAGCGAGGCGTCCGATGAGACCGAGCATCCTCGGCCCGTAGGCGCCCACCCAGATGCCTATGTCGTGGTCGGGGTGGGGCCCAGGGCGCATGCCCTTTAGCGAATAGAACTCACCTTCGAAGCGGAGGCTCCGCGCGTCGCTCCAAACGAGGCGCATGACCTCTATGGCTTCTTCGACGGAGCGGACGGCCTCGCCGGGGGTTCTACGGGGGCCGTCCATGGCGACCACGGCGTCCCAGAATGCGCCGGCGCCGAGGCCTAGCTCGATCCTACCGCCCGAGAGCACATCTAGACTAGCGGCGGCCTTGGCTAGCATGGCCGGCGGGCGAAGGGGTAAATTGGCAACGTCGGGGAAGAAGCGGACGCGTTCGGTTACGGGAACGAGCGTCGCGATGAGCGTCCAGGTGTCGAGGAAACGCCTCTGGTAAGGATGGTCCTGGATGCCCATGAGGTCGAGGCCCGTCCGGTCGGCCGCCTTCGCGGCACGTGCGGCCCAGTCCGGGGGGTCTGCCAGCGGCGCCACGCTAACGCCGAACTCGAGGTCCCTGCCGTAGTCGCTCAAGCCCTCTCCTTTCCGGTCGGAAGCCACATCGTTGCGACGAGAGAGATCAGAAGCGCGACGGTGAGTACCAAGAATGCGTCTGAGAACGGGGCGCTTTGCAGCCCGTAGAGCGGGTTCAGCGCGTCGGCTCCAGCTTCCCTGCGTGCCGCGAGGAGCGCCCCTACCACCGCCGGTCCCGTCCCGCCGCCGAGGAAGAAGGCGCCGTTGAAGATACCCAACCCCACGCCCACCTCGTCCGGCGGAAGCGACGCCGCTGCGGCGTTGACGTTCGGGGAGTTGGCGAGGGCGAACCCGACCCCCACGCCGAGCATACCTAGCGCAGCGATCACAGGGGAGGCCCCTGGCGCGAACGTCGAGAGGAAGAGCACGCCGAAGAGCATGACCAACAGGCCGCCCACGATAAGCGGGCGGACCCCGATACGGTCGGAGAGCCGTCCGGCGATGGGGGAGAGCACGGCGAGGAAAACGGCGGCCGGGGTGAGCACGAGCCCGGCCTGCCCCGGCGAGAGCCCGTTTACCTGAGAGACGAGCAGCGGGACGAACACTAGCGCCGAGATGTTGGTGAGCATGCAAAAAAACCCGACGACGACGGTGGAGACGTAAGGTCCGTTCCGGAAGAGCGTCGGGGAGACGAAGGGTTCCGCGACGTGCGTTATGCGCCGGGCGAATCCCGCGGTGGCAAGAGCCGCGCCGGCGAAGCTTCCCCAGCAGCCCGGCGAGCCGAAACCGGCGACCTGGCCCTGCGTGTTCCCGTACAGGAAAAGCCCGGCGGCAAGCCCGATCAGGATGCCGCCTGGCAGATCGAAGCCCTGCGCGTCCCCAGGTCCTTCGGAGGGCAGGACGTAGATCACGGCCGGGATCAAGGCTACGCCAAGCACAAAGGTCCCGATAAACAGGTAGTGCCAGCCAGCGAGCGTCCCGACGGTCCCGCCGACTATGGGCCCGACGGCGCCCCCGATGCCGACGCTGGAGACGATGAGGCCGAGCGCAGATCCGCGCTCGCCAGGAGGCAAGATGCGCACGATAGAGACGCTGGCGAGGGCCGGAATGGCCGCCCCGCCGACGCCCTGCACGACGCGTCCGAGCACGAGCGCCCACAGCGTCGGCGCCAGCACGCACACCAGGCTACCCGCGGCGAAGGTCGCGAGTCCAACGACGAAGGCGCGGCGGATGCCGAAGATGTCCGCGGCCCGTCCGTAGAGTGGGATGCCGACGGCGAAGGCGAGGAGAAAGCCGGTGATCACCCACCCGACCTGTGCCTCCGTGACGCCGTAGTCCTCGCCTATGACAGGGACGACGACGTTGACCATCGAGTTGTTGAGCACTGAGACGAAGACGCCCGAGATGAGGACCCCGATCAAGAGCCGCGTCGAAACCCCGGCGCGGCCCGCCTCCTCCTCTGCGCTCAAGCCCCGGCCCCGAATCCGGGGTCCAGGTTGGTCTTTACCCGGTCCAGCAACCTCCGAAATGTCCCCCGGTCCCTTGAGTTGATGCCGGCGAGCACGATCTGCTCGGCCCGCTCCCAGCAACGCACGACGGGCCCTTCGAGGTTGCGCCCCTGCTCTGTGAGGTACACGCGCAGACTCCTGGCGTCCTCCGGGTCGGCCCTGCGCTCGACGAGGCCGCAGGCCTCGAGCCGGCGCAGCATCTTCGTTACGGTGGGGGGCTCGACACGAAGCTTTTCGGCGAGCTCTCCGCCGCGCAACCCGTCGTCATGCCAGAGCTCCACGAGAACCATCTCCTGGCCGACGTGCAGCCCGTGCTCGGCCAGCAGTTCCCCGACAAGGACCCGGTGCGCCCTGCAGACCTTCGCCAGCGCGAAGCTCGTGTTCTGCCTGATGGGATGCGCCCCGACAGCCACCGCACGCGCCTCTGCCATCAGGCAACCGTCCTGCCGTTGGGACTGAAGGCGTCCGAGTCGATCCCCCACCCGACGATGCGCCGGGGGAGAATCCTGATCATCTCCTCCGCAAAGTCTCCCATGATATCCTTTCCTCCCTCCGAATGGATCTCAGCCCTGCCGCGAACCTCGATCCCACGCACCCGCCACGGTGGGAGCACGTCATCGACCACGAACGCGGCCTCGCCTGTCTCCCTGACGTCCCTGAACTTCTTGCTCCCGGCGAAGTTGTGCCCGCCGATGTCCACCGCGTCGAACCGCGCGTTGTACCTGAACGCGACGGGCACGACGTGCGGCCTTCCCTCGGCATCGACCGTCGCCAACCGGCCCAGCCGCTGCTCCCCGAGATATTGGATCTCCTTTTCCGTGAACACGCTCATGCCTTCGTCACCCCCTTGCGCGCCGTCAACCGCTCGTAGTTTTTCCTGAACAACTCCAGCGCACCCTCCACATCCTCCGGTCCGCGAATCCTGTAGCTGACCCACCCGGTCTGCGGCAACACGTGGTGCTCCCGAGCCTTCCCGGCCGCGACCAACTCCTCCCTCATCCTTACCGGAAACGGCAGATCCGCCATCCTCTCGCCGTGGAGGTGCCCGATCTCATGCCCGTTCACCCGAAACTCGACCCCACCAAACCGGTGAGCCCTCGCCTCGACCCCTGGCCATTCCCCAACCTCGCCCTCGATCCTCTCCCTGATGCTCGTCACAATACCCTCCTGTCCTGCCAACATTTAGTTAGCCGGCTAAATAAATGATACCATCAGCAGGTACCGCTCCAACAGCGAACGGTCCGCAAACCGCCGCCACGTTTGGTTGGTGATGATGCGAGAAACGAGGCGTCTTTGCACCGGCCGAAGGACGGTATCCGGCCTGTACCTTCGTACGGTTTTTCTGGTCGGGATGCCGTAGGCGGGGTCGGTATCCTGCATCTTCTGTTCGGGCGGGTTTGAAACCCGCCCCTACATGGTTACGGTGATGCCTGGTTGCTGTACGACTTCGCCGACGATGGCGCCGGTTACACCGCGCGCTTCGAGCTTGGCGGCAAGCTCGGAGGCCTTGGAAGCCGGGACGGCCATGAGCAGGCCACCGCTCGTCTGGGGGTCGTAGAGCGGGAGGAGGTCGTCTTCTCCGACCCCGTCGGGTCGTATGCGGCCCGTCAGGTACTCCCTGTTGCTCTTCAGGCCTCCAGGATAGACGCCGTCGTTGGCGAGGGGTATCGCACGCTCCCAGATGGGGACGGCGTTCCGGCCGATGATGGCCCCGACGCCTGAGGCTTCCAGCATCTCCGTCAGGTGGCCGAGGAAGCCGAAGCCGGTTACGTCTGTGGCGGCCGAGACGATGGTCTCTTGCATCGCGTCGCGGGCACTCTTGTTCAGTTGCGACGCGGTCTCTACGGCGGCTTCGATCTCTCTCTCGGAGAGGATTTCTTGTTTGAGTGCGGTGGTCAGGATGCCGAGGCCGAGCGGTTTGGTGAGGATGAGGGCATCTCCCGGGTTTGCACCAGCGTTGCGCACTACCTTGTTCGCTTCGACGAAGCCCGTTACGGAGAGGCCGTACTTCGGTTCTTCGTCCTGGACGGAGTGGCCGCCGCAGAGCTTCGCGCCGGACTCTTCTATCTTCGAGAGGCCTCCGGCCAGGATCTCCCGCAGGATGCCGAGGTCCAAAGAGCAGGGGAAAGCCACCAGGTTCATCGCCGTCAGGGGGTCGCCGCCCATCGCGTACACGTCGGAGAAGGCGTTGGCGGCGGCGATCTGGCCGAAACGGTAAGGGTCGTCCACGATGGGCGTGAAGAAGTCGGTGCTTTGCAGGAGCAGGCCACCGCCGAACGGAATGAACCCGGCGTCATCGCGGGTCTCCATCCCGCTCACGAAGCCGTCCTGAGACTCCGGCGCGAGCCCCTCGAGTACCTGCTCCAGGTCCCCTGGAGCGAACTTGGAGGCTCAGCCTGCCTTCGTCGAGTACTTGGTCAGCCTTATGCGCGTGCGCTCGTCCACCGAGCCAGAGTATACAGCGGTCAGCATTTCGGCCGGTCAGCGTTTTAGCTAACTATATTCAAGTTACATATGCCACTTGGCAGATGCGGCCTTGTCACAAACGATTCATCATTAGTCACGGAACGGGAAAGCTAAGCAGGAGGTGAAGCTACGAGGTTGGCCGAGGATGAGATCACGTATCGATAAGGGGCCGGACGCTTGTATTGGAATTGCATGGACCACACAAAGTCGCCCAGCCCCCACAATCGGGCATTCTACATAAGCCGGGACCACGGGATGCAGACGTTCCCGTTCCCGGCGAGACGTAGAGGCCAATAAGGGAAAGGGAGAAATACTCGATGAGGAAGATCGGCATTATCGCTGTGCTGTCGCTGATGGCGCTGGCCCTCGCGGCCGTACCGGCGTCCGCGGGTAACCCGCATTTCATCAAGAGCGCAACCAACGCCTCGCTCTCGGGCGCCAACCTGAATGTGCACTTCAAGGAGGCAGGGCTGCCCAGTGGCGCTGTAGAGAACGTACAGGCTTCGGCAACCGAGGCAGTAACGTACGAGTGTGTCAACGGCGGGAATAAGAATCCGTCGGCGTCGAACAAGAGAACATTCCAGACGACAGGTTCTGCCTCGGGCTTCTTCCCGGCAGACCAAAACGGCAACATCGTTGGCGACCTGACTATCACCCCGAAGTCCGCGGCAGATCTGGGCTTCAGTTGTCCGCCAGGACAGGCCACTACCTTCGTATCGGTTACTTACAGCAACGTGATGGTCAAGGACC
>JBKPSF010000237.1:0-8311 GCA_046734875.1 Actinomycetota bacterium | reverse complement strand
GTCTCGCTTTGCTGCGGGAACGTGAACCGCGGCGTCGCCGTCGGACACGGAAAAGTCTTCATGGCGACGTTGAACGCGCACGTAGTCGCGATCGACGCGGAGACGGGCGAGAAGGTGTGGGACACCGTCCACGGCGACGTTCGCGCCGGAGAGAGCGCCACGGTCGCCCCGCTTCTCGTCAAGGACATGGTCATCGTCGGAAGCTCGGGCGGCGAGTTCGGCTCTCGCGGCCACCTCGACGCCTACAACGTCGAGACCGGCGAGCGCGTCTGGCGTTGCTATATGATCCCGAAGCCCGGCGAGCCGGGGTCGGAGACCTGGCCGGAGGACGGCGAGGCATGGCAGCGCGGCGGCGGAAACTGCTGGGTCACGGGAACGTTCGACCCGGACACGAACAACCTTTACTGGGGAACCGGGAACCCCGCTCCCGACTTCGACGGGGAAGTCCGCGAGGGCGACAACCTCTACACGGACAGCGTAGTCGCCGTGGACGTCGATACCGGTGAGAAGCAGTGGCACTATCAATGTACGCCGCACGATTTGTGGGACTACGACTCGAACATGGAGTGCATCCTCTTCGAGAAGGACGGGCGTAAGCTGCTCGGCCACTTCGACAAGAACGGGTACTTCTTCATCCTCGACCGCACGAACGGCGATCTGGTAAGCGTGACGCCCTTCGTCGACCGCATCAACTGGGGTGAGATCGACGCCGACGGCAACGTGACGCCGAGCGTCTATCCCGAGAAAGAGGGCGAGGAAGTCCACTTCTTCCCGGGGCCGGCGGGCGGCAAGGAATGGACGCACGCCTGCTTCAACCCGCAGACGGAGCTCTTCTACTGCCCGGTGCAGGACACCGGCTCGACGGTCGCTCGCCGTCGCAGGGAGTTCAAGGAAGGCATCCCGTACTGGGGAGCCGCGGTTGTCGTGGACTCCTCCGACATAAGTGGTTCGATCACCGCCTTCGACACCGACGGCAAGGAAGCGTGGAGGTGGGATAACGATACGCCGATGTGCGCCTCCGTCCTCACCACGGCGGGCGACCTCGTGTTCGCCGGGTCGCCGCAGGGCATATTCCACGCGCTCGACGCGAAGACCGGCGAGCATCTGTGGCAGTTCCAGTGCGGAAGCGGCCATCACTCGAGCCCGACGACGTACAGCGTGGACGGAAGGCAGTACGTAGTCGTCCCCGTCGGCTGGGGCGCGTGGGTCGAAGGCTTCCTCCCCGGCCTGATGGGCGGCCCGCACGGTTCCGGTGTCTTCGCGTTCGCCCTGCCGGAAGAGTAAAGATACCTGGTGCCGGGCGGCGTAATAGGCCGCCCGGTACGGAGGAGACAAGTCGATCGAGAGGAGGTGAAAGCCATGGAAGTGACAACCATGGAGTGGGAGACCCCCGAGTTCGAGGAGATCGGGACCAGCGCTGAGGTGACCGCCTACGCTGGTATCTGGCCCGAATCCGAGTAGGACCGATTCGAGGCGTCGGGCCATGTGGCCCGGCGCCTTTGTTAGCTGTCAGCGGTCGGCTATCAGCCATCAGCTTTGTGTTTTTCGGCTGATGGCTGGCGCTGTGTTTATCGGGAATCGTCTGGGCGAGCCTGTGGAGGAAAAAGGTGTGGGTGCGAGTGCTCGGATCGGCGGCGGGGGGAGGATTCCCGCAGTGGAACTGCGGTTGCCCCCAGTGCACTGCCGCACGCGACGGCTCGCGGCCGTGCCGTCCTCGCACGCAGTCGTCAGTGGCGGTGAGCGCCGACTACCGGCGATGGTTCCTGCTCAACGCATCCCCCGACGTTCGCTCCCAGATCGAAGCCTTCCCCGCTTTGCATCCGCGGAGCGTCAGGGATTCTCCTATCCAGGCGGCGCTGCTCACCGACGCCGAGCTCGACCACACCCTCGGCCTGCTCTTGCTTCGGGAGGTGGATGAACTCGAGGTACACGCCACCAGGGCTGTTTACCAGACGCTCAGCAGTGGCACTTCGCTGCTGCAGACGCTCGGAGCCTACGCCAACGTCGATTGGCGACAGGTCGTCACGGATCGGGACGTGCCGCTCGGGGATGGCCTATCCTACAGGGCTTTCGACGTTCCAACGAGCAAGCAGGCCCGTTTTGGGACCGGGGATGTTGGCGTGGTTGGGTACAGGATCTCCGACCAACGCACGGGCCGGTCGTTGGCGTACGTGCCAGGCGCGCAGGGGCTGAGAGCGTCGGTGCTCGACCAGATGGAAGGTTGTGATTGCCTTCTCTTCGACGGGACCTGCTGGCAGGACGACGAGCTGATCCGGCTCGGCATCGCCAGAAAGACCTCGCGCGACATGGGACACCTGCCGATCGGCGGCGCAGATGGTAGCCTGAAGCAGTTGGCCGGGCTCCTGATCGGGCGGAAGATCTATATCCACATAAACAACACCAACCCCATCTTGCTGGAGGACTCGCCCGAGCGGCGCGTCGTCGAGGAGAACGGCCTGGAAGTGGCCGTCGATGGGCTAGAACTGGAGATCTAGAGTTGGTGCTATCAGACACCGAAGGCTTCATCGGGGCCCTGCGCGCCCAGTCGCAGGGCTACCACAGTTTGCATCCCTTCCACGTGAGGATGAACGAGGGGCGTCTGGACCGGCGCCAGATCCAGGGCTGGACGGCGAACCGTTTCTACTACCAGGAGAACATCCCGCGCAAGGACGCAGCCATCCTCTCCAACTGCCCCGACCGCGGGGTACGCAGGCATTGGATCCGTCGCATCCACGACCACGACGGAACCGCCGAGGGCGAAGGGGGCATCGAGGCCTGGCTGCGCCTGGGCGAGGCCGTGGGGCTCACGCGGGAGGAAATGTTGGACGAAAGGCACGTCATACCCGGCGTGCGCTTCGCCGTCGATGCCTACGTCAACTTCGCCCGCACCCGCCCGTGGGTCGAGGCCGTGGCCTCCTCGCTAACCGAGCTGTTCGCGCCGGACCTCATGGCTGAGCGATTGGCCGCTTTCGAGCGGCTCTACACCTGGATCGACCCCGCCGGACTTGCCTACTTCCGCGCCCGCCTGACTCAGGCCCCGCTCGATTCGGAGCACGCCCTCGAGGTCGTAACTGAACGCTGCCGCACCCCGGAGGAGCAATCGCGGGCCGTGGCAGCCCTCTCGTTCAAGAACGACGTGCTCTGGAGCATGCTCGACGCCATCGACAGGGCATATTCGGGCACGGAGGAGCCTGCATGAGTATTTCGGTTCTATCGACGAACCGGCCATACCTGGCGCGGCTGGTGCGGCTGGAGTGGGACCCGGTGCGCGAGAGCCACGTGCTGCTGGCGCCTGAGGGAGTATTGGTCCTGAACAGAACAGGTGCGACCATCCTCGAGCTCTGCGATGGGGAGCGGACGGTGGGGGACATCGTGGGCGAATTGCGCGGAAGGTACGACCGCGTTGCCGGGGACGAGGTGCGGGATTTCCTCGCCAGGCTCGCCGCCAGGCGATGGGTGGAGCTCGGCGATGGATAAGCCCTTCGGCATGCTGGCGGAGCTAACCTACGCCTGCCCGCTCCACTGCCCTTACTGCTCCAACCCGCTAAACCTCGCGGACTACCGCGACGAGCTGAGTACGGAAGAGTGGAAAAAGGTACTGGCCGACGCGCGGGCCTTGGGCGTCTTGCAGCTCCACCTCTCGGGCGGCGAGCCGCTGCAGCGCCGCGACCTCGTGGAGCTCGTGTCCATCGCCAGGGACCTCGGTCTGTACACCAACCTCATCACGAGCTCCGTGGGTCTCTCGCAGCGGCGGGCCGAGGAGTTGAAGGCCGCCGGGCTCGACCACGTCCAGATCAGCATCCAGGCCGACGAGCAGTCCCTCTCCGACCGCATAGCCGGCACACCTTCCTACGAGAAGAAAGTTGCTGCCGCCCGCATGGTCAAGGAACTGGGATGGCCGCTCACCATGAACGTGGTCATCCACCGCCACAACATCGACAGGATCGGCCGGATGCTAGACCTGGCCGAGGAGCTGGGGGCAGACAGGATAGAGCTTGCCAACACCCAGTACTACGGATGGGCCTGGCGCAACCGCGCGGCCCTGCTGCCAAGCAGGGAGCAGTTGGACCGGGCCGAGGCGACCGTGCGCGACGCCCGCAGGAGCCTTGCGGGCAAGATGGAGATCATCTACGTCATCCCCGATTACTACAGTAAGTATCCCAAACCGTGCATGGGAGGCTGGGGCAAAAACCAGCTAACGGTGACCCCCAACGGCAACGTCCTACCCTGCCCCGCGGCGCACACCCTGGACCTCCCCAGGGCCACCGTGCGAGAGCATTCGCTAGAGTGGATCTGGGACGAGTCGCCGCTCTTCCGACGCTTCCGCGGGACGGAGTGGATGCCTGAGCCTTGCAGGAGTTGCGAGCGTCGCGAGGTGGATTTCGGTGGCTGCCGCTGCCAGGCGTTCCAGCTCACCGGCGACGCAGCGAGGACGGACCCCGTCTGCCACCTCTCACCAGACCACGAGATCGTGGCCGAGGTGGTACGGGCCGCCAACGAAAGTGGAGGGCCGGGTGCAGAACTACTCGTCCCCCGTGCCCACACCAAAGAGGGTAGCTTCTCACTGACCGACGGCCTAGCGTCTGAAAGGAGTGCGCCATGAGCTTGGTATCGCTTCTCATCCTCGGCGTTATCCTCAGCCTGGATAATGCCCGGTTGGCCGTCGCACTCGGCGCCTTCAGGCCCAGCTGGCGCAGAGCTGTCCGGATCGCGGCGGTGTTCGGTCTGTGGGATGGTTTGTCACCCCTGGTAGGTCTCCTGATCGGACGCTACTTCGGGGAGGAGATCGGCCCGGTGGCTGAGTTCGTGGGCCCGGCCGTGCTGCTCGTGTTCGGCCTTTACCTCGTCGTTCGGAGTCTGCAGAGCGAAGCACCGGAAGAACTGGATGAGCGTTGGGCACTCTTCGGTATTCCCTTGTCCCTTAGCCTGGACAACCTGCTCGCGGGCACCGGCCTGGGGATGCTTGGCTTTCCTCCCGTGGTCACGGCGGCGGTCTTCGGCGCTATGACGGCCCTGATGACGTTCGTCGGCCTGCAACTCGGGGGGGTCGTCGCCCGCTTTATACCCGTCCGTGCCGATCTCCTCAGCGGTGTGGGGCTCTCGGTCATGGCGGTCGTGCTGGCACTGGGATACTAGGAGCTATCCGACCGGGGCTGGGTTACTATGAGCCCGGTGCGGTCTGTGCCACGGCGGGACGGCCCACAGGGTGGTTCGCGAATCGGGGCTTCGCGGATGGTGCGACTGGAGGGACAGGATGGGCAGGTGGCCGAAACGACTCCCTTACGTTGTCCTGATCTGCGCGCTCGCGTTCGGGGTGATGCCAGGGGCGAGCTTCGGCCAGGACGGTGCCGTCGGAGATCTCGATCCGAAGGCCAACGCTGGTCACCGGTTTGCGTCCGAGAGGCTCTTCTCGGCCCCCGCGCAGCGCGGAGATGATTGGGAGCCCTCCGTGGCGGCTGACGGTTCAGGTCACGTCTACATCGCCACGACCCGATTCGACGGTCCAAACGCGTGCCGGAAGTGCCCGGATCCCGCGATAGTCTACGAGCGCTCCAGCGACGGCGGGCGCACGTGGAGCGGCCCGCGCTTTCTGTGCCCTTGCCGCGGTGTCGAAGAGCAGGCCGACCCGGTGCTCGTGACCGACGAGCGCGGACGCCTCTTCGCAACTTGGATGAACGATTTCGTCGTGCAGTTCTCGCGCTCCGATGACTTCGGGCGCACCTGGACGCAACCCCGCTCGGTCGACGGCCGCCTCAGGTGGTCGGACAAGCCCTGGATCGGGGTCTCCGACGGCGGCAAGGACATCTACATTGCGTTCAACGGGCCAGGTCGTACGGAGGGTACGCCCTACACGGTGTACTCCCACGATGCCGGCGCCTCGTGGTCGCGGCCGGTGGGCGGGGTACGGACGAACGGGCTCTACTGGTTCGCGGGGGGTCTGACCGTTACACCGAAAGGGACGGCGATCAGCTCCCAGGACGCCTACGAACAAGATTACAGAGGAAACGTGCTCCTGTACGTGCTGCGTTCGGAAGACGGCGGACGCTCGTGGACCAGTGTCCCCATCGCGAAATCCAGGCAGGGGCGACGTTGCCCGAAATGGGCGGGGTGCGGGCTCGGGTTCCTGGGGCCGCAGATGGCGATCTCCACGGACGAGGGCGGTCGCGTCTACGTCCTGTGGAATCAGACGAGCTACGATGGCGGGCCCGCGCAGGTCTACCTGCGTCGGAGCGCCGACGACGGCGCGACCTGGTCGCCCGCCCGAAAGATCTCGTCCGCGAACGAGGGCGGTGTCGACAGCGAGTTCCCCATGATCACCGCGGCAGGCCCAGGGGACGTTCGGGTCGCTTGGATGGACAACCGCAGCTGGCTCTGGAACACGTGGTACCGGCGTTCGACCGATGGCGGGCGAACGTGGTCTGGCACCGCGCGACTCTCGGATCGCCCTGACGGCGCTCCCTACAAGTCACGAGGAGGGTTTGGGTTCCCCTACGGCGACTACGGGCAACTGGCCGTCGACGGCCGCGGCCGCACCCATGCGGCCTGGGGTGAGGGTCCCAGCTACGCGGGTCCTGGGGGCACGTGGTACACCCGCGGACCCTTGCCCTAGCAACCCGAAGTCGTTCGTCTACCGACCCACCACCCCTTTCCACCTCTACAGTACAGCGCACCGGGGGGCTTGCGTCAAGCCCCGGGTCGTGCCGCACAATAGGCCGAAGCCAGAAGCTACGCACAAGGGAGGGAGCGGATGGGCTGCTACGTGTTGGGTTTCCGGGAGATCGACCAGACGCAGGTCGCGGCCGTCGGCGGCAAGGGCGCCCACCTGGGGGAGCTCTCGCGGATCGAAGGCCTCCGCGTGCCGGCTGGCTTTTGCGTGACGACGGACGCCTTCCAGCGGATCATGGCGGAAGCGCCGTCGATCGACGATCGGCTCGATCGGCTGTCGCGCCTGAAGCCGGATGACCGAGAGGCGATCCGCGCGCTCAGCTTGGGAGTCCGCCAGACCCTCGAAGGGATCTCCATCCCCGACGATCTGGAGGCGGCGATTACCCGCCCGCTCGCCCGGCTCGGCGAGCAAGCCGCCTACGCCGTCCGATCCAGCGCGACGGCGGAGGACTTGCCGACGGCGTCCTTCGCGGGCCAGCAGGACACGTACCTGAACGTCGTGGGGCCGGCGGCTGTCCTCCAGCACATCAGTCGGTGCTGGGCCTCGCTCTTCACCGAGCGGGCCGTGACCTACCGCCTGCGGAACGGGTTCGACCACCGGAAGGTCCACATGGCCGTGGTCGTGCAGCGGATGGTCTTCCCGCAGGCGTCAGGCATCCTGTTCACGGCCGACCCCGTCACGTCCAACCGGAAGGTCGCCTCCGTGGAGGCCAGCTTCGGCCTCGGCGAGGCCCCGGTCTCCGGCCTGGTGAATGCGGACGTCTACAAGGTGCGGGACGGCGAGATCGTCGCGAGGGCGGTTGCCACCAAGCAGCTCACCATCCGCACCTCGCCGGCAGGTGGGACGCAGGAACAGGCGATCGAGCCGGCGCGGCAGGACGAGCCAGCGCTGACGGATGCGCAGGTCGTGCGGCTTGCGCAGCTGGCCCGGCGGATCGAAGCGCACTTCGGCTGTCCCCAGGACATCGAGTGGTGCCTGGTCGACAATAGCTTCCAGTTCGTCCAGAGCCGGCCGATCACCACGCTGTTCCCCATTCCCAGGGCCGGCGACCGAGAGAACCACGTCTACGTCTCCGTCGGTCATCAGCAGATGATGACCGACGCCATGAAGCCTCTCGGGATCTCTGTGTGGCAGCTGACGGCGGGCCGACCCATGTACGAGGCCGGCGGGAGGCTGTTCGTCGACGTCACGCGGGGCCTGGCTTCGTCGGCGAGCCGCGCGGGCTTCCTGGAGATCCTGGGGAAATCCGAGCCGCTGATAGGGGACGCGCTGCAGACCATCCTCGACCGCGGCGACTTCATCCCGACCCTCCCGGACGATGGTCCCGGCGAAGCGCCGGCGGGCGGTGCGCCAGCCCCGATCGAGACCGATTCGACCATCGTCGAGGGGCTGATCGGGCGCGACCAGGCCTCCATCGCCGCCTTGAAGCGCGACATCCCGACGAAGTCCGGATCGGCGCTGCTCGACTTCATCCTGGCGGACATCCAGGAGCTGAGGCGGATTCTGTTCGATCCGCAAAGCCATCAGGTGATCATGGCGGCGATGGAGGCCACCTGGTGGCTCAACGAGCGGCTGCAGGCGTGGCTGGGCGAGAAGAACGCTGCCGACACGCTCACGCAGTCCGTCCCCAACAACGTCACGTCG
>JBKPSF010000236.1:0-17760 GCA_046734875.1 Actinomycetota bacterium | reverse complement strand
CCACGCTCTGTCTCAGTCATACCCGCCTTGATAGCAGAGGGCGATGAATTCCGAATGAATTCTTGGCGCGAATTCTTGGAATGCCGTCAAGGCGAAGTTCGCGGATGGTGACGCCCAAGTAGCAGGGGTGGCTCCCGAAGGTTAGCTTGTAACACCCTCTCACCCGTTTCGAATCTTCCGAAAAATCGAAGCGGGGGTGGCGCGCTTTGTGAGGCCCCCTCGAGTTCCGGCCCCCGCCCGCACACGCGACCGGCCCCGGTGCGTAGGACCGGGGCGAAGCGAAGGCCGCGCCGAGGGTGATGCGAAGGCGCGGCCAACGAAATTCGGTACTCGTGGGGCGTTAGACCATAAGCTCGTCCACGTCGTGGTCGAAGCGGTCCTCGACGCTCGGGCTGATCCGTCCGGTCTTCATGGCCCACAGGCGGTAGCCGATCCTGCCCTCGCAGAAGGAGGCAACCCGCCAGGATGGCCCCTCCTCCTCCGTGGGATCGCCAGCGTAAAGGGCGTAGGCGAAATCGTAGTCCTCAACCTCGACCGCGTAGCCTGCGGCGGCTATCCCCGTGAGGATGTCTTTGTGGCGGCTGACTGGGGTGAGGGAGGAATCGTCCTCGATCCTGCACAACACGTACGCTACACTTGCCTTGTCCATAAGCAGCTCCTTATGGGCCGGGCCTCGGGGTGTTACAGCACCGCCGGGGCCATTTCCTTATCCAACGTCCTAATTGTATAGCATATGTCTCTCATTTGCAAACTATTTGAGTAGATTTAAAGTCTCATTTAAGATATAATCGGTACAGGCACAACGAGAGGAAAGTGAGGTGAGAGATGCCTACAATTGAGACCGTGAAAATAGGCGGCAACTTGAGGCGCTTGCGAGAGGACCGGCTGCTGACGCAGGCGGAGCTCGCGGAGCGCGCCGGCATAGCCTTGAGCAGCCTGGTCCGCATCGAGAACGACCAAGTAGATCCGCGGTTCAGCAGCATACGCAAGCTGGCGCGGGCGCTGGACGTCAATCCCCGCGAGCTAACCAGGGGGACTCGCGATGCCTAAGCCCGGAGACAGGATCACCAAGCGCAAGGACGGCCGATACATGGCACGATACACCGTCCATACCCCGGACGGGCCAAAGCGCAAGACGATCTACGGCAAAGCATACAAGGAGGTCGAGGCCGCCCTCGCCAAGGCGCGGGGTGACGCTGCGAGGGGCCTTACCTTCGATGCGGGCAACCTCACCGTTGGGGAGTGGCTGGATCGCTGGCTCGAAGACGCGGTGGCCGATACCGTGCGCCCGGTGACATTCGCAAAGTACGAGCAGATCGTCCGCAACCACGCCAAGCCGGCCTTGGGACGGCTCAGGCTCCAAACACTCACCCCGGCCCACGTGCGCGGGCTCTACCGGGAGAAACTCGATAGCGGACTCTCACCCCGCACCGTCCAGTACGTCCACGTCACGCTCAATAAGGCGCTCAAGCAGGCGGTCGCGGACGGCCTGATACCGCGCAACGTGTGCGAAGCCGTGAAGCCGCCCCGTCCCCAGAAAAGGGAAATCTCGCCGCTCACGCCCGAGCAGGCCCGGCGCTTTCTCGAAGCCTGCCAAGGCGAACGTCTGGAGGCCCTGTTCGTGCTCGCCGTCCACACCGGTATGAGACAGGGGGAACTGCTGGGGCTTCACTGGGAGGACGTGGACCTGGAAGCCGGGACACTTCGGGTGCGTCGGGCGCTCGCGCAGACGAACGACGGGCCCGTGCTCACGGCTCCCAAGAGCGCCAAGAGCCGCCGCCGCATCAAGCTCACGGGCGCCTCTGTGGAGGTCCTCAAGCGCCACAGGGCCGCACAGAACGGCGAGAGCCGCAAGCTCGGGGGGCTCTGGGAGAACCGGGGGCTTGTCTTCCCCAATCGCACCGGCGGCTTCCTGAGCCCCTACTTACTCACCGACGGACCTCTCAAGAGGCCCCTAGAGTGCGCAGGGTTGCCGTCGATCCGCTTCCACGACCTCCGGCACACGTGCGCCACGATACTTCTTAGCAGGGGCGTTCACGCAAAGCTCGTGCAGGAGCTCCTGGGTCACGCGACGATCTCCATAACCCTCGATACCTACTCCCACGTGCTCCCTGGCATGGACGACGGGGTGGCCGACGCGATGGCGGATGCGCTCCGATAGCCGCAAGAGCCTCGGTGGTGTCAGGGATGGTGTCAAAAGGCCCCGGTTCATCGCCGGGGCCTTTTCCTTTACCTGCGTTTTGCAGCGAATTCGTAAGTGAGCCGCCCAGGACTCGAACCTGGAACCTAGAGATTAAGAGTCTCTTGCTCTGCCAATTGAGCTAGCGGCCCGCGAGGGCGGATTATAGCATCGCTGGCGGCGGTATAAAGCGGAAGTTAAGTTTTGTTCACGGGGCTTGCGGCGGCGCCGCGGGCTCATCTATAATCTTCTTATCATCCTAGCGGTCCTCTCTAAGGGCCGCTAAGGGCCGGAAAAGGGTCTCACCCTTCTGTAAATGCCGGCCCTTTTCTTGTGAGCACGGCGCTTCGCGCCTTGTCAGCACGCCGCCTCGCTCCGCTCAGCGGCTTGTCAGCTTTTCCAGCTACGGCCTCGCCCGGTCGCGCACGACGAACCGCCGCCCACGGCAGCCACATCCCACGCTCGAAGCGGCGCCCCTAGACGACTTCCTGAAAGCGAGCCCGAAGGGCGAAGCGTGCTGACAAGCGAGGGCGCTAGCCCGAGCGTGCTGACAAGCCTGCGGAGCAGGCGCGCTACCCGACTTCTTCGGCGATGGTGAAGAGTTCTTCGGCGTGTCGGCGTACCGATCTTGCGAGGTCTTCGCCTGAGGTGGAGATGAGGACCCTTCTAAGGGGGGCGTGGAGGCGGGTTAGTTCCTCTTCGGACATGCCGGAGAGGTTGCGCCAGCCTACGGGGTTGCGTTCGCCGGGGAGGGGGGTGCGTCGTATCAGGCGCAGGTCTACGGGGAAGTGGCGGCTCCTCGGGAGGTCTATGAGGATGTCGAAGGGGCCTGCTACGCCCTTGCGGTAGCGGGTGAGGTAGCGAGCCCAGGCCTCTTCCACGCGGCGACGCCAGGAGGGGTCGTCGCGAAGCCGGATCAGGGATGAGTAGCTGGGGTGGCGTTCGTCGAACTCTAGGGCTGGGTGGTAGGGCCTGCGGTCGGCGAGGCGTTTCATCAGGGCCGCCGTAGAGCTCTCGGGTTGTGCGGAGTCCCCCAGCAGGACGAAGGCTCCCGAGTCGTCCAGCTCGGAGAGCTCGTCGAAGGTGATGGTGCCGGCCGTTATGGCGTCCTGGACGGCCCGGAGGAACATGGAGGCCGGGATGCGAAGGGCGTGGTGTCCGTAGACGTTGTAGTAGATCAGGTAGCGGGAGAAGACCAGGGACTGGAGCATACCTGCCCCGTCCTCGTCGAGGGCCAGGATCGCCCGGTTCTCGTGGCCCACGATCCTGAGGTTTTCGATCAGGGACTCTACTTCGAGGAGACCGTACGGCACGCGGGCGCCCCTGGCGTCCCGGATAAGACGGTCCAACCCGTTCACGTCGAGCGAGCCGAAGAGGATGTCCCTGAGGAGGTGCTCCGTCGGCGTGAGGCTGTGCGGCGGCTGGTCTCCCCGAGAAACGAGCCTGAAAACGTTGTGTGGTTCGAGGTCCCATTCGCTTCGCAAAGTCTTCGCCACGTCGGTGTGTTCGATCCAACGTCGGCTCAATTCCTTGAGCGTGGGCGCGCCTGGGAGGTCGAGCGCTTCTACCGAGGCGGCGTACGGATAACGTCCAGCGTCAAGCAGCAGGGCCGCCGCCAGGGCGCACCTCACGTCGCGGTCTTCGAGGTAGGCGCCTGACTCCGTGATCCTTCTGAGCGTCAGGTTGGCGAGGTGGTAGACGCCTATAGCGTGCTCCAGGCACGTGTGGCGGGCCCTAGGGAAGGACCCGAACGTGAACCCGAGCTGGCTCATCCCCTTCAGGCGCCGCATCGCGCGGGTCTCCAGGAGGGCCTTCACGGCCCTGTCTACGGGGACGTCGCCCCAGATCTCATCCCTTACCCTCCTGCCCGAGCCCCCGAAGAGCTCCCCTACGGTACCACTCAATAACGCTCCCGATCTCGGCTTTGGGCTATTCTATCCAAAACGGAAAGGCCCGAAGCGTGCTTCTGGCCCGTCACGGGTATAACATGCTGTTTTCGGCGAGAGGAGAGACTATACACGCGGAAGAGGAAAAGCTACTGCGCGGAGCGTCCGTGATCCTGCGCCCTCCACGGGAGTCGGATGTGGAGGCCGTCTACTCCTGGGACAGAGACCCCGAACTCGCCGCCTGGAACGGCCGATCTCCGATCTCCATCTCCCTTTCCGCCGCCCGCCGCGACTACCTGGCCCGCTGGGAGGACCCAGGCGTAAAGACGTTCATCATCGAGGCCGCCGAAGATCCGATAGGCATGGCCACCCTCTACGACTTCCGCCGGGACGGCTGCGAGGTCGGCATTAAGATAGGCCCCGGAAACCTGCGCGGCAGGGGCTACGCAACGGAGGCCGTGGCCATGCTCCTCGATTACGTCTTCTACACTTTGGGCCTCCAGGCGGTCAGGGGCTCGACCCTTGCCCACAACGACCGCATGCAGCGCGTGTTCGAGAAGAACGGCTTCCTACAGACCGGCGACGGCTCCATCCTGAGCCGCTACGACAACCGCCGCTACACAGAACTGTTCTACGAACGTCGCCGGGCGGAGGACTAGTACCCCGCTTTCGCTGTAATGGACGGGTGAGGGAACTCGGTGACCACCAGCAACTCCGACAGCACGACCGTTCCGACGGACCAGCATTTCAGCCGGTCGGGTGTTGCACTTCCTGAAATGCTGAAGTGCTCCTTTACCAGCTACAATAAGGCTGATGAGAACGCAGCTCGAGTTGAACGTCGGCCGCAGGGGCGCGATGAGCGGGGTGCTCACCATGGGAAGTTTGGACCCCGCTTTTGCGGCTGCCACGCGCCTGAACGGGGAGTCGGTAGTCCTGGATCTCCGTTCGGTCGAGTTCGTGGAGCCTGCGGGGCTCTGCGGCCTGGCCGCGCTCTTGGAGTACCTGTGCGCGCGCTGCGAGGTTGTCGACCTGGCGCTCTCAGGCCGCGACGTGCCCGCTTACCTGGAGAGGATGAACTTCTTCAGGTCTTTCGGGGAGAGGGTGCGCACCAACGTCGACGTCGCCATCCTGGAGGAGCGCAGGCGGCACAACCCGGGCACGCTTCAGGAGCTCGTCAACTTCCATGGAGAAGAGGAGATACCAGGGATTATCGAGAGGATCTCCGAGATCCTCGAAAACCAGGGCTACCGCCTGCGCGAGCGCGTGGCGATCTGCTCCACCCTCTCGGAGGTCTGCGCGAACGCTGCCGAACACGGCGTCTCGTCCTTCGGGGCCTACGCCGCCGTCCAGGCCTACCACCACATCGTCAGCGGCTCCCGCCGTCGGGGCGAAGAAGTCCTCATTGCCATAGCCGACGGCGGCGTCGGGGTGCGCGAAACTCTCTCCAGAAACCCGAACTACGCCGATTACACCACCACCGACAACGACGCCCTGCGCCACGCCCTCGAGATGGGCGTCTCGGCCACCGGCGAAATAGGCCGCGGCGGCGGCCTCGCCCTCGTCGCCGGCATCGCCGCGCGGGCAGGCGGGTCCCTCTCCCTGAGGTCCGGCGCAGGCCGCGTTACCGTCTACGAAAATCGCAAAAACTCCCGCAACGTCCCGGATTTTCCAGGTACCTTCGTCCGCGTCTCCCTGCCCCGTACACCACAGGAAAACTCCCCCAGATGAAGCCGAAATATAGCCCCATATGCCGTTGACTTATCCAACCTCAGCAGGTACAATGCTCTTATATGATTTCACTGACGACAGTGAGGACAGTTCCGGTGGTTGAGGAGCGGGCGCACCGGGTTTTCGAGGTAGCCGGGGGCGACTTCGGGAGCAAGTTGATGGTGACCCGCAGGACGGGGCGCGCGGTACGCGAGGCGCTCGAAGGGGCGTTGGGGGAATTGCCGAAGGGCGGCATTCTGTACGTTGACACGCGGGGTGTGGAGCTCATGGACTACTCGTTTGCTGATGAGGCGTTGGGGATTTTGGCGTCGAGGTTCGCGAGTGGGGAGTACGGGGACAGGCACCTCGTCTTGGTCGAGGAGGACCGGGACCTTTTGGAGAACGTCGAGGCTTCCTTGAGGCAGCGTTCGCTCGCCATGATCCGGGTAGATGAGATCGGGGCCGAGCCCGGTATCGTCGGCACGGTGCCAGACCATCTGGTCGAGACGCTGCAGGCGATCTACGACGCCGGCTCCATCACCAACGCGGCCCTCGCCGCCAGGCTCGGCCTCAACCACACCGCGTGCAACAATCGGGCGACCAGGCTCGCGAAACTGGGCCTGATCCACCGCCGCACCGAAACAGCCGCCCCTGGCGGTCGGCAGTATACCTACGAGCGGATCGCCTGATGTTCTTTTTTGACCACATCCTCACTGTCGTCAGTGAAGATAGCGTTACCGGCCTTTGGTCGGAGGAGGTACGGGCATGAGGGAAGAGTACATGATCGAGCGCCAGGGCAAGCGGTTCGTGCTGTATGCGGGGCTTTTGGAGGAGGCGCACAACCGGGGACTCAGGAGCATCGAGACGGATCTCGTGCAGGTTCCCACCAAGGAGAACGGCGAGGTCGCCATCGTCAAGGCCGTCATCAGGACGGAGGAAGGCAAGTTCGCAGGTATAGGCGATGCCTCGCCGCAGAACGTCAACCGGGCTATCGCCCCGCACCTCATTCGGATGGCGGAGACCAGGGCCAAGGCGCGGGCGTTGCGCGATGCGATCAACGTCGGCGTCACCGCCTTCGAGGAGCTAGGCGGCGAAGAAGAGGTCGTTGAGTCTTCGAAGGGCGCACAGGGCGATGGCGGGCGTCCCAGGGCGCAGCAGGAGGAAGGCAGGGGCGAGTTGCCAGCGACCAGAAAGCAGCTCAACTACCTCGAGGCCCTCATCTCCGACGTTGTCGACGATGGGATCGGGCGCTTCGAGGAGATGGTTGGGAAGCCTGTTGGGGAGCTCACACGCGAGGAGGCGAGCGAGTGGATCGGCCGTCTCTCCGGTAGGGCGGCGTAGTGCCTTCTACCGCCTGGATCGCGGCCCTTGGCGAGGAAGTTCTCTACGAGGAAGACCTCCCCGCCTGCTGCCGGCGCACAGCGCGCGAGCTCGACAGGTCTTTCGAGTGTCCGGTGTGCGGCGCGATGTGGCAGGAGCCGATACCCGTAGAGCCTGAGGAAGACGCCTTCGCCCGGCGCGAAGAGCGCAGGGGCGCGGCATAGCGAGAGCCAGGACCGGGAGAGAGGTAGACCAGAAGTGGGAGCATCACGCAAGGGACGCAAGAAGAGGCGGAGCGCGCTCAGGCCAGACACGGCGCTCGTCCCCGTGGGCGAGCCGGAGCAGGAGATCTACATCTGGTCCCTGCCCACGTGCTGCCTGCGCTCCCTCAAGGAGACGGCCATGCTGGAAGCGGGCGGGCGGAGGCACCTGGAGCTCGATTGCTCGTGCGGCCGGAGCTGGCGCATCACGTCTAGCCTCGACGACCGCATCCTCGAGCGCTTCGTCACCCACGGAGGCCCGAGGGCCGGAGGCTCCTACCCGGCAGCATGAATAGCACTTCAGCATTTCAGCACGCTCAGCCCTTCCGGCTTCGCTTGTCAGCAGGTCAGCCAACGCACGCGAAAGCTGACCTGCTGACAAGCGGAGGCGAAGCCGAAGCGTGCTGACAAGGCGCGAAGCGCCGTGCTGACAAGCTGACACAGAGGGGAGAGTAGGCAATGATGGAAGCGCAGGACGTTCTCACGCAGTATCTGGGCAGGGTACGGGGCGGCAGGCTGCTCGATGCCGATGAGGAGAAGGATTTTTCGAGACGTGCCCATAAGGGGGACATGAGGGCTCGCCAGAGGCTCATCGAGTGCAACTTGCGGCTCGTCATCTCCATCGCCAAGAAGTACAGGGGGAGGGGTGTACCCTTCGAGGACTTGATCCAGGAGGGGAATGCCGGCCTCATCCGGGCCGTCGAGAAGTTCGACCCCGAGATGGGCAACCGCTTCTCCACTTACGCGACGTGGTGGATCCGCCAGGCCGTGACAAGGGCGGTCGCTGACCACGCGAGGACCGTAAGGTTGCCGGCGCACGTCGTCGACGCCATCTACCGACTTAGGCGCGCCGAGAACGCGTTGAGCCTGGAGCTCGGTCGTGAGGCGACCGAGGAGGAGGTCGTCGAGAGGCTTGGAGTGAAACCGGAGGAGGCCAGGCGTCTGCGCGAGGTCAGCCAGCCCATCTCCAGCATCAACGCCAGGATCAACAGCGAAGAGGGCTCCGAGGTGGGCGAGCTGCTCCCCGACGAGATCTCTGGCGAAGATTACGCCCGCGTCGAGGCCGGCCAGTGGGAGCTGACGCTCGTGGAGGCCGTCAGGTCCCTGCCCGAGCGGGAGGCCAGGATCATCGAGATGCGCCACGGGCTCGACGGCGGCGAGACCCACACCCTGCGCGAGGTCTCCGAAGAGCTCGGAATCTCCCAGGAGCGGGCGCGGCAGGTCGAGATCAAAGCCCTGAGAACCATCCGCACCGGCCGCTACGCCAGCACCCTGCGCCACGCTCTCTCCGAGGCCGTGTAGCAACACCGGACGCGAACCTCCCGGGTGAGCATCGTTTTCTGAAGCTTGCCTTGAGGTTCGCGTCTACTTGCTCGCCGCGTTTCTGATGAACGGGGCTATCTCGGGCGAGTTGACCTCGGCGTACCCGGTGATCGCGCCTTTCCGGGCGCAGGGACTGGAACCGCCGCTGACTATGCCGATCTGGTAGGGCACGACCTTGCCGTTCCTATTGACCTTTTTGATGAGCGGGCCGCCGCTGTCACCGAAGCAGGCGTTTTCCCCCTTGGCCTTGCCCGCGGCCACCATGTTCTTCGGGAAGAATCGCAAGCCCACTTTGCCAGGCCAGACCCTCTGCGCGTAGGCGTCACGGACGATCGGGACGACCAGCTCCTGCATCCTGACGGGGTAAGTGGGCCTGTTGTTCACCGCGCCCCAGCCGGCCACCGTGGCCGACGTGCCAGGTCGCTCCAGCCGGTTTCCGCTGCTGACGGGGGCGAGCCGGAGCCTGGGTATGTTACCCACCGGACGCCCCAACTCGAGAACGGCAGCGTCATAATTCGGGAAGCTGAACTTCGGATGGCGGAAGATCCTCTTTACGCCACGAGATACCCCCTTGCCTCCATCGTCCAGTCGCGCCCTCCCGAGGAGCACCCGGTAACGTCCGGGATGCTTTACCGCACGGCCCGCAACGCAATGGGCGGCGGTCAGGACGCTGTCCCTGTCGATCAGGGTGCCGCCGCAAAACAGCTGGCGAGCGGGACCTCCACCGATGTTCTTGTTCAGCAGCGCCGCGATGTACCGGTACTTGCCGTCGGGTACGGGATCTCCACCCACAACGCGAGGCTGCACCCCGCCGCGGAGCTCTCGCGCATCCGACGAACCCGGGGCTGAAACCCCTACCCCGGAACACACCACAAGGCCGATCACGCCCGCCAACACCATCAGGATTATCCGCTTCATAAACCTCCTCACGAGGAGTGCCCGCCTCCGCGCGCCCGCACGAACCGGTTCATCCGATACCTTGGGCGGAATCCCAGCATAAACGGCAGAAGTACCTTTCGGATGGACCCTTGCCAGGCGGTATTCTAAGCAGCCCCTGCCGGGTTGGCAAACGAAACGCCCACTCGGGTTCGTTTCGCGCTCCTTGTGAAAGAGACGGCCAGTGGGTAGTCTTTGGCCTGTCGAGCATAGGGAGGAGAAAGTTGGAGACCGTCGGACAGAAACAGGAGCGCTTGCAGAGGTTGTTCGAGGAGCTTGGCGGAGGGATCTCGAACGGCTTCCCCACCATCCACTCGCCCGCCTACCACACGCCCGCCGGAACGCCATACCTCCGCAAGCCAGGGGTGGTCATGCTCGCAAAGCCCCAGACCAACGTCGAAGGACTAGCCGGGTTCCTCGAAGGCTTCGACACCGACCTCCGCTTCCCCGAGTACCTCGACGACCCGACACCGCTTCCCGACTCCTCCCAACTCTGCAAGACCGCTGGACAAGCATGCTATGCATCATACGGACCCCGCCACACGACCAACGACAACGCCGCCGCGTACTTCGAGCGTCTGACCTCGGCCGGACATGGTAGTGTCCTCGAGCATGCCAGCTTCAGCTTCTTTCTCTACGGCATAAGCCGCAGCGTTACCCACGAGCTCGTCCGACATCGCGCAGGAGTCGGTGTGAGCCAGATTTCTCAGCGCTATGTTTCGGGCCAAGTACTACGTTTCGTGGAGCGTCCCGAGTACCAGGAGGATGATGAGTTGCACCGGCTCTTCGAGGAGCGGGTAGAGAGGGCGGCGGCCGAGTACGGGGTGATGGCCGAGCGTTTGCTGGAGCGCCAGGAGGGTGGGGCGAGCATGCTCACCGCCGACTACAAGACGGATGCCCGCAAGAAGGTGCAGCAGACCGCGCGTTCGCTGCTGCCCAACGAGACCGAGGCCCCCATGGTTTTCACGGGCAACGTGCGCGCCTTGAGGCACATCATCGAGATGCGGGCCGACGCGCACGCAGAAAGCGAGATCCGCAACCTAGCCCTCCGCCTCTTCCTGTGCCTGCAAACCGTGGACCCCATCCTCTTCGGCGACTACGAGCTGGGAGAATTGCCGGACGGAACGTACACCGTCTCGACGCAGAACCGCAAAGCGTAGGCCGCAATAGCCGTCAACTATTAGCCTTCAGCCAAAAACAAGAAGCTGACCGCTCTAGAACGCTTCTCCGTTGACGGCCCTGGAGAGTTGCGCTTCGGCCGCCCCTACTTCGTCGTCCTCGATCCTGCGAAATAGCGGCTTCGCTCCCTCCACGCGGTAGCCTTTCGGCAGCCCATCGAGGTCGGAGACGCGGGCGATGGGACCGTCAAAGAAGCCTTCGAGG
This sequence comes from Actinomycetota bacterium, assembly GCA_046734875.1. GTDB lineage: Bacteria > Actinomycetota > Rubrobacteria > Rubrobacterales > Rubrobacteraceae > Rubrobacter_D. The sequence goes on along the minus strand of JBKPSF010000236.1, from coordinate 6,766 downwards.
CGTTCGATAGCTTCGGGGACGTACGGCGCGGCGTGGTAGGCGATCGAGCCGAGTAGGACGGAGCAGACGTAGAGGGTGAGGCGGGTCTGTTCGGGGTCATCTTTGCGGGTCTTCCAGGGGGCCGAGGCGTCGAAGAAGCGGTTGGCGCGGCGTCCCATCGCCAGGAGCTCTCCCAGCGCCTCGCGGGGCCTGGGGGCGAGCATCCGCTCTTCGTAACGTGCCTCCAGCGCCTTGAAGTCTTCCAGGACGGCGAGGGCATCCTCGGGCAGGTCCTCGGGACGGGGGATATCGCCGTCGAAGTACTTCTCGGCGAAGGAGAGCACGCGGTTTACGTAGTTGCCGAGGTTGCCGATGAGGTCCGAGTTCACCCGGCTCTGGAAGTCACGCCAGGAGAAGACTACGTCCCCCGTCTCGGGCAGGTTGGAGGCCAGGTAGAAGCGCAGGGGGTCGGCCGGGAAGCGGTCGAGGGCCTCGTGCAGCCAGACCGCGAGGTTGCGGCTAGTGGACATCTGCATGGGGCGCCGCTCGCCGTCTACCACGACCTCCAGGTTCATGAACTCGTTGGCGGGCACGTCGTAGGGGAGGATAAAAGGTTCCTCGCCGTCTTCGGCCGTGCCCATGAGCTGGGCCGGCCAGATCAGGGTGTGAAAGACTGTATTGTCCTTGGCGAGAAAGTGGACCAGCTTGGTATCAGGATCCTGCCAGTACTCCCTCCACCGGTCCGGCTCGCCCACCTTCTCCGCCCACTCCACCGTGGAGGAGACGTACCCGATGCAGGCGTCGAACCAGACGTAGAAGCGCTTCTCCTCGAAGCCGGGCTCAGGAACCGGTACGCCCCACTGGATGTCGCGTGTGATCGGACGCTTCTCCAACCCCCCGTCGATGATGCCCAGGATAAAGTTCTTGACCGAGGTGCGCCAGTGATCCTGGCTCGCGACGTACTCCCTGAGGCGCTCCGAGAACTTCGGCAGGTCCAGGTACAGGTGCGTGGTCTCGCGGACCTCCGCCGGCCCGCCCGTCACCTTGGAGTGCGGCTCGATCAGCTCGTAGGCTTCGTACCACGAGCCGCAGTTGTCGCACTGGTCGCCCCTGGCTTCCTTGTAGCCGCACACGGGGCACGTCCCCTCCACGTAACGGTCGGGCAGGAAGCGGTCCTCCGTGGGGCTGTACATTTGCTTGGATTCCGCCTCCGAGATGTAGCCGCCCTCCTTGAGCTTGCGGTAGAAGAGCTGGGTGTTCTCGGCGTGCAACTCCGTGGAGGTGTGCGAGAAGTTGTCGAAGGAGATGCCGAAGCGCCCGAACGTCTCTTTCATGTGGGCCCACCAGTAGTCGACGACCTCCCGCGGCGACTTCCCCTCGCGCTCGGCCCGCAGGGTTATGGGGACGCCGTGGTCGTCCGTGCCGCAGATGTAGACTACGTCCTCGCCGCGGGCGCGCAGGTAGCGCACGAACACGTCAGCGGGCAGGTAGGCGCCCGAGATCTGGCCTACGTGCAGGGCGCCGTTGGCGTAAGGCAACGCCGAGGTTACGAGGTACCGCCGTCTCTGCTCGCTCATAAACAAAGGATAGCAGGCATCAGGCTACAGGTTACAGGCTTCAACCTCCAGTGCTACCATTTCGCGGGTGAGCCAGGACTTCCCGCTGCGCGTACCTTTTCGGCGTCTCGTTCCCTGGGCTGCGGTGCCGGAGCGGGCGCACGAGGGGGATGCCGGGTATGATCTCCGGTCGGCAGAAGGAGCGGAGCTTCGGCCTGGCGCACGGGTGCTGGTTGGGACCGGGATCTCGGTCGCCATACCCGAAGGTTATGCGGGGCTCGTGCTTCCGCGCAGCGGGCTCGCTGTGAGGCATGGGATCTCGCTCGTCAACACGCCGGGGCTTATAGACTCGGGCTACCGCGGCGAGATACGGGTTCCCCTCATAAACCACGACCGCGAGGATACGTTTCTGGTTGAACGGGGAGCGAGGATCGCCCAGCTCGTCCTCGTGCGGGCCGCAGGCGCGCTCTTCTCGGAGGTCGAGTTCCTGGAGGCCGCAACCGACGGCCGCGGCGAGGCGGGCTTCGGCTCTTCCGGTCTCTAGAGGTGAACGCGACGACTCACGCCGTGTTCGGGGTCGCGGCCCTGGCCGGCGCGGCGCTCGTCCTGGGCACCGACCCCCCTGCCTACGCCTATCCCGTGGCCATTGCGGCGGCCTGGCTCCCCGACGTGGACAACCCGCGCAGCACCCTGGGCAACGGCCTGAGCCGGGTGAAGAACCCCGTGTTGAACATCCTGAGTAGGCCGTTTAGCTGGGCTCTCAAGTCGACGTCTTTCTTGCTCGTAAGAACCGTGGGCCACCGTACCCTTACCCACTCGTTGCTAGGCATTCTGCTGTTTTCGCTCCCGGTCTGGCTGTTTCTGGGAGGCTTGCCGAACCTCTCGCTGGCCCTTGTTGCCGGCTACGCCTCGCACGTTGTCGCTGACGCGCTCAACACCCGCGGCGTGCCGCTTCTCTGGCCTGCGGGGAGGCCGTTCAGGCTACTGCCCGGTGGGGTGAGATCTGGCGGCGCCGTCGAGGTCGCCGTGGCACTTGTGGCCCTCGCCTTCGCGCTCTACGCCCTGCTACTGCTCTACCCCGCCCTGCGGGGTGCTATCGGACTCCAGCCACTCTAGGGTCTCGAGGCTCGACGGATGTACGTCCTTGCCCCGCCCTTCGTTGTGGGCGATGGCACGCCGCAGGGCCTCCGTCGCGGCCGCGTGGAGGTCTTCCCGGGCCAGCCTTCTAAGGCGCTCCACGCTCCGATAGTCGCGGGCGGGTTCGATCTTGTCGGCCACGTACAGCGCGAGCGCGAGCGGCCCCATCCCCGGCCTGCCCGTCGTGTGGGCCCGCACCGCCTCCAGAACTTCCTCGTCTTCGATGCCGAGCTCGCGCCTCGCCCGCTCCGCCGCGACCGGGCCGTGCAGGAGCTTCGGGCTCTGCCGCTCCGGCTCCCCGATGGGAAGGTTCCATTCTCGGGCGAGCCTCAAGAATTCCTCAGGTTCCGTCTCGCGTGCCGAGTCGTGGATGAGGGCGGAGAGGCGCGCCCGGTCCTCGTCGAGGCCGTGGGTCCTGGCCAGGTCCGCGGCGGTGTCAGCAACCCTCAAAGTGTGGCCGAAGCGTCCCTCCGAGAGCCGGGAGCGGGCGAAAGCTTCGGCTTTCTCCGGTTCAGTGTGCGTTTTCGCGTAGTCCTCCATCTGGCGGATTGTAGAATACGCGGATGATGAATGGAAAGAGCATAGACAGCGCAGAGGTAGTCACCATCGGGACCGAGATGCTTCTCGGGGACCTCATCGACACGAACACGGCCTGGATCAGCCAGCGCCTCGCCGAGCTCGGGGTGGCTATCTACCGCCATACCACCATCGGGGACAACCCGGAGAGAATCATCGACGCCCTACGCGAAGCCTCCTCTCGTTCCACCCTCGTGATAACCACGGGCGGCCTGGGCCCGACCTCGGACGACCTGACGAACGCCTGCCTCTCGACCCTGACGGGCCGCGAGATGGTGGAGTACCCCGAAGCCCGCGAACACGTGGACCTGATGTTCGAGAGGTTCGGCCGTACGCCCACCGCCAACAACTACAAGCAGGCGCTGTTCCCCGAGGGCACGGAGTTGATCCCCAACCCCGTCGGCACGGCCATGGGGGCGCTCGTGGAGTGGGAGGGGACGCTCTTCGCCACGCTCCCTGGGGTTCCCGTGGAGATGAAGAGCATGTTCGGGGAGACGCTCGAGCCCCTCATCCGGGCCCGCAGCTACGGCTCCATCGTCTCCAAGACGCTCCACTTCGCCGGCATAGGCGAGTCGGCGCTCGCTGAGAAGGTCCAGGACTTCCTCGACGCGGCCGACCCCACCGTCGCCCCGCTCGCCGGCCAGGGCAGGGTGCGGCTGAGGATCACCACCCGCGCCAACACCGAGGAGGAGGCGCAGGAGAAGATCCTGCCCGTCGCAAGAGAGGTCAAGGCCCGCCTCCGCGAGTACTATTTCGGCGAGGACGACGAGACCCTGGAGGGCGCGGTGGCGCGTCTGCTCGAGGGGCATAACGCCACCCTGGCCCTGGCCGAGAGCTGCACGGGCGGCCTCCTCGCCAAGCGCCTGACGGACATGCCTGGTTCCTCGGCGTACTTCACAGAAGGCCTCGTCACCTACTCCAACGAGGCCAAAGAACGCCTGCTAGGCGTGCCGCACGGCATGCTCGTCGAGCACGGCGCCGTCTCCGAGGCCGTCGCCCGCGCGATGGCCGAAGGCGCACGCAACACCTCGGGCGCCGACTACGGGCTCTCCGTAACAGGAATAGCGGGCCCCGACGGCGGAACAGAAGAGAAACCCGTCGGCCTCGTCTACGTCGGCATCTCCGACGCAGATGATACCTACGCGGAGAAGCTCGACCTCACCGCCTGGGCCCGCTCCAGGGACTCCATCCGCGAACGCAGCACCAACCGCGCCTTCGACCTCCTAAGACTCCGCCTGGAAGAGAATTAACCCCCACGAGAAGAGGCCCGGCAAGACGCCGGGCCCTCGGTCCCCATTAACCCAGTGTAGGGGCGGTTCTCAGAAGGCGACCGTCGCGAGCAGCATCAATGCCTTCCTGGTCATGACGTTCCTCCATGCATAGTGTTCTCTTGAGAACGAACAAAGATGGCCAAGAACGCCCCCACGAACATCACTTCGACTATCAGGGAGAGCACCCCCAGGGGCTCGAGCCACTCCGTCTCGACGGGTAACCCTGGCAGGCCTACGGTGCGGCTGATCAAGTAAGCTACGAACGCTCCCCCGGCGATGAGGAGTCCTAGGGCCCAGCCCCATCTTCTTCCCCTGTAGATGCCGACCGCCGCCGCGAGCGCGCCGAGGAAGTTGGCCAGATACAACATCCCCGTGTAGGAACCTGCTTCCAGGTCCTCCGGGGAGTTGATCAAGTGTATCAGGCCGACGACCAGGATCAGGGCTATGCCCGCCCCGACCAGCCCGGCCGTGACGAGGCCGTTCCTGCCGGCCACGTAGGACCTTCTCTCTACCGGCTTCGCTCCGGTGTACGTGTCCATGATTTCTGGTCTCCTTTCGCCTCGCTCTCGAACGCCGGGTTATACGACGGTTCTGTACAACCGGATTCGGGAGCAGGAGCAGGAAAACCGAATCGGCGCGATGCTCGTATAACCCTTTATATTCCTCAATTGCGGAGAACAGATGGGCGTTACGGCGGGTGATGTGCTTGAGAAAAAGAGAAGGTCCGGAGGGGCGCATCCCGTGACATCCGGGCAGATAGACGCGTTGTCGGACGAGCAGCTCATGACCCGCCTCGAAGGTCCGGAGGTCGAGGCCGCGCTCGCCCGGCTCTACGACCGTTACGGCCGAACGGTCTTCGGTGTAGGATTGAAGATGCTGGGCGACAGGTCCCTGGCCGAGGAACTGACGCAGGAGGTCTTTTTGAAGGTGTGGCGCTCTTCAGGCACCTTCGACCCGGCACGGGGCGGCTTCTCGACATGGCTCTTCAGGGTAACGCGCAGCGTGGCCTTTGATCTGCATCGCAGGCGGGCCAGGAGGGTCCGACCAGTACCCGAGGGGGACTCGCAGATCGCCGCCTTGAGGGACGACTCTGCGGGCCCACAGGAGATCGTGGACGACTCGTGGCTCTCCTGGCGGGTGTCAAGGGCTCTCGACACCCTCGACGCGCCCTACAGGGAAGTTATCGAGCTCGCCTACTTCGGGGGGTTCTCCCAGCGCGAGATCTCCCAACGCACCGGCATCCCCCTGGGGACCGTAAAGACCAGAACGGCGAGGGCCTTCAGGAGCCTGCGCGAAGAGCTCGCGCTCGCTGACGCCTGGCGGGTGGCGACGCGATGAACTATCAGGAACGTCACCCCGACCTGACGGCCTTCGTACTGGGCGAGCTAGATCCCACCGAAACAGAAGAGACCTGTCGCCACCTGGCGTACTGTTCTCGCTGCCGAAACGAGCTCGAAGGGTTGCAGAAGGTGAACCGCGCCCTGGAGGCGGCGCCCCCGCCCGTAGATCCACCAGACCACCTGAAAGGCGAGATCCTCACCCGCCTGCGCGCCGAAAGAGAGGAGCTCCCGGAGGACGCGGTACCCGAGAGGACATCTTCGCCAGAGGAACACAGGAGAGCTTTCAAAACCCCGCTCTTCCGACTACTCTCCGGCGTGGCAGCCGCCGTTGTGGCGTTTGGGATTTTCTTCGGTTTCCCGAGGACGGAGGCTCCGGTGGCCACCGTCGCGCTGGTCCCGACACCGAAGGAGGCCGCGGGGCTCGAAGGGTACTGGGGTGTGGCCGAGATCCGTCCTCAGCCTTCGGACAACCAGCAGGTGGAGCTCAGGCTGAACAACTTCGACGAGCCCGAGCCGGACAGGTACTACGAGCTGTGGTTCGCCTCGGGCGACAGGCGCATCAGCGGGGGTTCCTTCACGAGCGTGGGAAGGGGCGAGACCAGGGTCTGGCTCAACGCGCCGCCCGAGGTGAGGGGCTTCGACACCCTGCTCATCACTGAGGAACGACTCGACCACCACGAAGCATCGGGGACCGACGTGGCCCTGAAGGGCAGGATGCCGTAACGCCGGCGGAGCAAGCTGCCCGGCCCGTGATTCGATTTTCCGATTGCCCTTGCTGGACGCATGGCGTGGTAGTAAACTTCGCGGAGTTGAAGGCACGCGAGAGGAGGTGATCCAGATAGACGCATCGAGTAGTAGTCGCGGGTATCTTCTGGGAGAGGTGGCTCTGACCTAGGCCCACCAAAAC
>JBKPSF010000235.1:0-2516 GCA_046734875.1 Actinomycetota bacterium | reverse complement strand
CAGGGCGCCTACCACCATCCAGACGGGAGCTGGGAGGCCTTCGCCTTCCAACCATCCAGCTCCGAGGTCGGTAAGGTCCCTCAACCATCGTTCCGCGGCCTCCGTGTGTTGCACCACCTGCCCTCGGTCATCGAGGACCAGTACTCCGGGGACGCTTCCCTCCGTAGACTCGGAGGCCTCCTTGGCCAGCACCGCCGCCTTGAGACCGGCACTCAAGTGCGGGACGATGCGATGTAGTAGGGTCACCTCGCGGGCGTCGAAGTCGGGGCGCCCCCTTTCCCGCATCAGGTCGAGCCCGCCCCACTGCGCCCGTCCCACGCTGCAGATGCCGAATACCTCGTACCCCAGCCCGATCGGGGCGGTTATCTCCCGGCATCGCATGGCGCGCTCGAGCTTCCCTCCGGTGACCTCGGAGAGCAGCGCTACAGGAGACCGACTCCGCGCCAGCCTGCGTTGCTGATCGAGCTCTTCCTCGAAGTAGACGTGCTCGAGGAAGAGGCTCACCTCCTTCTCGCCCAGCACCCCGTCGTGGCCCAGGTACGTCAGAAGTCCGCTCAGGGGATCGTTGGACTGGGCACAGTACGTCTCGAAAGGCACCACCCGCCTCAAGCGCTCCGACACCTCGCGCAGCAGCGTCGGCGAGTCCAACCCCGCGTAGCACAGCCGCTTGGCCTCGGCGAAGCCCCGTTCCCTGATAAGCGCGCTGCTGGCTACCATATCCCCACGCCTTCCTTTGAGCCCCAGGCTCACCGAGCGTCGCTTCGGTGGTCCCGTTCCGCCATTTTCGCACAGGCTTGTGTCTTGTCTCAACGCTAACAAAACGGTGTTACGGGAACAAAACCCCAGGTTTCTGGGGTATGCGGCCACCTCTCAGAAGACCATACTCGATGCAGCAAGGCACATGAGAGAAAGGGGAAGACATAATGTCGGCTACAACGCTGGACCAGACCTACGCAAAGCTCCCGGCGGGCGACGTCGAGCGGGCACGCGCCTTCTACGCGGACAAGTTGGGCCTGACGCCGTTCGGCGAGCGCGACGGCCACCTCTTCTACGAACTAGGGGGAGGGTCCCACTTCATGGTCTACCCGAGTGGTGGAGCGGCGTCCGGCTCCCACGACCAGATCGGCTTTGCGGTCGACGATGTCGAGTCGATGGTGGCGGCGCTGCGCTCGAACGGCGTGGTCTTCGAGGAGTACGAGTCGCCGCAGGGAGCGTCCGCGACCGACGGGATCATGGACTTCGGAGGCGTCAAGGCCGCCTGGTTCAAGGACAGCGAGGGCAACCTACTGAGCATCGTGGAATTCGCCGGCGGATCGCCCTTCGCGGCGCGTCCGGAAGGTGCCGTTCAGTCGGGACGGCGTGACGGACAATAGTAGGGTCGTGGTTGCGTAGGGAATAGGGAAAGGAGAAAGACACTATGTCGTCTACAGAAGATCAGACCAGGACGGAGGCCATACTCGACGCAGAAGAACATGCGGGAAGCAGGACCTTCGCGCGGGAGCCGGGCGAAGGGGAGGCGTGGTGGTGGGTGGGGCTGCTCGCCACCATCAAGGCCACCAAGGAGCAGACCGGCGGGCGATACACCCTGGTGGAAATACTCGCCCCCGATGGCTACGGGAGCGTGCTGCACGTCCACCGCTCCGAGGACGAAGGTTTCTACATCCTCGAAGGCGAGTTGACCTTCTACGTGGGCGATCAGACGCTAGAGGCGCATCCCGGCTCGTTCCTCTTCGGCCCCAAAGACGTCCCCCACGCCTTCACCGTTGACTCCGGGCCAGCTAGGTTGCTGTTCATCTTATCGCCTGCGGGCTTCGAGGATCTCGTAAGGGACATGGGAGAGCCGGCGGGGTCGCTGACCGTGCCGCCCCAGCCGGAGGCGCCACCCAGCGAGGCCGAGATGCAGCAGATGGCCGCCATCGCCGCCCAACATGGAGCCGAGATACTCGGGCCACCGCCGGGCCAGTAGGAGCGCTTCGGCAACACGAGGAAGGGCCGGGGTCCAGCAGCCTCGGCTCTTCCCCTTGCCCTAATTGGCCGAAGCGCCTAGTAGAAGCCAGGCTGTTGGAAGAGTCGGGGTTGGGCAGAATAGCGACCACAAAACGGGCCGGATGTCAGCTCGACAGAGAAGGAACGAACCTTTCCTAAGAAAGGTGGTCAAGGGTTTCCGCTCCCACTCCCTGGCTTGGGTACTGGTTTTACGGGCGCAGATGGCACCGTACCGATTTACGTGCTGGCACGCGCCCTAACGGCGAAGCCTCTAAGTAGCGCGAAGGGCAAGAGTAGATCGCCTAGCCCAACGGTTCGTACACCGCGCTGGCAGTGTACGCCCATGCTAGGTGGCCAGTTAGAGTAGCGGCCGACGCGGAGCGGCTCCCCTTAGGTATGTAGAGCGCCAGAAGTAACCCAGATACTACATAGATCGATTTACATCACCCCTACATCACTCAGCGCGCAATGCCGCGCAATGGTGAGCAAAGCGGTGAAGAAGATTCCGCTTAGGTAAGAGGATTTTGCAA
>JBKPSF010000234.1:0-3673 GCA_046734875.1 Actinomycetota bacterium | reverse complement strand
TGCACGACCGAGAGGTACTCGTCACGCTGGTGCTCCTGGCCGCCCTCGGAGCGATCTTCCTCAAGGGCTTCGAGGAGGCCATAGGCATCGCGGTATTCATAGTCGGGGCATACCTCATCTTGAACCTCCTCGTCGTGGGCGCGGGCTTCTACGAGATAGCGACCCATCCGCAGACTGTGGTCAGCTGGCAGGACACGCTGTTCGCCAACTACGGCAACCCCCTGCTGATGCTGGGGGGTATCGCTGTTGGTGTTCCCGCGGCTGGCGCTGGGGCTATCTGGCTTCGAGACGGGCGTGGGCATGATGCCGCTCGTGCGCGGCGACGAGTGGGACGATCCCGAGCGTCCCAGGGGAACTTCGATGAGACGGTTGCGCAGGCCGAGCGTGAGAACGACGTGTTCCTCAGCGGCGAGTTCAGCGGCGCCAGGTTCGCGTACCTCGCAACGGAGCGCGACCTTGGGGTGGTCCTCGAGGTGTTTAGCGGCACCCCGGACGACGAGGCCCTATGACCACCCTCCGGTCCCACCCTTCCGCCTCGGAAAGGTCGGCGATCCGGTCGAAGTCCTCGCACACCGTGTCCGTGCGGCCGGGGTCGTCAACGCTACTTGCATCGTACCTCCTATTCACCCGAGTGACGCTCCGACTTGTTTAACTCTAGCCAGGAGCCAGGCGGTCTGCAGCCGCTAGGCTTCTAGGGTGTCGGTCGGGATCGCTCGTGACGCTCCTGCCACTCCAAAGGGTTGGCTTGCTATAGGCCTGTGACCCGCCGTAGAGAACGGCGAGCGGGGTGACTCAACAGAGGGATGGAACCTACAGACTCAAAGTCGGATTGTCCTCTGCACGCCACCATCGTAGTGACCGCGTACAGAAGGAGGTCAGAGCATGGGAGTGCTCATCGGCATCGACCCACACAAGAGCGTGAACGCTGCTGCGGCAATCGACGAGCAGGGAGAGCTCGCCGGCCACGAGACCTTCCCCGCCAACCAGAAAGGCTTACGAGCACTGGAGCGGTGGGCAAAGCGCTTCCCCGAGCGTCGCTGGGCGGTGGAAGGAGCCGCCGGTATCGGCCGTCCCGTGGCTCAGCGGCTCGCCATGGCGGGCGAGAAGGTAGTGGATGTCCCTCCCAAACTCTCCTCGAAAGCCAGGGTTCTCTCTACGGGAAACGCTCGCAAGAACGACCGCCTGGATGCGACATTCACCGCTCAGGCCGCCCTGCACAACGAGCGGCTGGCCCCAGTACAGCCAGAGGACGGCGACGGTGCTTACGTCGAGGTTCTCAGACTGCTCACGGAGAGACGTGAAGATCTGGTGGCCGAGCGCACCCGCGCCCTGAACCGTTTGCACGTGCTCCTTCGGGACCTTCTCTCCGACACCGTCAGGAAGCAGCTCTCCGCTGACGCCGCCTCCAAGCTGCTGCGGCGCGTCAGACCACGGGACGAACCAGCGAGAACCCGAAAGCAATTGTCCTCCGAGGTAGTGCGTGACGTTCGCGCCCTCGACCGGCGGATAGCCGATCTGGACGAGCGCATCCGGCAGGAGGTGGAGGCCTCTGGCACCACCCTCACCGAAGTCTTCGGGGTAGGATCCATTTTGGCGGCAAAGATCATCGCTATCGTTGGCGACGTCGCCCGCTTCCCGAGCAAGGCGCACTTCGCCTCCTACGCGGGGGCGTCGCCCCGATCGAGGCATCAAGCGGCGAGGTGGTCAGGCACCGGCTCTCGCTCGCCGGGAACCGCCGCCTCAACCAGGTCATGCACATGATCGCGGTCTGCCAGGCCCGCAGCGATCCCCGTGGCGGGGCGTACCATCGGAAGAAGCTGGCGGAGGGCAAGTCGCGCAGGGAGGCGATGCGCTGCCTCAAGCGACGCGTCTCGGATGCCGTGTTCGGGGCGCTCGTCGCGGATTCGGCGCGCCCATCTCTCGCACCGACTTGACACAGAGGGGCCTATAGTCAAGCGGCATTGCTCCCGGCGCCGATCTGGGCCTCCTCTTTCGGCGCGATCGGTGAGGAATGGGCGTCGCAGGAGATCAGCACGCGGTAGACCTCCCTGGCTACATAGCGCTTGAGACAGCGGATGATCTCTCGCTTGCTCTTGCCCTCCTGTGTGCGCCTCGCCACGTACTCCTGCGTGCGCTGATCCCGGCGCATCCGGGACAGGCAGATCATGTACAGCGCGCGGTTGGCCTCCCGGTTCCCACCGCGGTTGAGACGGTGCCTCACGACCTTGCCGGAGGAGGCCTCGATGGGAGCGACGCCACACAGACTGGCAAAGGATGCCTCGCTCCCCAACCTCCGGGGGTTGTCCCAGGCCACGATCAAGAGGGTGGCGGCGTTCTCGGTACCGATGCCCGGCAAAGAGGTCAGTTCCGGGGCGGCTTGAGCCACCAGCCGATCGAGGTGCGCCTCCAGCTCCGAGATCTCGCTTGAGAGGGCCTCGTAACGGCGGGCCACCGAACGCAGCGCGAACTTGGTCGCAGACGGCACGTCGCGAGGGTCATCTCCGATGCGGAAGCGTGCGGCCACCGAGACGAGCTCCTTCGTCGAGAGTCCGCGCAAACGGCGGCGCAGCTCCTCCGGTGCCGTCACGCGCAAGGCCTGGAGCTGGTTGGCGGCCTGCGTCCTGGCCTTGATCGCGGAGCGGCGGGCCGCGCGCAGGGCCCTGATCATCTCCACATGGCCGTCTGCGCTCTTGGGCACGCCCGCCGTCTCGCCGGCCAGGACCGCTCGTGCGGCGGCTTCGGCGTCGGAGGGGGTCGGACTTCTCGTGGTTGCGGCGCGAGCTTCGCCGCCGACGCTCGGGGCGCTCCACCTCTAGCACCTCGATCCCCTTAGCCCCCAGGTGGCGGGCGAGTCCGGCTCCGTAGCTGCTTGTACCTTCTACCCCGGCGCACCCGAGGGGGCCGAAACGTTCCGCCCAGCGGAGGAGCCTTTCGTAACCCTTCGCGGTCGTTGGCACGCTCAACTCGCCCAGGCGTCTGCCCAGATGGTCCAAGGCCACGGCGAGGTGGAAGTCCAGGTGCGTGTCCACGCCCAGGATCGTCTCGACCTCGGTGTCCGGACCCTCGGTGCCGATCATCGTCACGTCATCAGCTCCCTTCGCTGTCGTCAGCGGCTTCCACCCGATGAGCAGGAGAGAACGGACGATACTGTGACGAGTCACCTAAGAGGCGAGCTCCTATGAGGTCACGACGCTCCGGCTCCGGGCGGCCGTCGGGCGACACCAGGGTGTCCGGCCGACGAGTCACTTGCAAGGCACCTTCGGCTCACGTGGAAGGAGGGTCAGGCCGGTCCGCGGCATCGCCCACAGCCATTCTCCAGGATACTCACAGCGTGGAAGGGGCTCTCTCCGAAGTTCGAGAGCTGGGACTCTACTGGGTCTTGGATTTCTCGTGTTTGCGCTCCACCAGGTGAGGGTAGGCAGAGTGCCTACATACGCTAGGGAGCAGCTACTACAGGAGAGCGAGCATGGATTCGGGCGGCCTGAGCGACCTCAACTTGAGCGAACTCCAACAGTACCTGGGGAGCATGAACTTCCCGGCCGACAAGCAGGAGGTAGCCTCCAATGCTGAGAGCAACGACGCCCCAAAGGCTGTAGTTGCTCAGATAAGGAACTCGGCAATCGAGCGCTTTGACAACCTAGAGGAGGTGCTGCAGGCGGCGCGAGGGCGCTAG
>JBKPSF010000233.1:0-4932 GCA_046734875.1 Actinomycetota bacterium | reverse complement strand
CAAGGAGCTCGTGTATACAAACGCCAATTCGCAGGCCTCCAAGCAGATCTCCGACATAAGGGACATGATCGCCCAGGACGTGGACGCCATTATCGTCGCGCCGCTGCTGGAGGAGGGCATGGACCCTGCGCTAAACGCCGCGAATGCGGCCGGGATTCCGGTCTTTTTGATCGACCGCGAGACGGCGGGGAAGCCCTGTGAGGACTACATAACCTTCATGGGCTCGAACTTCTACAAGCAGGGAAAGCAGGCTGCCGACCTCCTGGCCGGCTTCACGAACGAGAACGCTCAGGTTGCTGTTCTCGAGGGAACACCTGGCGCTTCGGTCACGATCGACCGCACCGAGGGCTTCGAGAAGCAGCTCGAGAAGTACCCGGACATGGAGATCGTCGCCTCCCAGACCGGGGAATTCCTCAGGACCAAGGGCCAGACGGTCATGGAACAGCTCATACAGTCCAACCCCGATATAGACGCGGTCTACGCGGAGAACGACGAGATGGCTCTCGGGGCCATCCAGGCCCTCAAGGACGCCGGCAAGGACCCCGGGAAGGACGTCAAGGTGGTCTCCATCGACGGTACCGAGCAGGCCGTGCAGGCGATAATCACGGGTGATATCAACGCGGTGATCGAGACCAACCCCCGCTTCGGTCCGCTGGCTTTCGATACCATCGAGGATTACCTGGCCGAGAAGCCCATCCCGCAGAAGATCATCGTCCAGGACGACATCTACACCAAGAAGAACGCTCAGGAGAAGCTGGACGAGACCTACTAGGGGGAGGTAACAGTACGATGGAGCGGCACCCCCCTATCCTCGAGGTGCGCCGGGTGACGAAACGGTTCCCCGGCGTACTGGCCCTCGACGATGTCTCGTTCAAGCTGCGGCCTGGAGAGGTGCACGCCCTGGTCGGCGAAAACGGTGCTGGGAAATCGACCCTGATCAAGGTCATCACCGGGGTGTACAGGCCCGACGAGGGCCAGATCCACTTCAACGGCGAAGAGGTCGCTTTCGCCGAGCCGCGCGAGTCGCAAGCGGCGGGTATCAGCACCATATACCAGGAGATCAACCTGATCCCGCTCCTCAGCGTAGCCCAGAACGTGTTCCTAGGTCGCGAGCCCCGCAGCTCGCTAGGCTGGATCGATAAGGCCCGCATGAACCGGGACGCGGCCGAGATCCTGGAGCGCTACGGCATTCGCGCGGATGCCACCGCTCCCTTGCGCTCCCTCGGCCTCGGTGTACAGCAGATGGTCGCGGTCGCCCGGGCCATCTCGGTGGACGCGAGGGCGGTCATCATGGACGAGCCTACCTCGTCGCTGGAGGCGCGGGAGGTGGAGACGCTCTTCGACGTGATCAGACAGTTGCGCGAGGAGGGGATCGGCGTGATCTATGTCAGCCACCGCCTCGAGGAGCTCTACGAGATCTGCGACCGTGTGACGGTCTTGCGAGACGGTCAAGTGGCACACACCGGAGACCTCGCCGAGCTCTCCCGCCTGCAACTCATCGCCCACATGCTCGGCCGGGAACTTTCCGAGGTTCGGGAGGAGGGTGCTACTGGCTTCGGTGGGGAGCACGAAACCGCCAGGGAACCCGTTCTCGTGGCGCAGGGCCTCAGCCAAAGCCCTCGCCTACACGAGGTTTCCTTCGATGTCCATCCGGGCGAAGTGGTGGGACTCGCCGGCCTCCTCGGCGCCGGCAGAACCGAAACAGCCAAGGCGATCTTCGGTGCCGAGCCGATCGACTCCGGGTCCGTCAGGGTGGAGGGGAAGGACATCAAGACGGGCTCTCCCGGCGCAGCGATAAAGGCCGGAATCGCCTTTTTGCCCGAGGACCGCAAACTGGAGGGCATTATCCCCGATCTCTCGGTGAGGGAGAACATCGTCGCAGCGGCCCTGCCGAGGCTGGCGCGGGCGGGGATGATCTCGGATAGGGCGCAAGACGAGTTGGTGGAGGAATTCGTGCAGAGCCTTGGAATCAAGGCTTCGAGCCCAAACCAGCCGGTCAGGGAGCTGTCCGGTGGCAACCAGCAGAAAGTCCTTCTGGCCCGCTGGATGTGCATGAATCCCAAGGTGCTCATACTGGACGAGCCTACCCGCGGTATCGACGTGGGAGCGAAGGCGGAGATACAAAAGCTCGTGGACGATCTCGCGGCGAAGGGACTAGGCATCATCCTAATCTCCTCGGAACTGGAAGAGATCACGGAGGGCAGCGATCGCGTGGTCGCGTTGAGGGACGGCACCGTGGTAGGTTTGCTCTCGGGAGATGAGATCACCGAGGGCAACCTGATGGCCATGCTCGCGCACGGCGAAGATTCGGGCAATGGGGCCCAGGATACCGGAGAGGACGCAGATGGATAGGGGGGCGACGCCGAACAAGTCTTTTGACGCCTCCACGGTAACCTCCTGGATTCGCGGCCGCGGGGTGTACGTAGCGTTCGTAGTGCTGGTGATCTTCAACCTCATCTTCACCCCCAACTTCGCCTCGGTGGCGACGCTCTCTACCCTGCTGATCACGGTCTCGCCCATAGTCTTGGTCTCTTTGGGCGTGGCGCTGGCGATAGGGACCGAAGGCATAGATCTCTCTGTCGGGTCGGTGATGGCCCTCGCCTCGGCGTTCCTCCCCCTGTACCTCGGATACGGCTGGCCGGTCGGACTATCGGTAGCCCTCCTCGTGGGCGCTTTGGCAGGGTTGATGAACGGTAGCCTCGTAGCCTTCGTCGGGGTGCAACCTATCATCGCCACGCTGGCCATGCTGGTAGGTGGTAGGGGACTGGCCCAAATCTTCGCCGGGGGCCAGTCGTTGCCGATCACCGATCCGGCGATCCTGTGGCTCGGACAGGGACGGCTCTTCGGCATACCGGCGCCGGTGATCGTGGCAGCGGTTGCGGTCCTCGTAGTGGGTTTCTTGGTAAGGCGCACCACGTTCGGCAGGTACGTGGTGGCCATCGGGGGCAACCGCTCGGCGAGTTATTTGTCGGGGCACCCGGTGCGCAGAACGCTCCTCGCGGTGTACGTTATCAGTGGTCTTTTGGCCGCCCTGGCCGGGGTCGTCGCCACGGCACGCCTGGGGGCCAGCGACCCTTCCAACATCGGCCTCCTGATCGAGCTCTCCGCCATCACCGCGGTGGTGGTGGGAGGGACACCCTTGAGCGGCGGCAGAGTGAAGGTCGTAGGAACGGTGATGGGGGTGCTCTTGATACAGCTGATAAGCAACACCTTTATAGCGAACGACTTGCCCTTTACCTGGGCCCAGGTGCTCACCGCCGCGATCATCCTGGTGGCCGTCTACCTGCAGAAGGGGAGGGGGGTAGCCTAGATGAGTACTCGATCGGCCGACACCGAGAGCCTCGGGGGGAGCCCCGCCTGGCGCGAGCGCCTGTTCACGACGCTCCAGCGGCGCGGGGCCATCGTCGTTCTGATCCTGGTTGTCGTCGTCTCCTCCGTTGTGTTCGACAATTTCCTCACGGAACAGAACCTCGAGAACATCGTGCTCCAGGGGGCCTTTCTCGGCCTGATAGTGGTCGGGATGACCTTCGTGATCATAAGCGGCGGTATCGACCTTTCGGTCGGATCGATGGTGGGCCTGGGCGGCATACTCGCCGCCCTCACAGTGCAGGCCTCCTGGCCGCTCGCCCTGATCCTGCCCCCTCTAGCGTGCGGGTTTATCGGTTTCGGCAACGGGCTCTTGATCGCCAAGGCCAAGATGGCGCCGTTTATCGTAACCCTGGCGGGGTTGCTCGGCATCCGGGGACTTGCGCTGGCGCTCGCGGGCGAGAAGCCCATCGGGATCGACGGGAGCTCGCCTTTCGACTGGTTCGGACAGGGCCAGATTCTCGGCATCTCCGTGCCCGTGGTATTCGTGGTCATCGCTTTCGCGGTGGGCGGGCTGGTCCTCGCGCGCACCAGCTACGGACGGATCATCTTCGCCATCGGCGGGAGCGAAGAGTCGGCGCGCCTGATGGGGCTGCCCGTGGACCGGACGAAGGTGATCGCCTACACCACGAGCGGAGCATTGGCGGGCTTCGCGGGTGCCCTCCTCGCCGCCAGGCTCTCGGCCGGCGATCCCAACGCGGGCCTGGCCTGGGAGTTGGATGCCATCTCGGCGGTGGTCGTAGGAGGCACGTTGCTGACCGGAGGTGCTGGCACCATGAGCGGGTCGCTTGCGGGGGTCTTGCTGCTCAGCATATTGCAGAACCTGATCAACCAGTTGGGGACCCTGGGCTCTTACGCACAGCAGGTGGTGAGCGGTTTCTTCCTCATTATCGTGGTAGTGGTGCAAGCGTACTTGAGTCGTAAGGAGAGGTCTTGAGGTTCGTTCTCTGCGGACGCTGAAGTGGCACGGCTGCCCAACGTACAAATGGGACAGGTGGCACCGTGACCTCGCGTCCTCGCAAGTTGCTCACGACAGTATTCTCGATCTTGGCGGCGGCGCAGCAGGTTCACCTGGAGCGCACGCGCGCCCACTGAAAGGACGTATGATGGACGTAGTAAACGCTTTGGGCTGGGAGCCTGCTATGTACATCGGCGGCTCCTGGGTGACGACAGACGAGACCCGGCCCGTGATCAACCCGGCGGACGAGTCGGTCGTCGCCGCGGTGCCCGAGGCCGCCGAGGAGCATGCCGACCGGGCGCTAGAGGCCGCCCGGCACGCCCAGCGGGAGTGGAGCCGCAGGAGCGGTCCCGAACGCGGGGCGGTACTGAAGGCCATAGCCCAAGGCATTCGGTCTCAGCAGGAAGATCTCGCCCGCCTCGTGGTGGCCGAGCAGGGCAAGACGATCACCGAGGCTCGCGGCGAGGTCGGCGATGCGGCCGCCGGTTTCTTCGACTACTACGCCACCTTCGAACGTGCCCAGGTGGGAAGCATGTTCGCCCCGGATGAGCCGAACGAGCAGCTCTTCGTCAGGTCGGTTCCCTACGGCGTGGTGGTCGGCATCATCC
>JBKPSF010000232.1:0-7090 GCA_046734875.1 Actinomycetota bacterium | reverse complement strand
CCGAAACTCGACAGAACCCTTCACAGAAGAAGACCTCCACTGGCTGACCGCCTACACCAGCACAGCCGCCAAGCTTTTCAGCTAGTCAGCACGCTCGCTCCGCTCGCTTGTCAGCACGCTTCGGCTTCGCCTCGCTTTCAGCACGCATCGCCCGGCTTCGCCAGGCTCGCTTTCAGGAAGTCGTCTCTGGGCGCCACTTTAAGCGCAGAACGGCACGCCGTAGATGCCGGTATCTCGTGTGCAGCTGTGCGAGGTCCGAACGGCAAGAAAGCTGACAAGCCGCCAAGCGGAGCGAGGCGCCGTGCTGACAAGCGAGCCCGAAGGGCGTAGCGTGCTGAAAGCGAGGCGCGAAGCGCCGGGCTGATAAGCGGAGGCGAAGGCGGAGCGTGCTGCCGTGCGCAGGCGGGGGAAGACTTGGCCTTCCCCCGCCTGCAAGCTGGCCCCCCCCATAAGGAGCCTGTGATAGGACTTCATCACCCCTCCCCGACGATGAAGTCCACACGGTCCCAGCGCCTGAACCCAAGCTTCAAACCGAGCCCCGGGAGGCCAGGGACCGTCCGATCAAAAACCTAGCATCCCGGCACACGCCCCGCAACCTTCCACAATCCCTATACCTAAGCCAGAAGAGGAAGTTGGCGTCCGACGGGATACGACATGTTCGTAGCCCTGCGCAAACCTGCACAATATGTTGAGTCTCTACCGAAAACTTAATCTGCACCGTAAGTCGTATGAACTGTTGGTTGAGAGTCAGGTAAGTTTAAGGTTGAGATGCACTTTTCGGGGCTGGAGACTGCCTTTGATCTGTGTGTTGCTGGGGCCAGGGGGAAGTTGGCGCTGGCTACGGGTGGGGTGGTGCGCTTTATACTAGTGGCATGAGACCAGTTTGCTTTCTATCCGACTTCGGACTCGCCGACGACTTTGTGGGAACGTGCAAGGGTGTGATGCACAGGATCTCGCCCGGCATATCTATCGTGGATCTGACGCACGAGGTACCCGATTTCGGGGTAGAGGTGGGGGCCGAGATCCTGCGGCACGCCAGCCGGTACATGCCCGACGACGCGGTGTACCTGGCTGTGGTGGACCCCGGGGTCGGCACGGAGCGGCGGGGGATCGCGCTCCGTGCCGAGAGCGGAGCGCTGCTGGTCGGTCCCGACAACGGGCTCCTCGTCGCGGCGGCGGAGGCCCTTGGGGGTATCTCCGGCGGCGTTGCGCTAACCGAGGAGCGCTTTCATCTGCATCCCGTCTCCAACACCTTTCACGGCCGCGACATCTTCGCGCCGGCTGCGGCGCACCTCGTGGCCGGGGTCGGGCTCTCGGAATTCGGGAAGGCCGTCGAACCTGCCTCGCTGGCGCGTCTGGGGCACGGTGGCGTTACGCGTGACGAGGGTGGGGGGCTAACCACCCCTATCCTCTCCATCGACCACTTTGGTAACGCCAGGCTCTCGGTCGCAACCGACGAGTCTGGGCTGGAGTACGGTGACGACCTGAAGGTAGATGCCGGCGACGGCGAGATGTCGGTACGTTACGTCGAGACCTTCGGGTCTGCCGGGGCGGGCGAGTTGGTGGTCGTCCCAGACTCGCACTGGCGCCTCAGCCTCGCCATAAACAAGGGCAACGCGGCCAAGGCCCTCTCTCTGAAGGTCGGCGGAAAAGTGCGCCTCCTACGAACGATGGATCTCCTTGACTGAACAGCGCAACCCTGAGCCCGGCCCGCCGGCGGAGCGCGGGCCGGCCGCCCTCTCGACGGAGGAGCGAAGAGAGATGCTGCGGGCCGCCGCGTTACGCCCGATCAACGCGATGGTCCTGGTGATTGGGGTCGTCATCTCCCTTATCATCGCGACGTGGTGGCTGCTGCCCGTGACCCTCGCGACGTACGCCGCCCTGGTCTTCCTGGCCGCGAGAGATCCCATCTTCCAGCAGAAGGTAATCGGCGGCGAGAGGGCTCCTACAACGTCTGCGACCGCTGCACAGGGCCACGCCGTCTCCCCCGAGCGCCGGGCGCGCTGGCTCCCTCGCGGGGAGACCCGTCAGAAGGTGGAAGCCGCCCTCGAGGTGTACCGCAAGGTCATCGCCGCCATCGAAGACTCCGACGAGGTTACCAGGGCCGTACTAGACGACGCCGTTCCCCGGCTGCACGCTGCCGCGGACCGGCTGGTGGATGTGGCGGAGGCGCGGGAGAAAGCCGCCGAGCTCGCGCGCGAGCTCGGCCAAACCACCCAAGCATCAGCGGGAACGGCCAGGCAGGAGAACCTGCGCGACCTCGAGGAGCGCATAACCGTCGCAGACGCGGAAATCTCCGGCACCTCAGAAGAGCTCCTCGACCTCAGGGCGAAGGTAGTAAGAATCTCCATAGACGCCAACAACCCGGCCCGCGCAAGAGACCTCAACGCCTCACTAGACGACCTCAACGCCCGCCTAGAAGCCCTAAGCGAGACCATGACGCCGCGCGAAGAGAGCTAGGCAGCGTTTTAGCATTTCAGCACTTAAGCATTTGGTCTCGCTGATTTGCCGTCGGATATGGGTATTGTGGGCCATTACGGTGGGAAAGTGAGCCGCTCACAGGAATCGTGCTTCGTTCGGCTTGAGAGATTTTGCAGTGGTATCGACTTACTACGAGTCGCGCGTTAGCCCAAAGGCTTGCAGACAGCAAGCTGAAATGCGCGCAACGAGGCCGTACGGCCTCGTTGCGCCCTACGCCGAGCTGGCGTGCCAGCCGCGGCCTTCGGTCTTCTCTTCGACCTCGGGCTGGCGAGCGGACCTGCGCACGGGAACGCCGCCCAGTTCCTGGCGGGATTCCTCCACGGAGATCAGCGAGTCCTGGAACCAGTTCTCCAACTGCTCCATGACGCGGTCCCTGTACACCTCGGAGCCGCCGGAGACCTCCTCGGCGTAGCGCTCCGCGCCGTCTATGATCTCCCCAGCCCGGCGCTCGGCGCGCCGGAGAAGCTCCGTATCGGGAACCATCGCGTTCGCGCGGTGGTGAGCTTCTTCTATTATCCGCTGGGCCTCCTCCTCGGCCGCAGCGATTGTGGCCCCACGCTCCCGGCGGAGAGCCTCAGCCTCCGCCAACTCAGGGGGCAACGATCCCCTTAGCTCGTCCAGCATCACAAGCAGATCGGACCGGTCAACGACCGCCCTCCCCTTGCTCATCGGTACGCCGGAGGCATCCTGAACAATGGCCTCCAACTCGTCCAATACCCCACTTATGTACTGCATGTCCTCTCTCATGGACCCAACCCTAGCACGCTCTCACAGGCTACGCCAGCCTTTCTGAAAGTATTTTTCGATGCTTTACCTTAACCTCAGGTCCAATATAATCTCAAGGTCAAGTGTAACGCTGCAAGTTGGTAGTAGGGATGCCTCGAACGCCTTAGGTAGCAGGTTTTTTGGCTTTATAAGTAGGATTTCGGGAGTTATCCACAGCGTTGAAGCACGCTGCCTGCGGCAGCTTGTCAGCACGCTCCGGCTTCGCCTTCGCTTGTCGGCACGCTTCGGCTTCGCCTCGCTTTCAGCAAGTCGTACCGGGGCGACGCCGCGGGCGGCGGTTCGTAGTAGACGGCTGGGAGAGGCCGCAACCAGAAAAAGCTGACAAGCCGCCGAGCGCAGCGAGGCGGCGTGCCGACAAGCGAAGCCGGAGGCTGAGCGTGCCGACAAGGCGCGGAGCGCCGTGCTGACAAGCGGAGGCGAAGCCTGAGCGTGCTATATCTGGCGGTTTGCGACGCCGGCGGCGATGGCGGCGATTAGTGGTGCGATCAGGTGGAATGGGTTGATGTTGCCTGCCAGGAGGTTTGGGGCCAGCACGACGAGGAACGGGGTGAGCGTTGCCAGTACGGAGATGATGATCGCCAGCGGCCCGCCGTTGCGGCCTCCGGCGCGGTTGATCAGGGTCCCTGCGCCGTAGCCGGCGGCGGCCGAGAGCAGCAGGGTCAAAGGGAGGCTAAAGAGTACGAAAACGACGGGGATGCCCGCGACGGCGACCCCGAGGCCGGCGAGGACGCTCCGGAGGACCTGGTCCGACTTCATGACGCCGGCCCTGGCGCCCCTCGGAAGCCTGGCGTCTTCGGGACATTTGATGCCGACGTCTGTGGCCACCATGCACTCGGTGCAGATCGGCCGTCCGCAGGTGGCGCACGACACCCGGGTCTCCCTCTTGGGGTGCCTGTAGCAGTGCATGGGCTCGGTCACTGACGACCCTTCCTTCCGCTACGCGCGAGCTCGCTTCGTGGCATCAATACCAGCTCCCTCTTGTAGCTACGGTGGACTTCGGCGATGAGCTGGCGGTGTTCCACTTCCTTACGCTCCAGCTCTTCGCGCAAGGCACGGTTTTCCCTCTCTAACTGTGCCGCCTGGCGCTCCAGGTCGAGGACCTTGCTCACGCCGGCGAGGTTCATCCCTAGCTCCTGGGTCAGCCGCTGTATGTAGCGTCCGAGGTCGACGTCATCCTGGGAGTAGAGCCTGGTGTTCTTTATGCTCTTGCGGGGTCGTAGCAGGCCCTTCTGCTCGTACATCCTCAGCGTCTGGGGGTGCACTCCTATGAGCTCCGACGCGATCCCGATCATGTACACCGGGCGCTTCCTGAGGCTCATGAAGATCCCGCCTTCTTGAAGAGGTCCTCCCTGACGTCTTCGTCCCGCTCTTCGGCCAGGGCCTCCAGGATCTCACGCTCCCGCCGCTTGAGTTTCCTGGGCACGACGAGGCCGACCCGCACGATGAGATCCCCCCTCTCCCCCCCATCGGTCCTGGCCTTCGGCGCCCCGGCTCCACGCACCCTGAACTGCTTGCCGTCCTGCGTGCCCGCGGGCAACCTGACCCTGACGGTGCCCCCGCCGGGCCTGGGAACCCCTATCTCCGCCCCGAGCGCCGCCTCCACGAAGCTGACGGGTACCCCGACGATGAAGTCGTCGCCCTTGCGCTCGAAGACCGGATGCTCCTCCACCAGCGTCCTGACGTAGAGGTCACCCGCAGGCCCGCCGGCCCTGCCGACGTTCCCCCGGCCGGGGATCCTGACCTTCATCTTGTCCTTCGCACCGGCCGGTATCCTGACCTTGACCTGCCTGGTACTGCGTACCCTGCCAACACCGCCACACTCCGAACACGGCTTCTCGATGATCGTACCCTCGCCCCCGCACCCGGAACATGGCGTCGAGAGCGCGAAAAATCCCTGGTCCCGGCTCTGCAGCCCCCTGCCACCACAGTCCGGGCACGTCCTCGGCGCCGTCCCGGGGGCAGCCCCCGTGCCCCCGCACTCGCCACACGCCTCCTCAACGGGAACTCCTACCCGCGTCGTCACTCCGTTCAACGCGTCCTTGAAACTCAATCTGACGTTTACAGTTATGTTCTCGCCTTTGGACCGGGTTCTCTGGGTGGTACCGGCACGTCCGAAGACATCTCCGAGGTTACCGAAGCCGCCGAGCAGGTCGGAGAAGTCACCGAAGTTGGTGCCGCCTGGCTGGCCTGATCCTCCGGATCCGAAGAAGGTACGGGGGCCCTCGTCGTATTCCCTTCTTTTCTCAGGTCTGGAGAGGATCTCGTAGGCGTGTTGTATCTCTTTGAAGCGCTCTTCGGCCTTTTTGTCACCGGGATTGGCGTCGGGGTGGAACTTGCGTGCCAGGCGGCGGTAGGAACGCCGGATCTCGTCTTGCGAGGCCTCCTTGGAAACCTCCAGAACCTTGTAGAGATCCAGCCTCTCCATACCCTAAACCTGCTTCGCAACTACAACTTTCGCGGGCCTTATCGGCTTCCCGTTGAGCAGATAGCCCCTCTGGAAGGTCTGGATGATGGTACCTTCCTCGTGCTCTTCCGAGGGTTGGCCCATGACGGCGTCGTGGACGTTCGGGTCGAACGGCTGGCCGTCGGAGGCGACGGGAAGGAGCCCTTCTTCGGCCAGCACGGCCGCGAGCTGTTCGCGGGTCGCCTGCACGCCCTCGCGGATGTCCCCCCCGGCTTCCAGGGCGCGGTCCAGGTTATCCAGAACGGGAAGTAGTTCCTGCACCAGCCTCTCCGACGCCATCGACAGCACGCGTGCGCGCTCCCGCTCCTGGCGCTTGCGGGAGTTCTCGAACTCCGCCTTCAAACGGCGCAGGGCATCCAGATATTGGTCCCTTTCGAGGCGCGTGGCCTCCAGCTCCTCCGCCAGCACGGCAAACCCGTCGACGTCGAGGACGGGCTCCTCCTCGTAGGCCGATTCGACTTCGATCATCTCCGACGCCTCCGTGTTCTCCGCCTCTGTTTCCGGGGCGGAGGGGTCCCCCTCGGGCGCCCGAATCTCCTCAGCCTCCCCTTCCGGGGCGTCGTCGTTTCCGGGTTCGGGGTCGCGCTTGTTCTCCTCGCTGCTCAAAACTCGCTTGTCCTCCTGTGGCTACCGCTTGTGGCTACCGCGCGACGGCCGGGATAGTAGTTCTTCCCCACCCCGGCCGTTGCGTCGTTACCTGCGCTCTTCGCTGTCCTCGTCCTCGTCGACGACCTCGGCGTCCTCGACGAGGTCGTCGGTGTCCGTGGTCCCTGAGGAGCCGGCCTCCTGCTCCTGCTGGGCCTGGCTGTAGAGGACCTCCGAGAGCTTGTGGGAGGCCGTCATCAAGGTCTCTTGCTTGCGCTTGATCTCCTCGATGTCGCCTCCGGCGAGCGCCTCCTTGGTCTCCTTTATGGCCTGCTCGATCTCCAGCTTCGTGTTCGGGTCTACCTTCCCGTCCACGTCTTTCAGCGAACGCTCGATGGAGTAGACCAGGTTGTCCGCGTTGTTGCGGACATCAGCCTCCTCACGGCGACGCTTGTCCTCCTCGGCGTGCGATTCGGCGTCCTCCATCATCTGCTGGATCTCCGCGTCGGAGAGGCCGCCCGAGGCCGTTATCGTGATCCTCTGCTCCTTGCCCGTCCCGAGGTCCTTGGCCCCGACGTTCACTATGCCGTTCGCGTCGATATCGAAGGCGACCTCGATCTGGGGCACGCCCCTGGGCGCCGGCGGTATGCCAACGAGCTGGAAGTTGCCGATGATCTTGTTGTAGGCCGCGATCTCACGCTCGCCCTGGTAGACCTTGATCTCCACCGACCCCTGGTTGTCGTCGGCGGTCGTAAACACCTCGCTCTTGCGCGT
>JBKPSF010000231.1:0-14978 GCA_046734875.1 Actinomycetota bacterium | reverse complement strand
CCCCTAGTGCTTCCCTCGAAGATGCAATCCGTGTAGCTTAGGTTAGATACGAACGTGGCGCAACTGCCGACTTGTTTAACCCTGAGCAGGAGCCCGGTGGTCTGCAGCCGCTAAGCTTCTAGGGCGCCGGTAATCAGACTGCGGGAGCGATGGGGAGCGCCTTCGGATAAGCGGGTAATTGTCAAACAGGGGCCGGAGGTTCTTCCGGCCCCTGTTCTTGTTCCTAATTTACCTGCAAACCGGCATTTATCCGGGGTGGAGCCGAGGGGGATCGAACCCCTGACCTCCGCGCTGCCAGCGCGGCGCTCTCCCAGCTGAGCTACGGCCCCAAAAGAGCCGTCAGAGTATATGCATGGCGGTCTGGGGTGTCAACGTCACTCCTGCCAGTGTTGCTGGGGAGCGCTGCGCCAGAGGGACTCGAGGCGGTAGTAGTCGCGGGCCTCGTCGGTGAAGATGTGGACAACCACGTCCATGAAGTCGAGGCTGATCCAGGCGGTGCCCTCGTCGAGGCGCTTGGTGCGTGGACGGTGGCCTTTTTCGATCATGCGCTCTATGACCTCCTGGGCGATTCGGCGCGTCTGGCGCTCGGTCTCGGCGCTGGCTATGACGAAGTAGTCGGCGTAGGAGACGAGGCCTTTGAGGTCTACGAGGACCACGTCTTTCGCGAACATCTCGCTCGCCGCGCGGGCCGCCGTGGCGGCCATCTCGTAGGTGAGCGCCTCGCCCTCGGTGGCGAACTTCTCCTGCCTTGCGACCGACTCGTCGCGCCTCACCGGATCTCCTCCCTCAAAAGCCCTCCTTCCGCACGCTTTCCGTCTCCTTCATACAACCTCCTGCTCTCGATGATCTCACGCACCGGGTCCGGTACGAGATACCTGATGCTCTTCCTCTGCAACATCCTGCGCCTTATGCCCGTTGCCGAGATGTCCACCCGCGTGCACTCGACCGGGAAGATCCTGTCGAAGTTCCTCAAAGCGGCTTCGAGGTGGTCGAGTTTGGAGAGGTCGTAGCCTGGCCTGGTGGCGGCGACCATGACGACCTGCTCGAGCAAACGGTCAGGCTCCCTCCAGGCGAGCAGATTCGACACCTCATCGGCGCCGGTTATGAAAAACCACTCGTCATCCGGCGCGCGCTCTTTGAGGATGCCGACGGTCTCGACGCTGTGCATGGCTCGTCGTGCGTCGATCTCGACCCTGTCCACAGCAAAGCGCTCATTGCCCTCGACGGCGGCCTCGACCATGGTGAGCCTGTCTTCGGCCGTGGCCCTGACGCTGGAGGCCTCCTTGTGCGGCGGTATGCCGCCTGGCACGAACACCACCCGCGCGAGGTCCAGCTCCGTCATCACCTGCTCGGCGACGATCATGTGCCCCTGGTGCACGGGGTCGAAGGTCCCGCCGAAGATCCCAACTCTCAAAGAGCCCACCTCACTGGAAGTCGAACACCACCTCGCCGATCCTGACTTCGTCGCCCGGCTCCGCGCCAGCCCGCCGCAACGCCCCCACGACCCCGCTCCTCTCCAACTCGTACTGGAACCTCTCGACGCCCTCCCGATTGCCCCAGTCGGTCTTGAGCGCGAGCCGCTCTACATCCTGCCCGGAGACGACATACCCGCCGTGCTCCTGCTCCACCCTCACACCCTTCCACGTCGGCCTGAAGACGCGATGCCGGCTCTCCGCCGTCTCCCTGTCACCACGCTCCCCCATCCCCCGCAGCATCTCTTCCAACCGGTCGCGCAGCCCGACGACCCCCTCTCCCGTGGCTGCGGACACCTGCAGAGCTTCCGGGAAGGTTTCGCGCAGGTAGGTTCTTAGCTCTTCGTCGAGCAGGTCCACCTTGTTGAGCACGACTACGGTGGGCTTCTCCGAGAGCCTGGCGGCGTGGAGCTCGGCCCTTAGCGTGCCCTCGGCTCCTTCGGGATCCTCGCTCGCGTCGAGGACCAGCGCGAGGAGCCGGGCGCGCGCCACATGCCTGAGGAAGCGGTTGCCGAGGCCTTTGCCCTCGCTCGCGCCGGAGATCAAACCCGGTATGTCCGCGACCACGAAGGGCCCGCGGTAGACCTTCTCGTCAACTACCCCGAGCTGGGGCGAC
This sequence comes from Actinomycetota bacterium, assembly GCA_046734875.1. Lineage (GTDB taxonomy): Bacteria > Actinomycetota > Rubrobacteria > Rubrobacterales > Rubrobacteraceae > Rubrobacter_D. Next base: position 12,890 of record JBKPSF010000231.1, on the reverse strand, counting down.
AGGGTGGTGAAGGGATAGTCTCCAACCCTCGGGCGGGCCGCGCTGAAAGCGCGCAGCAGCGAGGATTTCCCCGCGTTGGGCAACCCGACGAGGCCCACGTCAGAGAGGACCTTGAGCTCGAGGCGGATCTCACGCTCCTCCCCTGGCAGCCCCTTTTCCCTGAAGGCCGGCGACCTACGCGTCGAGGTGGCGAAGGACCCGTTGCCCCTACCGCCCTCGCCGCCCCCGGCCACTACGAAGGTCTCTCCCGGCGCGGAGAGGTCGGCGAGGAGGCCGTCCTCGTCAAATATTTGCGTACCGACAGGGACTTCCAGCGTGGCGTCTCGGCCGCGTTCGCCGGCCCTGTTGTTGCCGGAGCCGTGGGCGCCGCGATCGGCCTTGACGACGTTGCGGTAAGCGTGGGGTTCCAGCGTGGAGAGGTCTTCTGTTGCGTGGAGGATCACGGAGCCCCCGTCGCCGCCGCGGCCGCCGTCCGGCCCTCCGCGCGGCTTGTACTTCTCGCGGTTGAAAGAGACGCTGCCGTCGCCCCCGCGGCCCCCGCGGACGAAGAAGCTGGCTTCATCTACGAACTGCAAAGGGGCTAAAGACCCCCATGACGGAAGATGGTCAGGCCGTGGCCTCCTGCAAGACGGGCTCCTCGACCACGCTCACGACGCTCTTGCCGCGGCGGCGGCCGAAGTCGACCCTGCCGTCTATCTTGGCGAAGAGGGTATCGTCGGAGCCCTTGCCGACGTTCTGCCCGGGGTGAACCTTCGAGCCGCGCTGGCGCACGATGATGCTGCCCGCTGTGACCACCTGGCCCCCGTAGGCCTTTACGCCCAGCCGCCTGCCCTCCGAGTCGCGGCCGTTGCGCGACGAGCCTCCGCCCTTCTTATGAGCCATCAGATACCTCCAGAACCCTCACCCGGGTCAACTCCTGCCTGTGCCCGGTCTTCTTCCTGTAATCCTTCTTCGGCTTGTACTTGTAGACGTGGATCTTGTCCCCCCGCACGTGCTCGAGGATCTCCACCCTGGCCGTCCTCTCGCCGAGATCGAAACCCCCCTCATCGACGGAGAAGCCGACCGGCAACTCCACGGAGTCGCCAACCTCCCCCGCGAGGCGGTCGACGACGAGCTCCTGGCCCTCCGTGACCCTGTACTGCTTTCCACCGCTTTTCACTACCGCAAACATCACGTTCTCCTAGAATTTATAGAGCTTCGACAGGCGCACGAGAAGGCACCCTACGGGCCAACAGTATAACCCCCATCATGCGCTGCGACCAGCGCACACGGGCCTCACCAACGCCAATCCTCGGTGGGATAGGGAGTGGGGGCTTCTTTCTCAGGGTCCGGACGGAGAATCCTCTGCGGGGCGTTGCCTTGTGCCATGGGATTGGGTATCTTTGGGTCGTGCAATCGGCAAGGACAACTTCCGCGGGCCCAGCCGTCAGGAACAAGAAGCAGGAGAAGATAAGCATCGCGCACCGGTTGCGCCGCTCCGACCTGCTCCTGTTTCTGTCGGCGCTGGCTTTGGGCGGCATCGGGGTCCTCGCCATCTACACGGCCGAGGCCGACTACAGGCAGATCTACGCCATAAACCAGGCGACGGGGCTCGCGGTCGGGTTCGCCGGCGCCGTGGTCCTTGCGCTCTTCGATTACAGGTGGCTGGGACAGCACCTGAGGCTGGTCTACGGGGCCATCATAGTGATGCTCGTCGCCGTCCTGCTCCTTGGCCTGACGGTCAACGGGTCGCAGAGCTGGCTCAGCATCGGTCCCGTGGAGGTCCAGCCGTCCGAGTTCGCCAAGCCGCTCGCCATAGTGGTGCTCGCCGGCTACGTCGCCCACAACAGCTTCGCCCACAACATGACGTTTCTGAAGGCAATGGCCATCCTGGCCGTGCCCATCCTGCTCGTGCTAGCTCAGCCCGACCTCGGGACCGCGATGGTCTTCGCGGCCATCTTCGTCGCCGTCATTTACGTCGGCGGCGCCAGGTGGTACCAGCTCGCAGCCCTCTTTCTCGCCGGGTGCGCGGGGGTATACCTCGCCATCCGATTCCACATCCTGGAGGACTATCAGATAGCCCGCCTCACCTCGTTTCTAGACCCCGAGAGCGACCCCCAGGTCAGCTACCAGGTCGAGAACTCCAAGATGGCCATAGGCTCGGGCGGGCTCACGGGCAAAGGCATCAACTCCTCGGGCACCCTGGGCGACCTCGGTTACCTGCCAGAAGACCGCACGGACTTCATCTTCTCCAACCTCGCCGAAAAGGTAGGCTTCGTGGGCGCCCTCCTCGTGCTCGTCGCCTTCTTCGTCCTAGTTTGGCGCGTCTTGCACGCCGCCTCCGTCTCCCGCGACCGCTTCGGCGTTCTCATAGCCGTAGGCGTCGCAACCATGCTAACCTTCCACGCCCTGATAAACGTCGGCATGGCCATGGGCATGATGCCCGTAACCGGCCTCCCCCTCCCCTTCGTAAGCTACGGCCGAAGCAACCTCCTCGTAAGCATGATGTCCGTCGGCCTAGTCCAAAGCATCGCAATCCAGGCAAAGCTCAAGTCCGAGGGGAACCCTCGGACCTGAGCCGCACGCTTCGGCTTCGCCTCCGCTTGTCAGCACGCTCGGGCTAACGCCATCGCTTGTCGGCACGCTCCCTACGGTCGCTTGTCAGCACGCCCGCTTCGCGGGATTGTCAGCTTTTCCAGCTACGGCCTCGCCCGGCCGCACACGACGAACCGCCGCCCGATGCAGCCGGGTCTAGCGCTCGCGGCATCGCCCCGAGACAACTACCTGAAAGCGAAGCCCGAAGGGCGTAGCGCCGTGCTGACAAGCGGAGGCGAAGCCGGAGCGTGCTTATTCCCAGCTCGGGGGCGTTTTGGTGTCCACGATCTGGAGTAGCCAGCCGCCTATTAGGAAGGCGATGAGGGCGTTTATTAGGGCGTCGGGGAGGATGCCCCAGATGGTGTACTCGCTCAGGTGGGGGACTGAGAGGCCGGCGAGCCAGCGGGCGGTGTAGCCGAGGAGGTCGTAGGCCGCTACGGCGAGGGCGGCTACCTGGGCGAGCAGGACCCGTTCGGTGCCCTTGCGGCGGACGGAGCTGACGCGGGCGGAGAGGGCGGCGGCTAGCAGGCCGCCGATTGCTCCTACGCCGAAGAGCTCGCCGCCCAGGGCGTCGAAGAGCACGCCGCCGAAGAAGCCCAGCAGGACGGCCTGCAGGTCACGTAACGGGGAGGCGGCGAAGATTATGGCGATCAGGGTTAGCCTCGGCGAGAAGAAGCCGAAGGTAAGGTAGGGGACCACGACGGCGTCCAGGAGCGCGGCTACGGCCACGACTAGGGCGGCGCGGACGACAGGGGCCTGTTCCACCGTTTGCGTCCTCAGCCGTTCCTGCCGGCCCAGTCGGTGATGACCCTTACCTCTTCGAGGTCCTGCGGGCTCATGGCCGGCTCGACCACTATCTTCTTGAACTGGTCTATGTCCTGCGAGCTTACCGACTCGACCTTGCCCACGAAGAGGCCTGGCGGGAACAGGAGCTCCTTGTCCCCGGCCCGGCCGCTGGTCACTATGTAATCTCCCTCCTCGGCGCGGGCGCTCGTGCTCACCAAGTCTACGCCGAGGTATCCTTCGAGGTCGGTTCCGAGGAGGCCCTGGCCGTAGGAGACGTCCTCGGCGGTAACTGATGGGCTGATCTCGCCCGAGGCCGGGTCGAACTTGGCGGGGGGGATGATCCTGACGCCAGCCGCGAACATCTGGTCGGTTATGAGCATTACCTGGGCGGTGTGCCTGGAGACCTCGGTGGTGCGCCCTACGAGCGCGCTCTCCCCTATAACCACGGGCATGTTCGGCTCGATGCCGTCCGCGGTGCCGACGTTGATGATTATCCTCTGGGTGAACTGGTCCCCCACCGGCGCGACCACCCGCGCCAGAGGCCCGTACTGGTAAGCCGCCCGCTGCCCCTTCAATAGCTCGCGCAGCTCGGCGTTCTCGCGCTCCAGGCGGGAGGCCTGGGCCGCGAGCTCCCGGGTCTTTTGCACCTCCCGCTCGAGCTCCCGTTCCCTGCTGTTGTCGAAGGCTCCCATGACCCTCTCGCCCACGCTCGTCACCGGCGCGAAAACGGTCGCGAAGATGCTCCTTACCGGCTGCAAGACCTCGGCGGCCCCGAGCTGGACGGTGTGCAGGGGTCCGCACTGGCCCGCCATGTCGCAGTCGCCCTCCTTCACGTAGACGGTAAACAGGGCGAGGCTCGTCACGCACAGGATACACAAGGCTGCGAGTCCGCTCACGGCGCTGGACTTCTTCCGACCCACCCGAAACCCGTCAGGCCGAGGTGAGGGCGCTACGGTAGGAGTTGATCTCCTCTAACGACCGGCCGCTGCCGATGGCGACGCACATCAGCGCGTCGTCGGCGACGTGAACCGGGATGCCCGTCTCACGTCTGAGACGCTCGTCGAGGTGGCGGAGGAGCGCCCCTCCGCCCGCAAGGATCATACCCCGGTCCATGATGTCGGAGACGAGTTCAGGGGGCGTGCGGTCCAGGGTGTCCCTCACGGCGGCGAGCACCGCGTCCACGGGGACGCTTATAGCCTCCCTGATCTCCTCGCTCGTGATGACCACTGTCTTGGGCAACCCCGTGACGAGGTCGCGGCCCCGGATCTCCGCCGATTCTTCTTCTTCTAACCTGAAGGCGCTCCCCAGCTCTATCTTGAGCTGCTCGGCGGTCTGGGTGCCGATGGCGAGCTTGTACTCCTTCTGGATGTAAGTGGAGATGGCATCGTCTATATCATCACCCGCTATACGGATGGAGGACTTGGTGACGATGCCGCCGAGCGAGATGACGGCTACCTCGCTCGTCCCTCCACCAACGTCCACGACCATGGACCCCTGCGCCTCGTTTACAGGAAGACCCGACCCGATGGCTGCCGCGAGCGGCTCCTCGATGGTGTAGGCCTGCCTTGCCCCCGCCGACTCGGTGGCCTCCTTGACGGCCCTGAGCTCGACGCCCGTGACGCCGGAAGGGACGCAAACGACCACACGCGGGCCGACGAGCGATCTGAAAAAGAGGCGCTGCGGCTGCACCTTGCGGATAAAGTAGGAGAGCATCTTCTCGGTCACCTCGAAGTCGGCTATAACGCCGTCTTTGAGGGGCCTCATGGCGACGATGTTGCCTGGCGTCCGCCCGAGCATCCGCTTCGCCGCCGATCCCACGGCCACGACCTTGTCGGTCTTGGTGTCTATCGCCACGACCGAGGGTTCGGAGAGCACTATCCCCTGCCCCTTCACGAACACTAGCGTGTTCGCCGTACCAAGGTCTATCGCAACGTCCCGCCCGAACAATCCTCCGAACATACCCTACCCATCCCCTGTTCTGAATGACCCTGAGGGCCGCTGCCCCGTCCCTAGAGTATCCCGTGTTCCTTCATACTAAAGTACCCGTCGCCCAGGATCACGTGGTCCAAGACCTCGATACCTATTATCTCGGAAGCCTCCTTGAGCCTCCTGGTAACCTCCCGGTCCTCGCGGCTAGGCCCGACCCTGCCGCTCGGGTGGTTGTGGGCGAGTATTACGCCCGCCGCACTGGCCCGGATCGCCGGTTTGAATACCTCCCTGGGATGAACCAGAGACGCCGAAAGCGTGCCAACCGAGACCGTCGGAAATTCCAAAACCTCGTTCTTGGTGTTCAAGAGCACGACGACGAAATTCTCCCGGTCGAGATTGGCTATCCGACCCCTCAAAAGACCGTCAACGTCCTCTGGCGATGATATCACGGGCCGTCCGGGGTTGCGAACCCTCCCGAGCCTCTTCCCGAACTCGACGGCAGCCAAAATGATGCAAGCCTTGGCCTCCCCGATGCCATGCACCTCCCGCAAGTCATGAACCCCAACCCCGTGCAACCCGAAGAGCCCCCCGCTCTCGGAGATCACCTGCTGCGCGAGCTCGACCGCCGTCTGCTCCTTGGTGCCGATCCCGAGCAGGATCCCCAGCAGCTCCGCACTCGAAAGCGCCTCCGGCCCCTCGGCCAACAACCGCTCCCGGGGCCGCAACTCAGGCGGAAGCTCCTTTATGGTGTACCGCCTACGCTCCATTGTTGTATTTTATATTAAGCGGTTGTTTCGTACATTAAGCAGGACGGGTTTGAAACCCGCCCCTACGGGTTTCGTCCTGGTAGGAAGGTATTCGTTGCGCTCCTGGGTCACGGGGGTGGGATTCCGGCGTTGGAGAGCATTCGGAGGGTGAGGGTCAGGGGGAGGCCTACGACGTTGGTGTAGTCGCCCCCGATCCAGTCCACGAACGAGGCGGCTCTTCCCTGGATGGCGTAGCCTCCGGCCTTGCCTACACCCTCTCCGTAGAGACCGTAGGACTCTATCTCTATCGTGTCGAGCTTTCGCATCTTCACCGTTGTAACGGCGTGGCGCACGGCGATGTGGTCGTCTCTTGCGACGGCGACGCCGGAGTAGACTTCGTGGACGCGGCCCTGAAGGAGGCTGATGAAGTGCCTTACATCGTCTCCGGTCTTCGCATGGCCGAGGACGCGTTCGCCGACGGGGAGGTCCGGCAGGTAGACAACGGTGTCGGCGGCGAGCACGACCGTTGCGGGGCCACTTTCGATGGCTAGGGCTTTGCCTTTCGCGTTGGTTCTGACGGTTTGGGCGGGGTCTTCGAGGGTTACTTCCGGGAAGCCGCTTTTCCGGGGTTCGAAGTCGTAGCCGGCGGTGCGGAGGAGGTCCACCCGCCGGGCAGACTCTGAGGCGAGGACGAACTGCACTCCCTCTATCAGGTGCCGAAGAAGAGGCCGAGCTCCCTGTAGGCGCTCTCGGGGGAGTCGGAGCCGTGGACGAGGTTGTCGGGCATGCTCAGGGCGAGGTCGCCCCTGATGGTACCTGGGGCTGCTTCCGCGGGGTTCGTCGCTCCCATGAGCGTTCTCATTACCCCTATGGCGCCTTCGCCCCTGACGCGCATGGCAACGACCGGCGTCGTGGTGATGAAGTTAACGAGCTCGTCGAAGAAGGGCTTCTCGCGATGTTCAGCATAGTGCTCTTCTGCGAGCTCGCGGTTTACGTCCATCAGCTGGATGTCTGAGAGGTCGAGGCCTTTCGCTTCTATGCGGCGGATGATCTCGCCTATCAGCTTGCGGCGCACGCCGTCGCCCTTTACCAGTACCAGTGTCTCTTCCATTGTATTCTCCTTATCTCAGGACAGTCTTGCCGCTGCGCTGGTCCGTGCCGCAGTACGGGCACGTCTCCCACTCCATGTTCAGCGGCCTTTCGCAGTTTACACAGGATTTCTTCAGCTCCCAGTTGCAGGAAGGGCAGATCAGGTAGTCCCTCTCGACCAGGTTGCGGCAGTTGGGGCACAGCAGGACGCTGTTTCTCAGTTCGCGCTCCAGCACGGCCGTCTCCAGCTCCCGCTCGCGGGAGTCGTCGAGATACTCGTGGGGGCGGACGATCAGGTAGATCAGGGTTCCCACGTAAGGGAAGATGACGGCCACGAGGCCCCAGAGGAGGCGCATGGCCCCACGCCGGGTGGCGTCGGCAAACGTCCAGTAGACGAGGGCCAGCCACAGGATTACGAAGAGCAGCAGCACGAGCTGGCCTGAGATCCTCAAAACGGGGCTCGCCAGAAAGTCGGAGATGACCTGGAAAGGGTCCTGCAGCAACGCTAGAGACGCGATCATAGGATAAACCTTATCATCACGACGTAACCGAGAACAAAAGACGTCACGGCGACCACGACCAGGAGTGCCAGCAACTGATAGGCGCCCCTACGCTTCACGCAACCACCGCAATACGGGCGCGACGGTCGAGAGCGACCCCGTAACCAGGACCACCCCGTCCACATCCCTCACCGCCCCGACAGCCTCACCGAGCGCTTCCACGGGGTCCGGCACCACAAGGGCTCTCCTCTCTGCGCTGTCGAGGGGGTTGTGCTCGCTCGATACCAGGGCCGGATCCGAGGCCCTCTCGCCTTCCGGACGCGTCAGCACGATAGCGTGGGCCCCGCCGGCGAACCTGGAGAGCATACCCGCCACGTTCTTCTCCCGCAACACCCCGAAGACCACCCCGAGGGGACGTCCGGGGTAAGCCCGCCGAACGGCAGCCATCGCCGCAGAGATCCCCGCCACGTTGTGCCCTCCGTCGAGAACCACCGGAACCCCATCGACCTCGCGCACCTCGAACCGCCCGGGAAGCGTCTCTCCGACCGCGAGCGCGGCCCTCTCTTTGACACCGGATGGGAGGCTTATCCCTAGCAAAGCCTCCGCGACGGCGAGACCAAGGTTCACGTCGCCTGTCGCGTAAAGGGCGAGATCGGTAGGCGCGGCACTCTCTCTGGAGCCGGCGAGCTCGACCAGATCCGCGCCGATCCGGCGGCAGGTGCTCTGTGCGAGACGAGTAACTCGCTCATCATCCGTGCCGAGAAATAGGGTCGTGCCGGGCCCCAGGCTGGCCAGCTTCTCTTCGGCTATCTCCTCGACCGTCTCGCCGAGGTACTCGGTGTGGTCGAGGGCGACGTTCGTCAGCACGACGGCGTTGGGTCTGGCGACGGAGGTGGCATCCAAGCGCGCCCCGAGGCCGGCTTCGAGGATGGCCCAGGAGAGGCCGGCTTCGGCGAACATCTTCAGGGCGCCGGCGGTCAGGATCTCGAACTGCGAGACGGTGATGCCGCGCCTGTCCGCGAGGTCCATGGTCTCCCCCATTGCCGCGGCGAAATCTCTCTCGGACGACCAATGGCCACGTAACACGACGCGTTCCGTGTAGGAGAGGACGTGCGGCGAGAGGTATGTGCCTGAAGGTTGGCCCATCTCTTCGAGGGCTGCGGCGAGGGCGACGGCGGTGGTGCCCTTACCGTTCGTTCCCACGACCTGCACGACGTGGGGGATCTCGTGCTCGGGGTGGCCCATCGCGTCGAGGAGGGCTTCGATCCGCTCGAAGCCGAGGGTGACGTGCCTGCGCCGGTCCAACTCCGCACAGACCTTGGCATAAGCGGTTAGCGTGGGGATATACCCTCCTAGAGGTATTCGTCGAGACGGCGGGTGAGCGTCTCCAGCATCCTGGCGTTCACGTCCAGCTTCTCGCGCTCGCCCGCCACGACCTTCTCGGGGGCGTTCCGGACGAACTTCTCGTTGGCCAGCTTGCCCTCCGAGCGCTTGACCTCCTGCTCGGCGCGTGAGATCTCACGCCGCAGCCGCTCTATCTCGCCCCGGCGCATCTCGTCGGAGAGCAGGATCTCCACCACAACGTCCCCCGCGGGCAACGACGCACGGTTAGCGCCATCGGCGCTTTCCACCAGCCTGACCCGCGTGAGCGCCACGAAGACGCCCTCTTCGATGCCCTCAGGCAACAGCCCCTCCAGCTCGCCTTCGACCCTGGACTCGGCCCGGAACGAGCGCACCGCTGAGACAGCCCTCTTCGTGCGGTCGAGCAACCTGTCGGCCTCCTCGTCTTCGAGCGCAGGATCGTATTCGGGAAAGCGCTGCGTCGCGAGCAGCGTCTCTTCGCCCATGATGCTCGCCATCTCTTCCGTCGCGAAGGGCATAACTGGATGTAGGAGCTTCAGGATGCCGTGGAAGACCTCGCGCAGGATGCGGGGGGTGGCGGGTGATGGCGTGGCCTTCGCTATCTCGATATACCAGTCGGCGAACTGGTTCCAGGCGAAGGAGTAGATCCTGCGCATCGCCTCTGAGAACTCGCATTCTTCGAGGAATGCATCGTAGTCTTTGACGGCGCGGTTGAATTCGGAGTGGATCCAACGGTCCGAAGGAGAGAGGTCGTCGGAATCGTCGCCCTCCGGATAGGAGAGCACGAAGCGGGTGGCGTTCCAGAGCTTGGTGACGAAGGCCCGGCCCATCTCGGCCCGCTCGTAGGAGTAGGCGAAGTCCTGGGTGGAGGACTGGTAGAGGAGGCCGAAGCGGACCGCGTCCGTGCCGTACTGGTCGAAGAGGTCGAGGGGGTTTATGGTGTTGCCCTTCGATTTGCTCATCTTCGTACCGTCCTCGGCGAGCACGACGGAGTGGACGTTGACCTTCCCGAACGGTATTTCCTCCTCGAAACGGAGGCCCATCATGATCATACGCGCCACCCACAGGTACATGATCTCCCGCGCCGTAGAGAGCAGCGTGGTCGGATAGAAGTAATCGAGATCCTCGTTTTCCACCGGCCACCCCAGCGTGGCGAAGGGCCATAGGCCGCTCGAAAACCACGTATCGAGGATGTCTTCTTCTTGCTCCCAGCCTTCACCGGGCGACTCTTTGCTGGCGACGACCTCACCCTCGGGGCCGTACCAGACGGGGATGCGGTGTCCCCACCAGAGCTGGCGCGAGACGTTCCAGTCGTGGATGTTCTCCAACCAACGTATAGTCTCCCTGCGCCAGGAATCGGGGTAGACGGTGATCTCGCCATTCTTCAACGCCTCGATTGCCGGCCTTGCCAGCTCTTCCATCGAGCACCACCACTGCTCGGAGAGCCACGGCTCGATGACGGCCCCGCACCTGTCGCAATGCCCGACCCTGTGCCCGTAGTCGCGGACCGGCCCGAGGAGCCCCTCCTCATTCAGCCGCGCGGCGACGGCCCTCCTGGCCTCTTCGCGGTCCATGTTGGCGAAGGGGCCGCCGTTCACGTTGATCGTGCCGTCGGGGTTCAGTACGTTGACGGCGGGAAGGCCAAGCCGCCTGCCGATCTCGAAGTCGTTCGGATCGTGGGCGGGCGTGACCTTCAAAACGCCGGTCCCGAAACTCGGGTCGACGTACTCATCCGCGAGGACCTCGATCTCCCGCTCGACAAAGGGCACCACGACCCTGCGCCCGACGAGGTCTGTGTATCGTTCGTCCTCCGGGTTGACTACGAGGGCCGTGTCGCCGAGCATCGTCTCCGGGCGCGTGGAGAAGACCTGGGCAAAGTCGTTGCCGTCTGGTCCCGGACCTTTGCCGTCGACGAAGGGGTAGCGCAAGCCGTAGAGTTTGCCGGCGACGTCCTCGTAGTTCACTTCGAGGTCGCTGATCGCCGACCGGTCGTGCGGGCACCAGTTGGTTATGCGGTTCTCGCGGTAGATGAACCCGGCGTCGAAGAGCTCGACGAAGGCCGTGAGGACAGCATCGACGTACCGCTCGTCCATGGTGTAGCGGAGCCTCCGCCAATCGACCGAAGCCCCGAGGCGCTCGAGCTGGCCCATGATCTGCGATCGGGACTCGTCGGCGAAGACGCGGCAGCGCTCGACGAAGTCTTCGCGTCCGACGTCGAAGCGGGTCTTGCCCTCCTCGCGCATGAGGTTCCGCTCGACAACGTTATGAAGGGCGATGGACGCGTGATCCAGGCCCGGCAGCCACAGGGCCTCGAAGCCCTTCATCCTGGCACGCCTGGTGAGGGTGTCCTGGATCGAACCGTTCAAAGCGTGCCCCATGTGCAACGCCCCGGTCACGTTTGGCGGCGGCATCACTATGCAATAGGGCTCCTTCTCGGGGTCGGGGTCGGCCTCGAACACACCCTGACGCTCCCACTCCGCGTACCAGCGGTCCTCGACCGCACGATGGTCATACGTTTTCGGAATCTGCCGATTCAAGAAATTAGACACCTTCTAGAACTTGGCCAACGCCAAACGAGTCAGGGAACCGTCCCTTCCCTCCCCCCACTCCCGGGAGCGCTGCGACCTAGGCGGTCTCTTCTTCGTCGTAGGAGTACTTCTGCGAGCCGGTTACAAGCGACGGCTGAACACCGTCCTTTACCGTGTCCACGTCTACGACGCACTTGTTCACATCCGAGCGGCTCGGTAGCTCGTACATCGTCGGCAAGAGAGCTGTCTCGAGGATGCTCCTAAGGCCGCGGGCGCCTGTGCCGCGCTCCAGGGCGAGCTCGGCGATGCCGGCGAGCGCCTCGTCCGTGAAGGAGAGGTCCACCTTGTCGTAGCGGAAGAACTGCCTGTATTGCCTGACGAGGGCGTTCTTCGGCTCGGTGAGGATGCGCACCAGGTCGGCCTCCTCCAGGCTACGCAGAGTGGAGATCACCGGCAGGCGCCCCACGAACTCGGGGATGAGCCCGTACTTCAGGAGGTCTTCGGGCAATGCGAACTGCAAGATAGAGTCATCTTCCTGCTTCAGGCGCGAGTCTATATCGCTGCCGAAGCCGATGCTCTTCTTGCCGATGCGCTGGCGGATGATCTCCTCGAGGCCGCCGAAAGCGCCGCCGCAGATGAACAGGACGTTCTTGGTGTCGATCTGCAGGAAATCCTGGTGCGGGTGCTTGCGCCCGCCCTGCGGCGGGACGGAGGCGACGGTGCCTTCGAGGATCTTGAGGAGGGCCTGCTGCACGCCCTCGCCGGAGACGTCGCGCGTAATTGACGGATTATCCGCTTTGCGGGCGACCTTGTCGATCTCGTCGATGTAGATTATGCCGGTCTCCGCCTTCTTTACGTCGAAGTCGGCGGCCTGGATGAGCTTGAGCAGGATGTTCTCCACGTCCTCGCCCACGTAGCCGGCCTCGGTCAGGGCCGTGGCGTCGGCTATGGCGAAGGGAACGTTGAGTATCTTGGCCAGCGTCTGCGCGAGCAGCGTCTTGCCCGAGCCGGTAGGTCCCACGAGCAATATGTTGGACTTCTGGAGCTCGGTGCCGTCCGTGGCTTCCGCGCCCATCTGGATGCGCTTGTAGTGGTTGTAGACGGCGACGGCGAGGACCTTCTTGGCGTCCTCCTGGCCTATGACGTACTCGTTGAGGATGCGGTTGATCTCCCGCGGTTTGGGCAGATCATCATCCTTCAGGACCTCGGGGCCCGAGAACTCCTCGTCGATGATCTCGTTGCACAGCTCTATGCACTCGTCGCAGATATAGACGCCCGGGCCGGCGATGAGCTTCCTGACCTGGCGCTGGCTCTTACCGCAAAAAGAGCACTGCAACTGATCCGAGGGATCCCTCATCCGTTACATCCTCCCCGAC
>JBKPSF010000230.1:0-32194 GCA_046734875.1 Actinomycetota bacterium | reverse complement strand
CCCGTGCACGAGCCCGGAGGATTGCCCCCCGGCCGTAACGATCACGGACGAGGCGGAGGTCAGGCTCGTACGCGTAGAGCTGGCCATCGAGGTAGAGCGCCGCGGCGAAGATCCCGCCAGGCAGACGCTTGCCACCGACGTTTACCTGAGAAACCGCGGAGGCCGGTGATGGCCGCACGCCTGATAGGCGAGGAGCGGGGTATGGTGCTGGGACTGGCGATTATCATCGTGGTGGTGATAGGCGTCATGGGAGCCGGACTCCTTACCATCGTCTCCGCTGACCTCCAGGCGGTCGCAGCGGTCAACAGGGGCGAGCAGGCCTTCGAGCTGGCCGAAGCGGGGGTCGAGGTGGCAAAGTCTCGCCTAGCGAACGACCCCGGCCCTTCGGGCTGGTCCTCGGGAGAGCTTCACCTTGACGGCGTGCCCGACAACTCCGTTTTCGTAATCATCAAGCACAACCCGGATGGACCTTTCGAGGTGGTCTCTACGGGACGGTACGGTGAGACGAAGCGCAAGATCGAAGCCGTCTTCTACGTGGTAGACGGCCAGCCGAAGCTCCTCGGCTGGCGCGAACTCTACGAATAGGATACGACTCCCGCCACGCAAGAAACCCGCAGCAGCAAGCACCAGATAGAAACCCTCACAAGCTCCGTCAATCTACGTTGACAAATCGAGACGTGTCAACTATAGTTGACACATGAACGAGAGGACGAGAACACGGGTGGGTGGACCGGATGATCCGCGGGCTGGGCTCGAGGCGGTAGTCGCGCTCAGGCGGACGTTGGAGGCGTTGGAGGCGGCGCAGGTAGAGAACGCGTTTATCGCTGGTTGGTCGTGGGCCCGGATCGCCGAGGTTCTAGGGGTCAGCAGGCAGGCCGTACACAAAAAGCACGCGGCCAGGATCAAATCCAGGTACCCGGGCCGGTCGCCGGGGAGGAGGGGCGCATAATGTTCACCCGATTCACGGACAGGACGCGTAGAAGCGTGGAGGCCGCCTTCAGAGAAGCCAGGATGCTGGGCCATGACGCTTTAGGCGATGATGACCTTCTGCTCGGCATCCTCCTGGCCGACGACGGCATAGCCGCCGATGCGCTCTCCTCGCTCGGCGTAACCCTCGAGGATGCGAGGGAAGAATCCCAAGCCATGCTCTCCAGCGCGCTCGCCTCTATCGGCATCTCGTTCGAGGAAGTCAGCCGGGAGGCGGGAGAGGCCTTCGACATGCGCATCCCTGACAACCGTCGCATCCCCCTCTCCCCGTCTGCCAAAAAAGCGCTCGTCGGGGCGCGCAAGCAGATGAAAAACCTCGGAGACAACCATCTCAGTACCGACCACCTCCTACTAGCCATCCTCGACAACGAAGACAGCACGGCCATCAGAATGCTAACCCGCCTCGGCGTCGCCCCCGAGCAGCTCGAAGACTACGTCTTCGAAGCACGCTCCGGCTAACGCCTCCGCTTGTCAGCACGGCGCCTGGCGGCGCCTCGTCAGCACGCTTCGGCTTCGCCTCGCTTGTCGGCACGCTACGCCCTTCGGGCTCCGCTTTCAGGAAGTCGTCTCGGTGTGATGTTTCGAGCGTGAGCCCCGACCGCCCCGGGCGGCGGTTCGTCGTGCGCGGCCGGGCGAGGCCAGCGCGGCAGGAAGGCTGACAAGCCGCCAAGCGAAGCGAGGCGGCGTGCCGACAAGCGGAGGCGTTAGCCGGAGCGTGCTGCCAAGCTGATAAGCTTGGCACATGGAAGAGCGTGGTGGGGCCGTCAGGGTCGGGATGGTGTGGGGCGGCATTGGTGGGGTGGTGGGGCTTGTTGTTTCGTTGCTTGGTTCGCTGGTCGGGATCCTGGTCTCTGTCTTTATCGGGGTGGCTTGTGGGAAGCGGGCTGCTGCCGCGGGGAAAAAGGCGGGGGCGCTGTCCGGGCTCGTGGGGGGTGCCGTAGCAGCGCCGGTGTATGCGCTCGGGTCGACCATAGGGGCACTCTTTGCGGCTCGGGAGATCGGGGCCGTCAGGTTGGCCGGGACGCTCTCCGAGTTGCTCGGTTCGAAGGTTTCGGCGGAGGAGGCTTGGGCCTACTTTCTCCTGAGCCTCGTCCTCTCGGCGATGATCGAGATAGCGTCCCTGATCCTGGCCGCCACGGCGGCGGGAGCCTGGGGGAAGAGACGCTAGCGAGGGCGGTGCGCGAACCGCCAAAACGAATTAGAGCACGAGGTTGGGGATTCTCTTATTCTGTTCTGGCTGCCGCCTCTGCCGCGTGGTCGCCGAAGACGAGGCCTCCGTTGTCGGGGCGCTCGACGCCAGCTTCGTCGAGGCGCCGGTCCTTCTGGTACTTCCGGATCGCCGCCTTCAGCGTGCCGAGGCCCAAGGTGGCGCACTTCGGGCGGGAGGCTACTACCTGGCGGCCTAGCTGTTCGATCATCTCGTGGTAGTCCATCTCGAGGACCTGGTCCATGGTAAGGTTGTCCCTGTGGACCTCGTCGAGGATCATGCTGCTCGCCGCCATGCTGATGGTGCAGCCTTCGCCCACGTAGGTAGCGTCCTGTATGTGCTGCTGGTCATCGGCGCCTTTGAGATACACCGTGACTATATCCCCACAGCCGGGATTGCCCCCCGGCATCGTTACGTCGGCGTTCTCCAACGAACCCCGATGCCGCGGCTTCTCGTAATGATCCAGCAGTATCTGTATCTGTAACTGCCTGTCCAAAGATCAACCTTCCACTCTGTAAGCCAATGGACCTTCCGGCCGTGATTCTATCGCAAGCTCGCCACTCCGCCCGGTAAACTTGCTACTGTTTGATACACTCGCTCTATGCGAATAGGTATAGTCGGTCTGCCGAACGTCGGCAAGTCAACGGTGTTCAACAGCCTCACGAGGGCCGGGGCGGAAGCCCAGAATTATCCCTTTACGACCATAGATCCAAACCTTGGCGTCGCCGCGGTGCCGGACGGGCGCCTTCGCGCGTTGGCTGGGGTGATGGGCAGCGAACGCGTTGTCCCCGCGACCGTTGACTTCGTGGACATCGCCGGGCTGGTGCGCGGCGCGAGCACCGGCGAGGGGCTCGGGAACCAGTTCCTCGGCCACATAAGGGAGTGCGACGCGATAGCCCATGTCGTCCGCTGCTTCGAGGATGAGAACGTGGTGCACGTGCACGGCGGCGTCGACCCCGAGGGCGACGTCGAGACCATCGACACCGAGCTGTTGCTCGCCGACCTCGCCAGCGTCGAGCGGCGGCTGGAGCGGGTCGGGCGGGCCGCCAAGAGTGGCGACGCCAACCTCAAAGCCGAGGCGGCCGGGCTCGAAAAACTGAGGGATCATCTCTCCGACGGTAATCCGGCACGGGACTATCCAGAGTCCGAGGCGCTCTCGGAGGCGATGAGCACGCTCATCACCGCCAAACCTACGTTGTACGTGGCCAACGTGGACGAGGAATCCGTGGCGGAGGGGAACCGCTATAGCTCGCGGGTCGATAAGCTGGCCGAGCGCGAGGGTGCCGAGGCGGTCCGCATCTCCGCGAAGCTCGAAGCCGAGGTCATCGAGCTCTCCGAGGACGAACGCTCCGAGTACCTGGCGATGCTCGGGGTGCACACTACGGGCTTCGAGGAGTTCGTGCGGTCGGCGTACCGCCTGCTCGGTCTCATCACTTTCTTCTCCGCGAATGAGAAGGAGTGCCGGGCCCGGACGATAACTACGGGTTCGACCGTGCGGCAGGCGGCGGGGCGCATCCACACGGACATGGAACGCGGTTTCATCGCCGCCGAGGTCGGGGACTGGCAGGACATTGTAGACGCCGGCTCCTGGTCCAGCGCCAGGGAGGAAGCCAAAGTGCGCCTCGAAGGGCGCGACTACCTCGTGGAAGACGGTGACACCGTGCTCGTTCGCTTCAACGTCTGAGCGGCATGCCGCCCTTCGTCAGGCCAGAGAAACCCCTCGACCGGTCCCGGCTTGCGCTCGTCACGACCGGCGGCGTGCATCTTCAAAGCCAGTCACGCTTCGATATCGACGACTTCGAGGGCGATTGTTCGTACCGGGAGATCCCAACCGAAGCCAAAGACCTTACCTGGACCCACGCCTACCACCGCCCCGACGAAGGCTCCGACCTCGACGCCGTCTTCCCCTTGAAGACCACGCGTGGCCTGGTCGAAGAAGGCCTGGTAGGCGAGCTCGCACCGCGCCACTTCTCTTTCATGGGCGCCATCCACGACCCGACCCCCCTCGTCGAGGCAACAGCCCCCGAGGTCGCCAAAAAGCTCGTCGAAGACGGCGTCGACGCGGTGCTGCTCACGCCCTCCTGACCCCTGTGCCACCGGTCCGTCGGGCTGGTCTGCAACGCCATCGAAGAGCGCGGAGTTCCCACCGTCACGCTAGCCATGGAGCACGGGGTCGAAGCTCCACGGGTTGGTTTCGTGCCTTTTCCCTACAACCTGCCGATGGGCGAGCCGGGGGATAGGGAGGGGCACAGGTGGGTCGCGCTCGCCGCGCTCGCATTGCTGTACGAGATGGAAGAGTCGGGCGAAGTGGCGCTGTAGGCCCTACTCCCTGAAGATGGGGTTGCTCCAGGCGCGTTTGCCGTCGGCGGCGACTACCGTGACGCGGCAGTAGGAGCCCTGGAACGGGGTAAGGTCGAACTCGGCTTCGCAAATCGAGCCGTCCATGTTGTGGCGCTCGTCGCCGCTCTGCCACCGGTCGCCGCCAGTCGTCAGGTTGATGGCGTATGCTTCGCTCGTCTTTACGAGCAACCTGGCGCCGACCACCAGGAGCTCGCGGATGGAGGGTCCTTGCGTCGAGTAGTAGTGTCCGGACTTCATGGACGCCAGCAGGAGTTCGGGGTCGAGGCGTGCTGCGTGGACTTCGATCCAGCCTCCGAAACGGTCCGAGGGGTGGCCGAAGTGGGCATCGTCCCCTGCGTTAACCAGCAACCTGCGGCCGTTTTCCAGGAGGCCGTCGAGCATGTAGGCGCCGTCGGCCCTGTCGGGGATGGCTGCCATCGCCCCGTTGTGGTTGTAGATCTCGACAGCGTGAACGGCGTCGAGCGCGGGCAGCCTGCCCGCCGCCGCGAGTGGGAGGTTGTTGAGGCCGGGGTGCAGCATCACGACGAAGGCACCGGCTTCTCTCGCCCTCGTTATGGCGCCGGCGTGGTCGTCAGCCGGCGGGGCTTCGAAGTTTACGGGGAGGCCGGCCGCGGTAACCCAGTAGCAGTCGCGGTCATCCCAAGGAGCGGAGGAGAGCTCGGCGCCCAGGATCGTGGTGAAGTTTTCGTCGCGCATGGAGCGTGTGTCGGTAATCCTCCATCCGTACTCGGCCTCGAAGTGGTCGGAGAGGCAGAGGAAATCGTAGCCGGCGTCACAGTAGGCGCCGATAACGTATTCGGGGCTCGTCTGGCCGTCCGAGAGGTCCGAGTGGCAGTGGATGTTGCCGCGGAAGAAGCGTCCTTCTCCGTCCCTGAGCAGGTCTCGTGCCACGGCGGTTTCCTCCTCTGTCGAGCGTTCTGGTCTGCGTCTCTGTTGATTGTAAGGCGGCCAGAATTTCAACGGCCAGCCCCATATTTTGTGAAGCCGGTGGGTTATCCCTGGAGTATACTCATGGGGCGTAGACCCGTTACGAAGGTGAGACCGTGGCCCTGTTGCTGGTATTTTTCATTGCGTTGTTCGTGATCGTATTCCTCTTCCTGCTGCCGATACTTTTCTCGCTGCAGGCGGTGGGGAGCCTGTTCGTGTATCCGAGGCAGTTGCGGGCCATTTTCGGGAACAAGATTTTGCGTCGTAACCACGCCCTCGAGCACGCGACCATCGTGGTGATGATGGAGAGGGAACCCGGCCGCCGCCTGAACGGGTTCTCGACCGACGACGGGTTCTTCGTGCAGGGCGTGCGCTCCCTGGCCGAGGTAGAGAGCGCGGCGAGGGAGGCGATTCGACGCCTGCGGGGTGGGGAGAAGCGGCTCGCCATCCACCGCAACTGTGGCACGACCATCGTGGCGGCCAACCTGCTAGCCGCGATCTTCTTCCTCTCCGCGCTCGGCGTCGGGCTGTACCTGGAGTGGCCCCTGTACCTCCTGATCCTCGGCGGCGTCGTCCTCGCTTTCGCCCTGCGTATCCCCCTGAGCCTCCTCCTGCAGAGGTTCGTAACCACAGACGCTGACCTCTCGAACGCCGAGGTCGGGTGGGTCGAGCCGGCGAACCCCACGGACCTCAAGAACGGCATCTTCGGGCTGCTGCTCGCCGCCTCGACGGTGCGGGTGCGCGTCTTCCATACCGACCCCGATGCGGTCGAGATAATCCGCGACGACGGCGCGATAGTTCGCTAACCACACCGTCCCACCACAACCCCCTGTAGGGGCGCTTCGCGAAGCGTCCAACGACGAACCTTCTCTACAGGGTATTGGGTTATCGGGAAACGTTCTCTAATTCGGTGACCACCCTGTCGAGTTCTTCTACGATGGGGTTCTCGTTCGGCAGGACATCGACGATGGCGCGGTAGTACCAGAGCGTGCCTTCTTTTTTGCCGTTGAATCGCGTCCAGAGGCCTTCGCCGAGCATCCTGTAGTCGGAGAGGACGGTGCGGGCGTTGTGCAGCTTGTCCGCGGAGGAGACCAGGCGCACGGAGCCTGAGGCGTTTGCGAGGTGGGCCAGGTAGCGTTCCTTGCGCTCGCGCCAGGGTGGCTTCGGGTCCTCGTAGGTGTCCGTGCAACCGTCGACTATCTCCGCGACCTCGTCTCCGAAACGGGCGCGGATGTCCTTGAGCGTGGCCTCGCCACCCTGGTCTTCGGGGGCGTCGTGAAGGAGGGCTGCGACCACCTCGTCCTCCGTGCCGACGTTCTCGCCGACGATGGACGCTACCGCGAGAAGGTGGGTTATGTAGGGGACGCTGGTTCCTTTGCGGACCTGGTCTCTGTGTAGCCTGGAGGCGTAGAGGAGGGCACTATCGAACTTCTCTCCGTATGGCATCGTTCCTCCTCTACTCGGTCAGAAGGGCCGGGTCCACGATCCAACCTTCATCGGGGTCGCATTCCGGCGGGACGCCGTAGTCGTCGTCCCGCTTCAGATAGGCCCACGCCGCCTGGACTGCGCACAGCAGCGAGTCTAGCGCGTCGGCTGAGGGGTCCCTGATGAACTCTTCTCTCCAGTTGCCATCGATCTGTACGGTGAAGCCGTAGACCTCTCGCAGGAGCTGTGACTCAAGACCGGAGATCAGGGACTCGCGGGCCGACCTTCTTTCGGGAATGTCGGGGACGGCGTCCCGTTTGTAGGTCGTGCGACCGAGGAAGCGGCGGGCGACCACGGCCGGGTAGGCCTCGACGGCGACGCGGTCGTCCCCGTTGCGGCGGCAGGGCTCGACGCGGATACCGGAGGCGAGGAGCCGGGGCGCACCCTGGTAGAACATCTTTCCGACGGGGACCCGGAAGAGCATCATAGCGCTGCTCGACCCGCTCCTGCGATCGGCGAGCCTGTAACGCCACTTGCTGCCCGGGGGCCTTGTGGCCATGTCCGCGCGTATGGCGCCTTCGAATTCCAGCTTCGAGAGCCCGCCGACCTTGCCGACGTAGCCATCCCAGCGTTCTGGCCAGCCGAGGGCGGCCAGGAGCGACTTCGGTTGTCCGAAAGGGAAGTCCATCCCGCACACCCAGGGTCCCGGCTTGCAGAGGAAGCCCTCGAAGCCGTCGAAGTCGCTAAGCGTCTCCGAATCCTCGATGCGGAGACGCTTGTCTTCGAGCCGGCAGCCGAGCACGATGAGGGGTTTGCGGCGGCTCGGGGCGCTCGTGAAGTCCAGGCCGTAGATCTTCACGCGGGTCCGGGACTACTCGCCGTTCTCTTCCCGCTTCAGGCGGTGGATGTCGGGCTGGCGGTCGGCTTCGGGGATCTTCTCGCCCTCGTCTTTGCCGCCGGGGATGTGCCATTCGATCACCTGGTTCATCTCCGCGCCCACGAGCATGATCAGTGCCGAGTAGTAGACGTAGAGCATCAGCACGATCACGCCTGCGAGCGACCCGTAGGTCTCGTTGTAGGAGTTGCCGCCGAAGGTGCTCGCGTACAGAGAGAAGAGCAAAGAGAAGATCAACCAGAACACGAAGGCGATGATGGAGCCCGGGCTGATCCAACGGAACCTCTGCTTGGCGGCCGGCGCGAAATAGTAAATGAGGGCGAAAGCGAAGAGGACGACGCAGGTGACCACAGGCCACTGCAGGATGCTCCAGAGGGTGGCGAAGACGGACCCGAGCCCGACGAGGTCGGCGACGGCGACGCCGATAGGCTCGCCGAAGACCACCAGCACGAGCGATCCGAGCAGCAGTACTACGACCGCGAGCGACATAAAGATGGAGAGCCCGTACACCTTCCAGAAGGGCCTGTCCTCCTCGACCTCGTACATAACGTTCATCGCCTCCATCACGGAGCGAAACGCGCCGGAGACGCCCCAGAGGGCGAGCGCTATCGAGATAATCGCCCCGAAGGTAAACGCGCTCTCGGCCTGGCTGTTGGCGATGGCCAGCAGTTGGTCTTTTATGAACGCCGTCGCCGATTGCGGTACCACGCCGGAGAGCTTGTCTACCATCGTGGTGACGAGGTCGGTGGCGTTGAAGATGCCGAGAAGCGAGAGCAGGAAGGTGAAGAAAGGGAAGATCGCGAACAGCGCCTTGTAGGTGAGGTTGCCGGCGAAGGCCATGACGTGATCCTCGTTGACCTCCTTGTAGGTCAGCTTGAAGAAATCGACGAGCCCGAGGTTCTCCGCCATCGGGACCCCGGCCTCGTTGCCCTTGCTCTCTGCCTTCTTAATCAACTGCATACCCGGTACCTTCATGCGTCATCCTCCCGTAGGCATGCGCCTCGATCTGCCTCGAACCGTCTGGTTACAGGGTTATACCCGCGCGGGTATAACTTTCTAACCACCGGTATGGGATTGCGAGGGGCTTCGGATCAGCGCGCCGCGCCGGGGGGATTCTCCGGGATCGGCGCCCCCGCCCGGGCGCAACCGGTGCAGTTGGCCTCTTTGGTGGTGGTGACCCAGTCCTCGTCGTTTATGGATCTGCCGCAGTACGTTCTCTGCATCCCCGGCATGGCAACGTGCACCCTCCCGATACCGTTCGCCTGGCGAATGTTCATCACTTCTCCTCACCGTTTTTCACCCAGTCTAACCCGTCCGGAGCCAGAACGTCCGCGTTGCGGTCTCCGGGTTCGTCGGTCCGCCTGAAAGCCTCCTCCGGAAACCGCGCCAATTATCCGTCTCCCCTCGACGTCTCGCTCCCGATTGTGCACCCCGCACCATCATCCTGGTGTAAGCTCGAACCCGTTATGGGCTCAGAGCATACGGGCAGGCACTTTACGGTTGCGGTGTTCGTGGTGTGGGAGGGCAGAGTGCTCCTGCACCTCCACCGCAAGCTGGGGACGTGGCTTCCTCCAGGCGGGCACATCGAACGGGATGAGCTGCCCGACGAGGCTGCCGTGCGCGAGGTCCGTGAGGAGACCGGGATAGAAGTACGTCTGATGGGCGAGAGGCGTGAGGACGTTGAAGATCCCGTCCAGTTGCACCGGCCTGCCGGGGTACAGTTAGAGAACATCGGGCAGGGGCACCAGCATATAGACCTGATCTACTTCGCCGCGCCGATAGGCCCCACGGAGATCCAGGCTCACTACAACGAGGACAAAGTCGGCTGGTACGGCCCCGCCGACTGGAACGCGATGGCCCTCAACGCCGAGGTGAGGGGCTGGTGCGAACGGGCGCTCTCGGACCTCGGAAATCAGGGGTCCGAGCAGTCGCGGCGGTAGCCGCAGTTGGGGCACACGAGCTTGCAGTGAAGCCCGTACATCTCCGTGCCACAGACCTCGCAGTCCTCGCCCGCGGGTTGTAATGCTTCGGTGGTCTGCTGCGTCTGCTCCTCGTCCATCTTCTGGAGTATACGGATAAGGCTCGTCCGCGACGCCAATAACTTTAGCTGCTGTTTTTCGGCGCTGAGGCGTTCCTGACCATCCTGCCTATGCGATCGGCGCTGAGCACCTTGAGCGCGTTGAAGGAGAGCACCTTTTGCACCTGGCGGAGTGAGGTGCCGAGGGCGCTCGTGAGGATCTGGAGCCTGTTCAGGTTGCTCTGGAGCTCGGAAATCTGGACGGGAAGCTCGGCGGCGCGGGCATCGACGGCCGAGAGGTTTCTCTCCAACTCGTCGGTGCGGGCCGCGAGGCGGGCGACCTCGTCTGTAACCTCGCTCTGGAAGGTCGCCCTGGCGCGGCGGAATCTCAGGTAAGCCCGCAGGGCGCGGACGGCGGTAACCAGCGAGAGCACGGCTCCCAGCAGGATCGAAATGACTATAGCGACGAACATATAAACGGCTACCGTAACACGACGCCGGCCGACTTTACAAACTACCGAGCGGTGTTAGAATCGATGCCACGACGCGGGGTGGAGCAGTCTGGTAGCTCGTCGGGCTCATAACCCGAAGGTCGCAGGTTCAAATCCTGCCCCCGCTACTACCCAGGGGCCAGCACCGCCGGGCCTTTTGCGTTCCCGAGCTGACTCGACCGGAACGGAAGACCGCGAGCTGCTCTAGCGCGAGACCCCGAAATCTACCGTGTACATGGTGTATGGCTCGAAGCCCTTGTAGTCGCCCGTGTAGGTTCCCACGCCGACGGCCTGGTACTTGCTATTTAGAATTTTGCCTTTGTGGCGCGGGCTGTTCATCCAGCGTTGGAAGGCGTTGTCCGGTTCTCCGTAGCCACCTGATCCCCCGGCGAGGTTCTCGCCGCGGATGCTTTGTAGATAGCCGAAACGCGCCAGGCGTTCGACGACGGTCTCCCCGTCGTAGGAGGCGTGGGAGAAATAGTCGTTCTCGATCATCTCCCGCGAATGCGAGCGTGCGGCCTGGGTTAGCCTGGTGTCGATGCACAATGGCCTCAGGCCAAGTTCCTTACGGGTACTGTTGTGCAGTACGAGGATGCGCTTCTCTCTGGTGTCGAGGGTGATGCTCCCGCCGTCACAGGTACCAACGGTGGTCGTCGTCGCGCCCGCTCTCTCCGGTTCGACCGTCGCGGACAGGAAGAAGATCGCACCGGCCACGACCACTGCCGCGAGTACCGCCGTTATTCCCCTCGAACCCACGGAGCCCCCCCTCCAACGGTGCCGACACAGGGCATAGTAACACCGCTGTCAACCGGCGGGAACAGTTCAGGAAAGTCGGCGATATTGGGAGCCGTCAGGGCGCCAGGTCGGGTCCCTTGTCTTTCCTTATGCGGAGCAGGTCGTAAACGGACGGTGCGCCCGCGAAACACCAGAGCGAGATCACGGGGTCGCAGATGGCGCACCCGAGCGACGAGCCCGCCGCAAACGGCACGATGGGATTCCCGTATAGACGAGCGCGACGATGATCGGCCCGATCACACTCATAATCTGCGCCACCACATCCCTCCCATACAGGCACCCATTTCCTTCGGCTCAGGACCAATACCCCTATTCTGGATGACCATAGCAACAAGCGGAAGTGGGAAAAACCCAAATACCAGCCCCATGCCTACTGGCGCGCGTTTCGGGGCTCACATAGGGTTTAGGATCTGGGACGGCGGGGTAGGCAGCCTGGACGGCCGTGCATCGATTGTTGCGGCGGGTACGGGGAACGGGTTGGAAAGGACGGGCATGAGCGAAGAGAGCAGCCAGGGAAGCCCCCTCAAGAGCGAGAAGGGTAGCACCACGATAAGCAACGCCGTGGTCTCCCAGATCGCCGGCATCGCGGCGCAGGAGGTCGAGAAGGTCCAGATGGGCGGCGGCGCCACGGCGGCGGCGGTCGGCGGCTTCCTGCAGAGCGTGACCGGCGGCTCCGGCGGCGGCAACTTCTCGAAGGGCGTTACCGTCGAGGTCGGCGAAGAAGAGACCGCCGTCGACCTGACGATGGCCGTAGAGTACGGCCAGTCCATACCCAGGATCACAGACGCCGTCCGCCGCAACGTTATAAACCGCGTGGAAAACCTCGTTGGCCTGCGCGTGAACGAGGTGAACATAACGGTCAACGACGTGCAGATCCCCCAGGAACGCCCCATGCTCCAGGAGCAACAACAGGCGGAAGAGGTCGCCCGATAACAGGAACAGAGAGCCTGAGCTGTTAGCATTTCAGCAAGGCTTTCTGCCGTGACCCACGTGGCGACAGGCGCAGCGTCCGCACCGTAACGTATCTCCCGAACCCACCTGCTGCCCGAAGCCTCTTTGTGTGGCAGGTGCAGATCCCTGGCGCACCCCTTTAAACTGTTCGTATGGAGACCTTGCTCGATTCGGTGTGCCGGACGGCGGAGCGTTACGACATGGACCTCAGGCGCCCGCTGGTGCTCGTCTCCGGCGGCCCCGACTCGGTGGCCCTGCTGCGGGTCGTGGTATCGCTTGGCGGCGAACCTGTCGTGCTCCACGTGGACCACGGTCTTCGGGGCGAGCAGTCCCGCGAAGACGCCGACTTCGTCCGCGAACTCTGTGCTCGATTAGACGTGGCGTGCGAGGTGCGCCGTCTCCGGCTCGACGGCGGTTCCAACCTCCAGGAGCGGGCGCGCGAGGGGAGGTACGGGCTCGCCGAAGAGGTGGCCGACCGGCACGGGCTACGGAGCATCGCCACGGGCCACACCGCCGACGACGTGGCCGAGACCGTGCTCATGAACCTGGCGCGGGGCGCTGGGTTGCGCGGGCTCGCGGGCATCCCGCCCTTGCGGGGTCGGGTCCTGCGTCCCCTCATCGAAGTCACGCGCCAGGAGGTTTTGGAGTATCTCGACGGTTTGGACCAGCCCTACCGCACCGACCCTACGAACCTTACGGGCAAGTACGCCCGCAACCGTGTTCGCCTCGAGGTCTTGCCCGTGTTGCGGGATCTCTATCCCGCGGCGCCCCGCAATATCGCGCGAGCAGCGACCCTCGCCCGCGAGGATTTGGAAGCCCTCGAAGGGATTGCCGCGGAAGTATTGGGAAACAGGGGAAGGGAGATCTTCCTGCCGCTCGAGGCGCTCCTTGAGTTGCCGCCCGCGTTCCGGCGCCACGCGGTGCGCCTGGCCCACGCGACGCTGGTCCCCGGGGCGATGCCGCTCTCTTCGGACCAGATCAGGGCGGTGCTGCGGCTCTTGGAGGACGGCGAAGGAACGCGGAAGTTGGATCTGCCCGGTGGGGTGGTGGTGGCTGGCCGCGCCGGGGAGCTCGCCTTCTACATGGCAAGTTCGCGACCTGTGGAGCACGGTTGCGAGGCGATTCCGGACGAAGGGACAGTGGTGTATGGGGGGTGGAGGATCTCCTCGCGACAGGCAGGCTACGATCCCGTCGATGCGGCGCGGGGCGAGGTGGTCTATCTCGATGGGGGGAAAGGACCCTATAAGGTGCGGATGGTTCGGGAGGGGGATCTCATCCGGCCTTTGGGGCTCGGCGGGACGAAGAAGGTCTTGCGGGCGATGATGGACAGGAAGGTCCCGAGCGATTCGAGGCGCGGGACGCCGGTCGTGGTCGGCTGGGGTGGGGAGGTGGCCTGGATCTTCGGCGGCGAGCTCGGCGAAGCGTTCAAGATAGGCGAGACGACGGAGAAAATTCTCAGGCTGGAGGTAGAGAGGCTCTCGTGAGTATGTCCAGTATGATGCCCGACGTGAAAAAAGTGCTCATATCCTCGGAGGAGATAGAAGGTAAGGTGCGTGAGATCGGGGCGCGCATCACCGAGGATTACAGGGGCGAGAAGCTGCTCCTGATCGGCATCCTGCGCGGGGCGGTCGTCGTGATGAGCGACCTCATGCGCAACATAGACCTGCAGTGCGAGCTCGACTTCATGGACATAAGCTCCTACGGCTCGGGCACCTCCTCCAGCGGCGTCGTCCGCATCCTCAAGGACCTCGAAGAAAACATCACCGACCGCCACGTCCTCATAGTCGAGGACATCATAGACACAGGACTTACGCTCTCGTACCTGATGCGTTCCCTGCACGCCCGCAAGCCCGCCTCACTGGAGATCTGCGCCCTACTCTCCAAGCCTTCCAGAAGGCGTGCCGAACTCCACGTGCGATATCTCGGCTTCGAGATCCCAGACGAGTTCGTCGTGGGATACGGCCTCGACTACGCAGGAGCCTACCGCAACCTCCCCGACATCTGCGTCCTGAAGCCCGAGGTCTTCGCAGAGTAGCATTTCAGCCGGTCAGCACGTAAGCCAGCACGCGGAGAGTAACCACCGACCGCGCCGAAAACACACCCTCAGCACTCTCACCAGCCGGTTGAGGAAGGGTTGCACCTCCCCGTGCCCCAGCATCTCAGCTTGCTCTTGCTGACATGCTGACCGGCTGAAGTGCTGACTAGCTGACTTGCTGAAGTGCTCCACCTGGCGTGCAGGTAGTATAATTCCCGTGTCCTAGACGCACTTCGTGGAAGGTAAGAAGCTTTTGGGCAGAATTTTGAGAAGCGGCGGGCTGCTTTACTTCGTCATCCTCATAGTCTTGGCCGTGGTCCTGGTAAACATGCTGAGCAGGGGCAACCCGGACGTGGACGAGTTGAACTCCCAGCAGTGGAACCAGGCCGTCCAGGACAAATCTTTCGTCACGGATCTCTCCAAGACCAACGAGAACTACCTGACGATCTACGACGAGGATCAGACGGTCAAGGGGCTCCTGAAGGGGCAAGGCAACGGGGACGACAAGAAGTTCGAGTACTCCTACACCCAGATGACCGATGTGGCCGGCCAGCTCGACCAGCAGAACATAGCTTACTCGGTCGACCCGCAGAATACGGGATTCTGGCTCACGTTGCTTGGAACCCTGGCGCCCATCCTGCTCATCGTGCTGTTCTTCATCCTGTTCATGAGCTCCATGCAGGGCGGCGGTAACAGGGTGATGAGCTTCGGCAAGAGCCGGGCGCGCCGGATGACCAAGGACCAGCCCAAGGTTACCTTCGCCGACGTCGCCGGGACCGACGAGGCCGTGCAGGAGCTCACGGAGATCAAAGAGTTCCTCGAATCTCCCCAGAAGTTCCAGAAGCTCGGCGCGAGAATTCCGAAGGGCGCGCTCCTCGTCGGACCTCCAGGAACGGGTAAGACCCTCCTCGCCCGTGCCGTCGCCGGTGAGGCGGGCGTTCCGTTCTTCTCCATCTCCGGCTCCGACTTCGTCGAGATGTTCGTCGGCGTCGGCGCCTCGAGGGTGCGTGACCTCTTCGAGCAGGCCAAGCAGAACAGTCCTTGCATCATCTTCATGGACGAGATCGACGCCGTCGGTCGCCAGCGCGGCGCCGGACTCGGCGGTGGGCACGACGAGAGGGAGCAGACGCTCAACCAGCTCCTCGTCGAGATGGACGGCTTCGACTCCAAGAGCGGCATCATCATGCTCGCCGCCACCAACCGCGCCGACATCCTCGACCCCGCGCTCCTCAGGCCAGGCCGTTTCGATAGGCAGATAGTGGTCGACAGGCCAGACCTTCCCGGACGGGAGAAGATCCTCAAGGTCCACACCCGCGGCAAGCCGTTGGGCCCCGACGTGGAAATCGGCACGCTAGCCCGCGGCACCCCCGGTTTCACCGGAGCGGACCTGGCCAACCTCGTCAACGAGGCGGCTCTGCTCGCCGCTAGGCACGACAAGGACCAGGTCGACATGTCCGAGATGGAGGAGGCCATAGACCGTGTGATCGCCGGCCCCGAGAGAAAGACTCGCCTCATCTCCGACAAGGAGAAGGAGATCACCGCCTACCACGAGGCCGGCCACGCCATCGTGGGCGCTTTGGTCCCCGAGGCCGACCCCGTGCACAAGATCACCATCATCCCCCGTGGCCAGGCCCTCGGGGTGACCATGAGCCTGCCGACGGAGGATAGGTTCATGATGAGCCGCGGCCAGCTGATGGCCCAGCTCGCCATGATGCTCGGTGGTAGGGCAGCGGAGAGGGTGGTCTTCGACGAGATCACAACAGGCGCCTCCAACGACCTGGAGCGCGTTACCCAGACCGCCCGTCAGATGGTCACCCGTTTCGGCATGAGCGAGAAGCTCGGTCCGATGGCCCTCGGGCACCAGCAGGGGCAGGTCTTCATGGGCCGGGATTTCAACAACCAGCCGGACTACTCGGACGAGATCGCCTTCCAGATAGACAAGGAGATTCGCCGCATAGTAGACGAGTCCTACGACACGGCGGAGGACCTCCTGGTCAGGAACAGGGTGCTCCTGGACAAGCTCTCCTCCGAGCTGATCGAATACGAGACCGTCGACGCCAAGCACCTGCTGCGCCTGATCGAGGAGTACGCCGTGGACGACATCTCGCCCAACGGCGCCGTCCCCGACTCCGACGGCCGCTACAGGGGCAGCTACCAGGACTAGAAGTGTGCCGCAAGGAGGCGGCCAGCAACACCCCAGGGGCCGGGACTCCATGGCTGGGTCCCGGCCCCGTCGTCGTCGGCATCCTCAACGTCACCCCCGACTCCTTCTCCGACGGCGGAGATTTCTTCGACCCCGAAGCCGCGGCGGAGCACGCCTCCGCCTTGCTCGACGAGGGGGCCGGGATCGTAGACGTTGGGGGCGAGTCGACCCGACCCGGCTCCGACCCCGTCTCGCAGGAAGAGGAAGTCCGGCGGGTCGTGCCCGTGATCGAACGCATCCTCGCCGCCCGGCCGGACGCGCTGGTTTCCGTAGACACCTACCGCTCCGCAACAGCCGCCGCGGCCCTCGAAGCCGGCGCGAGCATCATAAACGATGTGACAGCGCTCCGCGGTGACCCCCGCATGGCCCAGATCGCTGCCGAGGCCCGGTGCCCCGTGATCCTGATGCACATGCAGGGCGAACCGAAGACCATGCAAAGAGAGCCCCGCTACGAGGACGTGGTGACCGAGGTCAGAAACTTCCTCGAATCGAGGGCCGGGCACGCCATCGCGGACGGCGTCGGGCCCGAGGATATAGTTGTGGACCCCGGCATCGGTTTCGGGAAGACCATGGACCACAACCTGGCACTCCTCCGAAACCTGGAGGACATAGTGGACCTGGGGTTCCCCGTCCTCGTCGGCGCCTCGCGCAAGATGTTCATAGGGAAGATCACCGGCGTAGAAGAGGCAGCCGACCGCGTCTTCGGCACCGTGGCCACCACCGTGCTCGCCTACGAGAAGGGCGCGACCCTCTTCCGGGTCCACGACGTGCGCGCGAACCGCGAGGCGCTCGCGGTCGCAGAGGCCGTCCTTTACACCTCGCGCCCGTGACCCGCGCGTTCTTGAGCCTCGGAAGCAACCTGGGCGACCGGTTCTGGCACCTGCGGTCGGCGACGGTCGCGCTCGGCAGAGGACCCCGAACAGAGATCGTCGGCACCTCGAAGGTCTACGAGACGGCGCCGGTCGAGGTCGAGGAGGAGCAACCAGACTACCTGAACTGCGTTGTCGAGCTGGAGTGTGGCCTGCCTGCGCTAGAGTTGCTCCGCTACTGCCAGGGCATCGAGGCCGCGCTAGGCCGCGAGGGGAAGGGCGAGAAGGCGCCACGCACGTTGGACGTAGACTTACTCCTCTTCGGAAATGAGACTATCGTGAGGCCGGATCTCCTGGTGCCCCATGCCGGGGTGACCCGCGCGTTCAACCTCAGGGCGCTCGCGGACCTCGACGCGGGTCTGTATATTCCGGAGCGCGGAACGGTCGGGGAGCTGCTGGCGCAAGCCGAAGGCATAGGAATACGGACGTTCGGGGAGGCTGAGGAACTTTGTTGATGGCTGTGGACGTGGGGAATACGCAGACGGTCCTCGGGCTCTTCGACGGGGAGGAGCTGCTAGGGCAGTGGCGGGTCGCTAGCGAGGTAAACCGCACGGCGGACGAGCTCGCCGTCTTTCTAGTCGGTCTGCTGGCGCTCGAAGGGTTGCGCCTGGATGGGATCAGCGCGGTGATCGTCTCCAGCGTCGTGCCCGCCCTCACGCGGTCGTACCGCAACCTCGCTTCCGGAAACCTCGGCGTGCCCTTCTACGTCGTGAACACGGAGATGAAGACCGGCCTGGACAACCGCTACGACGACCCCGAGGCCGTCGGGGCCGACAGAATAGTCAACGCCGTCGGCACGGGAAAACACTACGGGTTCCCCTCCATCATCGTCGATATCGGCACTGCCACTACCGTCGAGGCTGTAGACGGTGAAGGGTGCTACCTCGGGGGCGCCATTCTCACGGGCCTCTACGTATCTTTGGATGCGCTCGTAGAGCGAACGGCCAAGCTCCCCAGCGTTGACCTCGAAGAAGCGCCGCCCAGGGTCATAGCCACCAACACCCCCGACTCCATCCGCAGCGGCTTCATCTACGGCTACGCCGGCGCCATCGACGCCCTGATCCGACGTTCCCGCGACGAGCTCGCCGAAGACGGCCTCAAGGTCGTCGCAACAGGAGGCCCCGCGGGCGTCATCATCCCCTACTGCCGCGAGATAGACGAATTCGACCCTGACCTCACGCTGAAGGGGCTGCTGGCGCTATACGAGATGAACGCTTGACAGCCGGAGCGTGCTGAAACGCGCAGCGTTTCTTCGTTGACACCCTACTCGAGCCACCTTATAATCTCGCGGCTTATGACGGACAAGAATCAGGAGCTTGTCACCCCGGAGGGTTTGGAGAAGCTTCAGAAGGAACTTTCATATTTGACCGACGTGCGACGCAGGGAAGTCGCCGATCGCATCCGTCAGGCCCGCGAGTTCGGGGACATCTCGGAGAACTCCGAGTACGACGACGCCAAGAACGAGCAGGGCCTGCTGGAGCGACGCATCGGCGAGCTTCAGCGCAGGGTACGCAACGTGAGGGTGGTGGATCCCTCGGACACCGAGGAGGACGCGGTGGACCTTGGTACCACGGTCACCCTCAGGGTCGTCGGGAAGGGGCAGGAGAGGACGTTCCAGATCGTCGGCGCCAACGAGTCGGATCCGACGAGCGGGAAGCTGAGCCACGCCTCCCCTGTGGGAAAAGCCGTCTTGAAGAAGAAGGTAGGGGAGAAGGTCACCGTCTCCACCCCCCGTGGCGCGACGGAGTACGAGATAGTGAACGTCGAGGCGGCCAGCTAGGCTGCCCGACCCGTATCTCCCTTTCTACGGGCGAAACCAGTTGGAGCATCGCATGAGTGAGTCCGGTACTTCGACCGGCATACCCGCCTGGGCCGAGAGGGTTGCCGATTCTCTCGGGCCTGGGCCGCACGTGGTCGTGAGCGGCATCAGCGTCTCGGGGAACATCCACGCTGGCAACCTGCGCGAGGTCCTCGTCGCCGAGGCTGTGGCGAACGTCCTGAGGGCTCGGGGCGAAGAGGTTCGTTTCATCTTCCACGCCGACACTATAGACCCGCTGCGCAAGATCGCGCCCGGCATCCCCAAGAGCTTCGAGCAGTACATCGGCCAAAGCCTCTCCCACATTCCCGACCCCGAGGGCTGCCACGTCTCCTACTCCGAGCACTTTCTCGCGCCGTTCGAGGAGGCGCTTGAAGAGATGGAGATGGACGTCGAGGTCATCCGGTCGCACGAGCTGTACGAGCGCGGCGTCTACACAGACGTTACCAGCGAGTCGATCGAGCACACGGACGAGCTGCGTGAGATCCTCCAGGAAATCACGAACCGGAAGATGCCCGAGCACTGGTCACCCTACCTGCCTCGCGGCTCCTCCGGGAAGCTAACCGGGATGCGCGTCCTGGAGCACCTGCCGGAGCAGGCCAGCGTCGTCTTCGCCGACGAAGACGGCTTCGAGGAGGCGGCCGACTACTCCAAGGGCGAGGGCAAGCTGGGCTGGCGGGTCGAGCTCGCGGCGCGATGGAAGGCTTTGGGCGTTACCTTCGAGCCTTTCGGCAAGGACCACACCAGCAGGGGTGGATCGACGGACACCGCAGATAGGATGGCCCGCGAGGTATTCCGTTACCCGGTACCAGGGCGCTTCGAGTACGAGTGGATCGGGCTAAAGGGACGCGGGGACATGAGCAGCTCCCGGGGCATCGTGCTTTTGCCTTTGGATCTCCTGCGGATAATGCCCCCGAACGCCGTGCGGCGCATCATCCTCGGCCGCGACCCGGCCCGCCGCTTCGATATAGATCTCGAAGCGGGCTTCCCGCGCTTTATGGACGAGTACCGCGCGGAGTCCGGCGAGCCCTACGTCCCCTTTGCCCACCTCGTCACCGTCGCCCAGACCGTCGGCGAAGACGTAAGTACTGCCGCCCAGATGCTGCGCCGCGGCGGGTATGGGGAGGCGGCGGAGGATAAGAACAAACTCGCGCAAGACCTCCGCTACGCCCGCAGCTGGGCGGCGGAGTGGGCGCCGGAGTCGATGCGGCTCGGGTTGCTCGACCCGGAGGAGTCGAGGGAGGCAGCGGCGGGCCTCGACGACGAGCAGCGCGAATATTTGCGGGAGGTCGCCGAGAAGCTCCGGCCCGAGATGGACGGGGAGGCCGTGCAGGACGTGCTCTACTCGACGGCCATCGGGCGCGGGCTCAAGCCCAAGAGGGCCTTCGCCGCTGTCTACAAGGTCCTGCTCGGTAAGACCAGCGGCCCCAAGGCGGGGCCTTTCATCGCCGGCCTGACCCCGGATCAGGTAACCCAACGGCTCTCCGTGTAAGATCGGACACCGCAGCACGGGCGCGACGGCGGTATTTTTCGAGGGGTGCTGTGGAATAGAGACGGTGTCTGGTGACACACGAGGCGTAGCGCTTATAGCGTAAAGCTCACAGAGGATACCGAAATGCGGGTCTAACGGTTGTATACTTCGTATTAGCCGGCAACACGTTAGAGAGGGACTTATATCAAAGAGGCGCAATTCATTTCGAAAGGCAGATTTTTGGGGATGTGTAATCCGTCGATCTTTGAACGTCGTATACAGGTACATATCGTTATGACCCCCGAAGCCGTGAAGGACCCTCGGAGCGGAGGAGGATCCCGCTAATGTTCGAACGTTTCACGGAGCGGGCCCGCAAGGTCGTGGTGCTCGCGCAGGACGAGGCCCGTCACTTCAACCACAACTACATAGGCACGGAGCACCTGCTCCTGGGCCTCCTGCGCGAAGACGAGGGCGTCGCCGCGCAGGCTCTGTACTCCCTGAACGTGAACCTCGACGAGGTGCGCGAGCAGGTCGAGAGCATCGTCGGTTACGGCGAGGAGGGCACGGGCGCGCAGGCGCCGTTCACGCCACGCTCGAAGAAGGTCCTCGAGCTCGCGCTCAGGGAGGCCTTGCAGCTCGGACACAACTACATCGGCACCGAGCATATATTGCTTGGTCTCGTAAGGGAGAGCGAGGGCGTCGCGGCCCGCGTTCTCTCCAACCTCGACGTCGACCCGGACAAGGTGAGGCGCGAGGTCGTCAGGAGGCTCGGGGGCGGTCGCAGTCGCAGCCGGGGCGCTGGCGGCGAGTCCGGCAGCGGGCGCGGGGTCGAGGCCAAGCGGCCCAAGACCCGCCAGCTCGACCAGTACGGCAGGAACCTCACGGCCTACGCCGAGGAGGATAAGCTCGACCCGGTTATCGGCAGAAACCAGGAGATAGCGAGGATCATGCAGATCCTCGTCCGGCGCACCAAGAATAATCCGGTAATCATCGGCGAGCCGGGCGTCGGCAAGACCGCCATCGTCGAGGGATTGGCGGAGGAGATCGCCGAGGGCAAAGTGCCCGAGATCCTCGGCGACAAAGAGGTCTACACGCTCGACCTCGGCGCCCTGGTCGCCGGCTCCAAGTACAGGGGCGAGTTCGAGGAGCGCCTCAAAAAGATAATGAAGGAGATCACCGACCACGGCGATATCATCCTGTTCATCGACGAGATACACAATTTGGTCGGTGCCGGTGCCGCCGAAGGCGCCATAGACGCCGCTTCTATCCTCAAGCCGGCGCTTGCGCGGGGTGAGATCCAGGTCATCGGTGCGACGACCATCGACGAGTACCGCAAGTACGTGGAGAAGGACAAGGCCCTGGAGCGCCGCTTCCAGACCATCCAGGTCGGCGAGCCCTCCGTCGAGGAGACCGAGCTGATCCTGAAGGGCCTGCGCGAGAAGTACGAGGAGCACCACAACATCGATATCACCGACGAGGCCTTGAAGGCCGCTTCGCAGCTTGGCGACCGCTACATCGCGGACCGCTTCCTGCCTGACAAGGCCATCGACCTCGTTGATGAGGCGGCTTCGAAGATGAGGATCAAGACCATGTCCTCGCCGCCCTACTACAAGGAGATAGACGAGGAGCTCGCCGCGGTCCGCTCCGAGAAGGAGGCCGCCATCGACGGCCAGGAGTTCGAGAAGGCCGCGCGCTTCAGGGACTCCGAGCGCAAGCTCGTAGCCCAGCGCCGCGAGCTGGAGAAGGCCTGGCGGGAGGGCAAGATCGAGGAGAAGCGCGTCTCCATCGGGGAGAACGAGATAGCCGAAATAGTCTCCATGTGGACCGGCATCCCGGTCAAGAAGATGACCGAGGAAGAATCCGCGCGCCTCCTGCAGATGGAGGACGCCCTGCACGGGCGCATCGTCGGGCAGAACGAGGCCGTCAAGTCCGTCTCCCGTTCCATCCGCCGTACCTTCGCCGGCATAAAGGACCCGAACAGGCCATCCGGCTCGTTCGTATTCCTCGGGCCCACGGGCGTTGGTAAGACCGAGCTCGCGCGGACGCTTGCCGAGTATCTGTTCGGTAATCAGGACGCCATGATCCGGCTCGATATGTCCGAGTACATGGAGCGCCACACGGTGAGCCGGCTCGTTGGTTCGCCTCCCGGCTACGTGGGCTACGACGAGGGCGGCCAGCTCACGGAGCAGGTCAGGCGTCGTCCCTACAGCGTGGTGCTCTTCGACGAGATCGAGAAGGCCCACCCTGACGTCTTTAACATCATGTTGCAGATTCTCGAAGACGGACAGCTAACGGACGCCCAGGGTAGGACCGTGGACTTCAAGAACGTGGTCCTCATCATGACCTCCAACGTCGGGGCGCAGACCATCAACAAGACCAAGTCGCTGGGCTTCGGCTCGGATGACGCCGGGCTCTCCTACAAGGAGATGAAGGGTAGGGTCACGAGCGAGCTCAGGAAGATCTTCCGTCCCGAGCTACTCAACAGGATCGACGAGATCATCGTGTTCCACAAGCTCGAACGCGAGGACATGCGCCACATCATCGAGATACAGATAAAGCGCCTCCGCCAGCAGCTCGTCGAGCGCGACGTGACGATAGAGTTCACGACGGAGGCCCTGGACAAGCTCGCCGACGAAGGCTACGACCCGGCATTCGGAGCCCGCCCCTTGAAGCGAGTGCTGCAGCGCATGATCGAAGACCCCATGAGCGAGATGATCCTGCGCGGCGAAGTCCCCAACGGCTCGAAGGTGATCATAGAGCCAAACGAGAAGACCTCCGAGGAGATAAACGAGGAGGAATCTATCGTGGACATCAAGGTCACCCAGCCCAAGGAGATCGTCAAGGTCGAATCAGAGTAAAGAGAACCGCAGAGTCAAAACGAAGGCCGGGGCTCATATCCCGGCCTTTTCTTTGCCATCGGGGTCAGGTTCGACGGCTGTGGCCCTCGAACCAGAGCGCTATCTCCGCGGTCTCTAGCCCTCCCACAGCTATGCTGACGGCGAAGTCTTCGAGATCCTGCTCCTCCGCCTGTAGCTCGTGATCAAGGGTTTCGAGAAGGTAGGCCGCCGCGTACATTGCCGTCCTCTTGTTGCCGTCTATGAACGGATGCCGCCGTATCAAGGACTCCGCGAGGGCTGCCGCCTTCTCGAAGGGCGTGGGGAATAGATTCTGCCCGAAAGATGATCCCCACGGACGCGCCACCGCCGCACGAAGTGACTCAAGATCTCGCACGCCCTCCGAACCGCCGAACGCCTCGATTGAGACCGTGTGCAGAAAGAGGACGTTTTCTACGGTCGGGCGCACCCTAGCGCTGCGCGAGGTTTCTCAGTGCCGTTTCGTATTTCTTCGTGAAGCGGTGCGCGAACTCGATCAGGTCATCAGGCGGACCCTCCGCCGCGCGACGAACGTGTATGCTGCCGCCCTCGGAAGTGACCTCTACCTCCGCGCCGGACTCCAGCCTGAGCTCTTCCAACATCTCCGGCGGAATAAACAGGGCCACAGACCCCCCTATCTTCTTCAAGCGCCTCCTGGTCTCCATCGTCAGCCTCCATAGATGGGTCTTGAGTTAAACATAGTTTAACCTATCCGTCGCGGTCACAAGAGAAGGAAGATAGTAACTTGACCATTGGTTTGCTGTACTTTTGCGCCGATCCAGTACAATCGAAACGTGGCCACGAAGACTTTTTATGTATGTTCGAATTGCGGGCACCAGGCGCCGAAGTGGCTGGGGCGTTGCCCTGATTGCGGTGAGTGGAGCACCTTCGTGGAGGAGGTGCGCGAGGCGAAGAAAGTGGTTGGTTTTGCGGAGCGGGCGACGCGGCAGAAGGCGAGGGCCGCAGGGAAGACGCTCGTATTGAGTGAGGTTCCTGTCGTCGAAGGCGGGGGCAGGATGGACGCCGGAATCGGGGAGTTGAACCGGGTCTTGGGAGGTGGGATCGTCCCCGGCTCCATGGTCCTCGTCGGGGGAGAGCCTGGCGTCGGGAAGAGCACGCTGCTCCTGCAGGTGATGGGGCATCTCGGAGAAGGTTGCCTCATGGTTTCGGGGGAGGAGTCGCCGCGGCAGGTGGCGTTGAGCGCACGCAGGCTCGGCGTGGAGGGCCGCGGCTTCAGGGTGCTCTCGGAGACGGACGTTGACGTGATCGAGGCTACTATTCTCGAAGAGCGTCCTGTGGCCGTGGTTGTGGATTCGATCCAGACGCTCTACTCGCCGGAGCTCTCCGGGGCGCCTGGCGGGGTCGGCCAGGTGCGCGAGTGCGCGGCGAGGCTCATGAGGCTCGCAAAGAGCGAGGGTATCGCTATGGTTCTCGTGGGTCACGTCACGAAGGAAGGCTCCATAGCTGGTCCACGCGTTCTAGAACACATGGTCGATACCGTGCTTCAGTTCGAGGGAGACCGGTTCCAGTCTTTTCGGGTTCTGCGGGCGCTCAAGAACCGCTTCGGGTCGACGAACGAGGTGGGGGTCTTCGAGATGACCGACCGCGGGATGGTCGAGGTCGAGGACCCTTCGGCGTTCTTTCTGTCGAAGAGGGAGGAGGACGTACCACCGGGGGTGGTGACCGTGTGTTTACTCGAAGGTACTCGGCCGATGCTGGTGGAGATAGAGAGCCTCGTGGCGCCGAGCCCGCTGGCAAACCCGCGGCGTATCGCCAACGGGGTGGACACGGGCAGGGTCAACATGCTCTGTGCCGTTCTCGGCCGCAGGGCGGGGCTTGCGCTGCAGGATCAGGACGTGTACGTCAACGTGACGGGCGGTGTGCGGGTGGAGGAACCGGCGGCCGACCTCGGGGTGGCGCTCGCCATCGCGTCGGCCATGCGGGACAGGCCCGTCGGCAAGGGCACGGCGTGCTTCGGCGAGGTAGGGTTGACGGGGGACGTGCGCTACGTCTCGGGGGCGCCGCGCCGGACCTCCGAGATGTCCAAGATGGGCTTCGGACGTATAATCAGGCCTGAAGGGACGAAGGATGGCCCGGCCGATAAGGCTGGTAGGGGAGCGAGCGTCGTGGAGGTCAGCACGTTGGAGGAAGCCGTGGCGGTGGCTCTGCTATGAGTCCTCCCAGGAGAAAGCTGCCGGCGCAGGTGACCCGGGCCCTCGAGCTCGTGGCTCCTGGGACCGATCTCAGGGAAGCCATAGAGAACATCATCAGGGCGCAAAACGGTGCCCTTATCGTGGTCGATAGGCCGGAGAAGCTCGAAGAGCTCGGCATCATCTCCGGAGGCATGAGGGTCGAGCTGGATTTCGCGCCCATGCGCCTCTACGAGCTGGCCAAGATGGACGGCGCTATTGTAGTCTCCCCCAGTCTCTCGGTCATCCACTACGCGAACGCACACCTGAGCCCCGACTCCGGCTACGAGTCGGACGAGTCGGGGATGCGCCACATCGCCGCCGACCGCACCGCGCAGCAAACCGGAAGCCTCGTCATAGCCGTCTCGGAGCGCAGGAGGGTCGTGAGCCTGTACCAGGGCTCGTACGGGTTGCACGTACTGGAGGATATCGGGGTCGTCCTCTCCAAGGCCAACTCGGCCATCGCCACGCTGGAGAAGTTCACCCTCAGGTTGCGCGAGGAGGCGCGGGGGTTGACGGTGCACGAGTACGACGGGGCGGTGACCTTGAGGGAGGTCGTAAACGCCGTCGTCACCTTCGAGTACTCGGTCAGGATCGCCGAGGAGATAGGGGCTTACGTGAGGGAGCTCGGCAGCGAGGGGCGTTTGATCGAGATGCAGCTCGAGCAGGCCTTCCACGGCGTACCCGAACAGTACGAGGCCCTGCTGAAAGACTACCTGGCCGAAGAGGCTGACTACGATTCTGTCAGGGAGGAACTGGCGACCTTCTCCGCCGAGCAGCTCTCCGACTCCGTCGATCTCACCCGGGCCCTTGGCTATAGGCCGACGGGACCGTTGGAGGACGTCTTTATCAAGCCTAGGGGGTACCGCCAGCTCGAGCGGGTCCCCCGCCTGCCTAGCAGGGTGGCCGAGAGCCTCATCAAGGAGTTCGGCTCCCTGAAGGACCTTCTCGAGGCGTCCGAGGAAGATCTCGACGAGGTAGAGGGGGTCGGACAGGCCCGCGCCCGCGCCATCCACCGCGGCCTCGAACGCCAGCGCAGCCTGGAGACGTCGGGCGAGGTCTCTTAAGGGCGTGGAGGCTCCCTGGGAAGGCCCGAAATAGCGGTTCCAAGAACAGCGATCGCGCTAGTTCTCGCCGGCGGAACCGGCAGCCGTATGGGCCGCCCCAAGCAGTTCATCGAACTCCTCGGCGTTCCGGCCCTCCAATATACCCTGCAAGCCTTCGAGGATGCTCCCGAGATAGCCAGCATCTACGCCGCCGGCGACGGGGCCATGGTGGAGGACCTCGCACACAGCGCAGGCATCAGCAAGTACGTCGCCTGCGCTGATGCTGGCGAGTCACGCTCCCTCTCGACCAGAAATGGCCTGCTGCTCTGCGGCGAGGACCCGGATACCATCGTGCTGGTCCACGACGGCTCCCGTTGCCTCGTTACGCCGGATCTGATCGGGCGCGTCGTAAGGGCCGCAAGCGTACCTGACGCGCCCGACGGCGTCGTTCCGGGGATCGTGGTCTCCGACACGATCAAGGTTGCCAGGGATGGCGCTGTTGCCCGGACCCTCGACAGGACGGACCTGCGAGCGATCCAGACCCCCCAGGCATTCCGCCTCGGCCTGCTGCGCCGGCTGCACGAAGGGCCCGAAGAGCGCTTGCGGGCCGCCACGGACGACGCGTCGCTCGTCGAGCGCGACGGCGGCCGGGTCGAGATCGTCGCCGGGGAAAAGACCAACATCAAGCTGACCTCGCCGGAGGATCTGATCTTCGCGGAGGCCATACTCGCCGCGCGCCGGGGCGCCACCCACGAGGTCAGGCCATGATGCGCGTCGGGCTCGGCATCGACGTCCACGCTTTCGCCACCCCGGAAGACGGCCGCAGGCTCCTGTTGGGCGGTGTAGAGGTTCCCTCTGACAGGGGACTCCTCGGGCATTCCGACGCCGACGTGCTTGCCCACGCCGTGATCGACGCCCTCCTCGGGGCCGCCGGCCTCGAGGACATCGGCCACTACTTCCCCGACACCGACGAGCGTTACCGCGGTGCCGACTCCATCGAATTGCTGCGCGAGGTTCGCGTTCTCGTCGGGAAGTCGTGGGAAGTCTCCAACGTGGACGCCGTCGTCGTCTGCGAGCGGCCCAAGATCCGGGACCACAGGGAACCCATGAGGGTGAACCTGGCCGCCGCCCTCGGGGTGGACGTTTCTCGCGTGGGTGTCCGCGGCACGACGAGCGAGCGCCTCGGGTTCACGGGCAGGGGCGAGGGCATAGCTGCGCAGGCCGTGTGCCTGCTGGAACGGCGATGAGCAGGGTCCGGTTCGCCCCGAGCCCGACGGGGCTGCTTCACATCGGCGGCGCGCGCACCGCTCTCTTCAACTACCTCTTCGCCAGGCACCACGGAGGGAATGTGATCCTCCGCGTCGAAGACACCGACAGGGAACGGAGCCGGCCAGAGTTCGAGCGGGCGCAGCTCGAAGACCTCGCCTGGCTCGGGTTGTCTTTCGACGAAGGCCCCTACCGCCAGAGCGAGCGCGGGGAGGTCTACGAGCGGGCCGTACAGAGTCTGGCCAACTCGGGCCTTACTTACGAGAGCACGGACGAGGTGGGAAGGCGTGCGCTGTACTTCCGTCCGCCCAGGCGCAGCGGTAGCTTTGTGGATGGGTTGCGGGGGGAGGTAACGTTTGGCGGTATCGAGGACTTCGTGATCCTGAAGTCCGATGGCAGCCCTTCGTACAACTTCGCCGTCGTCGTGGACGACGCGGACATGGAGATAACCCACGTGATCCGGGGCGAGGAACACCTCTCGAATACGGCCCGCCAGGGTTTGCTCTACGAGGCTCTGGGCGTCGCGAAGCCCGAATTCATCCACCTCGGTGTGATCCTCGGGCCCGACGGCAAGAAGCTCAGCAAGCGCCACGGCGCCGCGAGCATCGCCGACTACCGCGAGCTAGGTTACCTGCCGGAAGCGCTGGTCAACTACCTCGCGCTGCTCGGCTGGAACCATCCTGAGGGCAAGGAAGAGTTCTCCGATCTAGACGAAATCGTGCGCGAGTGGGACCCTGCGCGACTCGGGGCGAGCCCCGCGATCTTCGATCCCGACCGCCTGCTGTTCTTTGACAGCCGCCACATCAGGCGACTTCCCGTAGAAGTGCTTCGCAGGCGTCTCGAAACCTTCCTGGAAGAGCCGCTGCCTCGCGGACGCGAGGATGTGGCGGTCGAGGCCATCAGGGAAGAGATGCGTACGCTCTCCGACGCACCGCGATTGCTCCGTGGGATCATAGATCCCGTAGATCCCTCCGGGTTCGTGGCGGAGCTCTCTGACTCCAGCGGCGAGGTCTTTGCTCATGTGGCCGCGGAACTGGACAGACGGGAGTTCGAGGGCGTGGAAGACGCGCGTGGCTTCGTCTCCGGACTGCGGGCCTGGGCCAAGGAGCGGGGGATCAAAGCTCGCGATCTTCTCCATCCCTTGAGGCTCGCGCTCACGGGCGAGAACAGGGGACCGGAGATAGCGTACCTGTTCGCGGTGTTGGGTGCCGACGAGGCGCGGGAGAGGATAGTTCGGGCGGGAGAGGCTAGACTACGGGCATGATCATACGTGTAAAGGACAGCCTGAGCGGCGGGACGGTCGAGGTCGGCGAGAACTTTACAGTCGGGCTCTACGTCTGCGGTCCCACTGTCTACGACCACATACACATCGGCAACGCGCGGGCGCCCCTGTTCTGGGACGTGGTCGTCCGGTACCTGAGAAGCAGGGGCTACGACGTGACGTTCGTCCAGAACATCACGGACATAGAGGACAAGATCATAAACAAGGCCAACGAAGAAGGTGTCTCGTGGCGGGAGATCGTGGACCGCTACACGATTTCCTTCCACGAGCGGCTCCTGATGCTCGGCATAGGGATGCCGGACGTCGAGCCGCGGGCCACGGAGCACATACGGGAGATGATCTCCCTGATCGAAGATCTCATAGAGAAGGACCATGCATACGCCCCCGGCAACGGCGACGTCTACTACTCGGTCGAGAGCTTCCCGCCATACGGCGCCCTGAGCCACCAGCGCCCTGAGGAAATGCGGGAGACGGAGAAGGGCCAGACAGGTTTCAAGAGGAGCCCTCTCGACTTCGCGTTGTGGAAGGCCTCGAAGCCTGGCGAACCTTCCTGGGAGAGCCCGTGGGGCCCGGGGCGTCCGGGCTGGCACATCGAGTGCTCCGCGATGGTGAGCAAGCACCTGCCGGAGGGGGCAGACATCCACGGCGGCGGCACGGACATACGCTTCCCGCACCACGAGAACGAGCTCGCCCAGAGCACCGCAGCCCATCCCGACCGCACGTTCGTCCGGGCGTGGGCGCACCACGGGATGGTTACGATCGGGGGCTCCGACAAGATGGCCAAATCCGTCGGTAACGTCCTCGACGTAGAGAGGGCGATCGAGCGGCATGGCAGGAATGCCATCCGGATGTGGCTGCTGCAGAGCCACTACTCGCAGCCCATCGAGTACTCGGAGGAGATCCTGGAGGAGAAACGCCGCTCCTTCGAACGGCTCCAGAACTTATACAATCAGTTGGGCGATCTCACCCCCTCCTCGGAGCTCTCCGACGAGTTCGCCGCCGAGCTAACGGTACGGTTCGAGAGGGCCATGGAGGACGACCTGAACACCCCCGAGGCCATCGCGGCGCTCTTCGAGGTCGCCGGCAGGGCTGGTCGTGAGATCTCGGACCGCCCCGACGCCGCGGGCGAGTTCGGTTCGCTCGCCTGGGCTATGGAGGACGTAATGACCATCCTCGGCTTCGACCTGGCGCGAGAGCTGTCCACCGAGGTGGAAGGCGTTCGCATCCGGTACTCCGAAGAGCCGGGAGAGGAAACCTTCAGACGCGTCGCCGCGAGGGAGAACGCGCGGCTCGAGAAGAACTGGGCCACCGCCGACAGCCTGCGCGACGAACTCCACGCCGAAGGGTGGGCCGTGGAGGACACCTCCGAGGGCCCCATCCTCCGTCGCCGGTAGTTGAATCGGGAGATCATCTACGGCTCCAGGCCCGTTCTCGAGGTGCTGCAGAGCGGGCGACGGAAGGTCTTCGAGATCTTCGACGCCACAGGAGACGAGGAGATCGCGAAAGCCGCAGCCATACGGGGCGTGAACCCCAAGCGCGTCTCCCGGCAGCAGGTCGATGAGCTCGCCCGGGGCGGGGTACATCAGGGCGTGGTCGCCCGCGTCGAGCCCTATCCCTACTCCGGGTTGGGCGAGATGCTTGCGGCACCACAACCCCTGATCCTGGTTCTCGACGGCGTCACAGACCCGCGCAACCTCGGCGCCGTCCTGCGGGCCGCGGACGGAGCAGGGGCGGGTGGCATCGTTATCCCGAAGGACCGGGCCGCGGGCGTTACCGCCGCCGCGGTCAAGGCGAGCTCCGGCGCGAGCGAGCACATGCGCGTCGCCCGCGAGACCAACCTCAGGCGGGCCATCGCGCAGATGAAGGAGGCAGGTCTGTGGGTGTACGCCGCCGAGGCTGGCGGTACGCCATATTCTGAGCTGGACCTCACAGGACCGGTGGGGCTCGTGTTCGGGAGCGAGGGACGGGGCGTGCGTCGGCTCGTACGCGAGGCGTGCGATGGGGAGGTCTCCGTCCCCATGCTAGGGAGCGTCGGGTCGCTCAACATCTCCGTTGCGTCGGCGGTACTGCTCTACGAGGTTCGGAGGCAACGCGGGTGGCCCTGATCCTGGACGGCTACAACGTCATAGGCGCCCTCGACCGCTACAGGAACGTCGAGAGCCTCGAAGCCGCACGCGAGGTCCTTGTAAACGACGCCCTCAAAGCGGCAGGATGGACCGGACAACCCCTCATCGTCGTCTTCGACGCGCACCGCGGCCCCGAGCCCCGGCGAACAGATTCGCGCGCCGGCGGGGCCGTGCGCGTCATCTACAGCGCTCCCGGAGAGTCCGCCGACGACGTCATAGAACGCCTCCTCTCCACCTTAGAAGACGAGGCCACCCTCTACACCGCCGACTTCGCCCTGCAACGCACCGCCCTGGCCCGCGGCTCGACCCGCGCCACCCCGCGCGAATTCGCCAACCTCCTCGACGAACTCCCCGCCATCACCCGAAGCCCCAACGTCCCGCGAAAGTCCCGCATAGCAGACCGGCTGTCGTTGGAGACCTTGCGCAAGCTCGAAGAGATACGCCGAAGCGCCGCCGATGGCGGCGCTTAGCACGCTACGCCCTTCGGGCTCCGCTTTCAGCAGAGAGGTAGATGTCGGCGTGGGATCTGCGCTGCTACAATCCCTGAAGCGTTCGGCTCGCGCCGGCAAGCTGGCCTCGAACGCTCTTGGCTGAAAGCGAAGCCCGAAGGGCGTAGCGTGCTGAAAGTGGAGGCCGAAGGCCGGAACGTGCCGACAAGCGAAGGCCGCAGGCCTGAGCGTGCTGACAAGCCGCCCGCAGGGCGGCGTGCGGCG
This sequence comes from Actinomycetota bacterium, assembly GCA_046734875.1. Classification (GTDB taxonomy): domain Bacteria; phylum Actinomycetota; class Rubrobacteria; order Rubrobacterales; family Rubrobacteraceae; genus Rubrobacter_D. Next base: position 249 of record JBKPSF010000230.1, on the reverse strand, counting down.
CGGCGCCTGCGGCGCCGCGCCCGGGTAGCTCAGAGGTAGAGCAGCCGCCTTGTAAGCGGCCGGTCGGGGGTTCGAATCCCTTCCCGGGCTCTCGTTTTCGGGGCCCTGTCTTCTGTTGAAAAGTCGGTGGCGTTTGCTACCATAGTCGGGCGCTCTGCAGAGTGCTGCGGGGGCGTGGCCGGGGGTGTGCCCGAGCGGCCAAAGGGAGCAGACTGTAAATCTGCCGGCTTCGCCTACGGAGGTTCGAAT
>JBKPSF010000229.1:0-8630 GCA_046734875.1 Actinomycetota bacterium | reverse complement strand
GGCCCCGAGATCACCGCCAGAGTCGGGGAGGTTCTATCTGCGGCTCGGGAGGGGGGCTTCCCGGTGTTCTTCGCGCGGGAATTCTCGCCAGCGAACAAATCGTGCCGCTGTTGGCAAGCCCAGAGATATCGAGAGGTACTCGGACTACTCGGAGCGCACGAATCAAAAAAGGGCGCCTCGCCGGCGTCTCGTGGCGGACGGGCGAGTGAGCGCCAACGCGCAAAAGTGAGGCACGGAGCTTGGAGATTGGCGCCACCTTAGCGCGCCTCCCCGTGCGCCGCTAGCATGTGCGCCGCAAGCGGCGCGTCAGCGTCCAGCCACGCGCCGTACCCCGGGCACCGCCCGCTCGGCGTAGGTAGCGCTCCGCTCCTCGTCGTCGAAGCGGGCCCACACGCCGAACCGGTCCGCTACGGGCAGCTCCTCCTCCCGTAGGCTGTGCCAGCAGGCCGTGTCCGCACTCGCGGGCAAGTAACGTCCGTCGCCCCATTGAATCGTGCTGGGACCCCGGCATTGCGACCTTCGTGCGCAAGAGTCCTGCACACTTCGGCCCATTTTGCGGCCGCGGGGCGCCTTAAAGGGTTGCTCCTCGGGCTATATGCGGTAAGAAGTTAGTCCCCGGTGCCCCGCTCCTCCTTTCCCCACACGGGTTCACCCCAGAGAGGGACACCGGGTTCGTTTACGCGAGTTCGTTTACACGAGAGCGATCCGATCGCGAGGTGATCGAGACCATGACGCACGACGGAAAAGACCCGCGCAGCGACGCCCACGGCGGTGCCCAAGGTGGAGCCAACGGCGAAGCTCATACGGCGCTCTACGCCCTGCTGGCCGGGGCGGAGGGTTGTGGGCCGGCTGCGAGGACGGCGAGGCTGGACCAAGACGAGCTCGCCGACTTCCTGTTGAGGGTCCAAGGAGAGGTAGCGGAAGCGGCCGGGGGGCTTCTGGCAGAGCGGGTGGCCGAATGATACGGGTAAGCGAGGAGGCCAAGAGGCTGCTCGGCTCCTTGTCGACCTCAGACGGGGAGGTGCTGCGCCTGATCCCGCGCTCGCCCGAGGCCGACGGGCTTGGGGGGCTCGTTGGAGGGCTCGCCTTCCGCCACGGCCGCGGCGAGGGCGCCGACCAGATCGTCCAGCACGACGGAAGGCAGGTGCTGCGCATCGAACGCTCGGTGCGCAGAAGCTTCGACGCGGCTGGGACTTTCCAAGACACTCGCAGGAGACTCTACGGTAGGACGCTCGGTGTAGCCGGGCGCCACGGAGGGTATCGATAGCCTGCAGGTTTACCAGAACCCAAAGCAAGGGAGTCAAAGTCGAATGGATAATCAACAGCGCCAGAGGATAGACGAGGTAGCCCAGGAGTTCACCGATGCCCTCGTGGCGGCGTATAGGACGACCTCCGATGGCACAGCGGCGGCCCAGCAGCTAGGTGCTCAGCAGGTCGAGTACTTCTTCAACACCGTGATGAACAACCTTCGTACTCAATCCGAGGGCACATTGCAGATAACGCAACATTTGGCCGCCCAGCAGGAGCTCGCGCGAGAGGCTACGCAAGAACTCACGCGGGCCTCTACGGACAACTACATGGATTTCCTCGACTCCGTGTTCTCCTACTACCACGGGGGCACCACGAGGACCCAGAAGCGCGCCGAGGAAACCCAAAGGCAAGTCGAGGAAGCCGAGGCACGCGCTGTGGAGGCCGAGACGCGCGCTCGGGAAGCCGAAAGGGGCAGGAGCGAAGCCCAGAGACAAACCGAGGAGGCCGAGAAAGGCACCGCGGAGGCCGAGGCACGCGCTCGTGAAGCCGAAAAGAGCGCCAGGGCAGCCAAGAGACGAGCCCAAAAGGCCGAAAGAAGCGCCAGGGAGGCCGAAAGCCGAGCCGAGGCCGCCGAGGGGCGCACCCTGGAAGCCGAGAGGCGTGCGGAGGAGGCCGAAAAACTCGCGAGCGAGGCCGAGAGCCAGGGAGGCGACCCAGAAGGAAAAGATGAGGCTAATGCGGACGCCGTCCACCGCCCGCAGAGCAAGTGGGTTAGGACCTCAGGGAGGCCGAGGGCGCGCGGGCGGAACACCACATTCCAGAGGCGGTCGTCCAGAAGAAGGTAGGGTCAAGCTCCCGACCAACGACGCGAAGGGAACAGAGCAAACCGCCTCACTAACCGTACGAAGCGTGGGTGTAAGCAGCTACGGCGGAAGCAGGCCTATGAGTAGTGCTCGAACGGAAACACCCTAACAGGTTGAATTGGCGTTCAATCGCCTTCCAGGATGCCCGGCCTACGGATCGTAGGCAACTTGCTACCGTACAGAAAACCCACAATGGTGTCTTCACCCATCCATAGACGAACGCAGGTCGCGCAGCGCCATCTCCCACGACCTAGGCCCTGCAAGGCGCATCCGTGAACTCGACGGTTGTGTTCGGAGAACGCCTCCTTATCCTAGATCGGGAAGGTAGAGCCATGAGAAGACCACCAAAGGAGGAGGGATCGTGGACAAGGTGCGCTCCGAGGACGGGACACCCATAGCGTTCGAGCGGGTCGGGCAAGGACCGCCCCTGATCTTCGTGGTCGGGGCCTTCAACGGCCGGGACAAAGCCGCGCCCCTGGCCGAGGCGCTGAAGGACCGGTTCGCCGTGTTCACCTACGACCGCAGGGGCGACAGCGGCGACACCCGGCCCTACGCCGTAAAGCGCGAAATAGAGGACCTGGGAGCCCTCCTGGAGGAGGCGGGCGGGGCGGCCTCGGTGTTCGGCTACTCCTCCGGGGGCACCCTCTCCTTGCGGGCCGCCGCCCGAGGGCTTCCCATAGGCAGGCTGGCGCTCTACGAGCCGCCGCTGACCGCCGAGGGCGTGCTGGTCCCGGACGCGGAGGACCTCGTGAGGCGGATCGGGGCGCTGGTGGAGGAAGGCAAGTGGGGCGACGCGGTAGCGCTGTATCAGACCGAGGGCCTGGGGCTACCGGCCGAGGTCGTCTCCGGACTGCGCCAGGACCCGTTCTGGCCCGCCCTAGAGGCCATGGCGCACACGACGGTCTACGAGACAGAGATCGTGGGCGACGGCTCCGTACCCACGGATGAGGCCGCCTCCGTCGGGTGCCCCGCCCTCGTCCTCGCCGGCGGGGAGAGCTTCCCGTTCATGATCGGGGGGCTAAGGCGTTAGCGGGAGCGATGCCCGACGCGAGCGCACGCGTCCTGGAGGGGCAGACCCACGACCTGAACCCGTCGGTCTTGGCACCCGTGCTGGAGGAGTTCTTCACGGGGGCACGTTAGGACGGCGACGGTCGCCGTCTCGCCCCTATTCACCCACCTTCGGGGAAGGGTTATTCTCGGAAGATCCTTTGCAGGATCGTGCATAGAAAGCCGCTCACATGTCATGGGAGGGCTCCTGGCCACCCTCGCGGCACGCGACGGGGTACTCCATACCGTGGTGGCGCATAATCATTCGGGGACGCGAATAAACACCGGTCCTATCGAGCATGTACTGCTCCCGAGGCAGATACGGGTCTCTCGGGGCGGGCACCCGAACCCGTCACGCGGGAGCGCATACGGTCAGATTGAGTCGAGGCGCTCGCCGCGCTCATAGCTCGTCCATCCCGACCTCGTATCGCTTCACGACGATGCCCCGTCGGCCACGCTGCAGGTTCCCATAGCCTATGGCTCGAATCTCCCCCAGCGTGATCCCCCTCTGCGCTGCACCAATCCTTCGTTCCGCCAACCCGGCGTACTCCCGCTCCCTCTCGGCTCCCACGAAGAAACGACCCAGTTCCTTGGCCGCAACCCCCGTCGTACCGGACCCGCAGAAGGGGTCGAAGACCAGCTCGCCTTCCACCGTGGAGGCCAGTACGGCGCGCCTGAGGAGGCGCAAAGGCTTCTGGGTGGGGTGGTAGCCGTGGGACTTCTCTGTCATGGGCACGGCGGGGATGCGCCAGACGGAGGAGATCTGGGAGGTGGGATCGGGACTGTTTATGAGGTCGTAGTTGAAGGTGTGGCGTGCGCCCTTGCTCTTGCTCGCCCACAGAAGTGTTTCGTGGGCGTGAGTGAAGGCGGTGTGGAGGGTGTTCGGTGGCGGGTCCGGTTTGGACCAGGCTATTTGGTTTATGAGCTTGAAGCTCATGGTCTGGAGCGCGTAGCCGAGACTGAAAATTATGTGGTGCGTGCCGGTGACCCAGATGGTTCCGTCGGGCTTGAGGATGCGGCGCGCCTCCCGCAGCCAGCCGACGTTGAAGCGGTGATCCGCCCCGAAACCCATGGATCTGTCCCACGCGCCCTTGTCCACAGAAGCCCGGCGCCCGTTTCTGACCGTCACGCCGCCGTTGGAGAGCCTGTAAGGCGGGTCGGCGAAGATCATATCCACGCTCGCAGGGGGCATTATCTTCATGAGATCCAAACAGTCAGCGAGGTAGACTACCGCCCCCGGCTCACCGAACGCCTGGAAGTTCCTGAGGTCCATGCCTCTGTATTAGGATGCGACGATCGTTGACTTTAGGGCCACCAGGCCAGAGTGAGACGGTTCCTGCCCGGATCAGGTCCTGTTCGTTTGCGCCTCGAGTGTCCGCCGCACCCGCTCGACCGCCTGTGGGAGAATGTCGCCGATCCCCGCCCGTGCCCGCAACGTTACCGCCCTGTCGTAGGGCGTCTTGCCCCGGTTGATGAGCACCACCTTCTTCCCCGCCCCGAGCGCCAGCCCTACGAGCGAGGCCGCGGGCTGCACTATGAGCGAGGAGCCCAGGACGACCATGAGGTCGCACCGGCGGGCGTGACGCTCGGCAAGGGCCATCTCTTCCTGCGGCAAGGAATCCCCGAAGTTCACGACCGTCGAGACGAGCCGTCCGTCGCATACGACGCAATCTGGCTGCCCGGGCATGGGTCTCTGGGTACGAAAGCCTGGTCCCCACCGGCCCGTGTCCCATCGTGCCTCTTCTCTGGTGTACGACCGTCCGCAGTTCGTGCAGCGCATGAGCTGGCCGTTGCCGTGGAGCTCAGCCAGAAGCTCGGGGCGTATGCCGGAACGGCGGTGGAGGTTATCGGTGTTCTGGGTGATGAGGAACTGGAGCTTGCCGAGTCGCTGCAGCTCGGCGAGGGCGAGGTGGGATGCGTTGGGAGCGACCTGGTCGCGCGGAATCCGCCACTGCGGCGCGGGCAGGCCGGCGTCGCGTCGGGTCCACACCCCGTCGGGGCCGCGGAAATCGGGGATGCCGGAGTCGGTGCTGATGCCGGCGCCCGTAAAGGCGACGACGTGCTCGGAGTCGAGGATCCAACGCGCGAGCTCCTCGATCTTGCGCTCGAGACGGACGATCAAACCTTCTCCTTCTCGTGGTCCACCAGCGTCTAGCGACGGCGGGAGGCTAGCTCGAGCGTCGCGCGATAGAGGACGCTCGCCCCTGCCGTGCAATCTTCTTTGGAACTCCACTCATCGGGGCTGTGGCTCACGCCGGCTTTAGATCGGATGAAAACCATGCCGACGGGACACAGCTTTACGAGTTGCATCCCGTCGTGCGCGGCGCCGCTCGCGAGATCGTAGGCCTCGAGACCGAGCCCCTCGCACGCCATCCGCACCGCGCCTCGGACCACCTCCGAGCAGGAGACCGGGGTCATCCTCTGCAGAACCTCCGTCTCGAACTCGACGCCACGCCCCTCGCATACCGTCCGTGCACGCTCCAGGACGCGCTCTTCGACCAGGTCCCTCGTCTCTTCGTCTATGTCCCTGAGATCTAGCGAAAGTTCGACGCGTCCAGGAATTATGTTGATGCCCCCTGGCTCGACGCCCATCTGCCCGATCGTCCCTACGGAGGTGCCGGTCTCAGAGGCCTCTTCCTCGACGACGGCCGCGACCTCGGCCGCGGCGGCCAGGGCGTCGTGGCGCATCTGCATGGGGGTCGTACCGGCGTGCCCGGTTTCGCCGCTGAAGACGAGCCTGCGCCACACTGGCGCGGCTATGCCCGTCACGACTCCAACGGGCAGGCCCTCATTCTCCAGGACCCTGCCCTGCTCTATGTGTAGCTCCAGGTAGGCCGCCAGGGAGCCTCGAGGACGGGCGGATTCCGGGATCCTCCCCGGGTCGAGGCCGTAACTCCTCATCGCGCCGGCTACGGAGATGCCGTCTCCGTCCTCGTGTTGCAGGTCTTCCTCCGACAGCGTGCCTGCCAGCGCGCGGCTGCCGATCATGCCGAACGAGAACCGGGCGCCCTCCTCGTCCGTGAAGGCCACGACCTCGACCGGACAGATGGTCTCGACGCCGCGTTCTTGCATCCTCTGCGCCACCTCGATGCCGGCCAGCACGCCGAGCGGCCCGTCGAAGTTCCCTCCTTCGTAGACGGAGTCGACGTGGGAACCCAGGAGGACGGCGGGAGCGTCGGGGTCTCTTCCCTCCCTGCGGCCGAAGAGGTTCCCCGCGGCGTCCTCCCTGACCGCGAGGCCTGCGTCTTCCATAGAAGAGGCGACGAGGTCTTTGGCTGCCCGTTCCTCGTCCGTGAACGAGAGCCGCGTCACGCCGCCCGACTCCAGCTTGCCCACCTCCGCTAGCTCCGAGAGCTTCCGCCACAGCCTCTCGCCGTCTACCGTTCCTTCTCTATCAGGGCTCATCGTCGGGCCTCCCCGAGCGCACCGAGGAGAAGCTCCGGCGTGAGGCCGTAGGCGGTGATGTCGTCGCGCCCCGTCATGTCGCCGGCCGCGAGCAGCGCGTTGAGGATGGCCGCCTCCGTGGCCTCGGCCGCCGCGTGGAAGAGCGGCGAGATGTGCTCGTTCGTCACCATCTGCAGGGAAACGATGGGCGGGTCGGGTATTCCGTCGGGTGGAAGGCCGCGGTTGCCCGTGGCGAAGGCGAGGAAGATGTCCCCGCTCCCGTCGCTGAGGCCGCCGCCCATCCTGCCGAGCCCTATCGTGGCGCGCTTCGCGAGCCTGTCACACTGTATCGGCAGGAGCGGGGCGTCGGTGGCTAGGACCACTATTATGGAGCCCGTGCCGGCCGGCGGCGCCTCCTCGTTTTCGTAGGGCGAAGGTATACGCTCCGTACCGAGAATACGTCCCACCGGCGCCCCGTCGACGCGCAGCGTCCGGCGATCTCCGTAGTTTGTTTGCACCAGCGCACCGACCGTCCAGCCGCCGTCGTCCTCCGAAACTTGGCGCGAGGCCGTGCCTATTCCTCCCTTGAACTCGTGGCAGATCATACCCGTCCCCCCGCCGACGGAGCCTTCCCGAACGGGCCCGGCGCTGGCCGAAGCTAGCGCTTCGCGCACGTGTTCGGCGGTGACGTGTTGGCCGTTGATGTCGTTGAGGGTGCCGTCGAAGGTTTCGGCCGCGACGGGGAGGGACCAGTAGTTCACTTCGCCGGTTCGGGCCTCCACTTCGTCCTTCACGAGGGCGTCGCGCACGACGCCGACGCTGTGGGTGTTGGTTATACCGACGGGCGTGGAGAGGGTTCCGGCCTCCCTGATCCACTCCAGACCCGTCATCTCCCCGTTGCCGTTGAAGGTGTGGGCTCCGGCGAAGACGGGCTCGTCTCGCGCCATCCCCGCCCTCGGACAGACGACCGTGACGCCGGTCCTCACGGGCCCCTCGCCGACGACGAGCGGCCCCTCGCCGCGCACGATGGTCGAGTGCCCGACCCTCACGCCCCCCACGTCGGTGATCGCATCCTCGGGCCCCGACGCCAGCTCGCCGATCCTGATCCCGAGCTCACGCGCACGCACGCCGCGCCCTCAACGGCCCAGGGAGAAGACGCGGTCCATCTCCTCCCCGGAGAGCTCGAAGTCGAAGATGGCATAATTCTCCCTGAGGTGCTCCTCGCTCGTCGCCTTGGGAATGGCCGAGACCTTCTCCTGCTGCACGAGCCAGCGCAGGGCCACCTGGGTCGCCGTCTTGCCGTGGTCCTCTCCTATCTCTTCGAGCGTGGCGTCGTCCCCTACGCCGCCGCGGGAGAGCGGGGTGTAGGCGGTGAGCAGGTAGTCCAACTCCCATGCCTGTTCGCGCAGCGCGTCCTGGTTTCTGTAGGGGTGGTACTGGACCTGGTTGCAGAAGATTTCGGCGTGCCCGGCCGCCTCCTCGACGAGGGACGGGGAAAAGTTGCTCACCCCTATGTGCAGCACGGCGCCCTCTTCCTGCAGCTTTCGCATGGCCCCGAGGATCTCGCCGAGCGGCACTCCATCGGGGGGCCAGTGCATCAGCAGGAGGTCGACGTAGTCGGTGCCGAGCTTTTTCAGGCTCTCGCGGGTCTTGCCGATGACGCGGTCGTGGGCGAAGTCACTCGGCCAGACCTTGGTAGTAAGGAAGACGTCGCCCCGCTCCAGCCCCGAAGCCTCGATGCCCCGGCCCACCTCCGCCTCGTTGCCGTACATCTGGGCCGTGTCCACGTGCCTGTAACCCATCGAGAGCGCGCGCTCCACCGCCCGGATGCACGCGTCGCCCGTGAGCCTGTAAGTGCCAAGTCCCAGCGAGGGGACCTTCTCGCCCTTTATAGTCTGGTGTTCCATGGGAACCTCCTAATCTTGCGGGACAAACGTCTCTTCGGGGCGGCCTTCGAGCTTCGCCACGGTTGGGAGGAACCAATCGGGGCGCGGTTGGACGGCGTCTCTTACGGGATCGAAGAACACGTGGGCGGCGAAGCCCTCCGCGGCCAGCGCGCCCTCCTCGAACTGTCTCTTATACACA